>CANRHU010000079.1 GCA_947630485.1 uncultured Lachnospiraceae bacterium
TTTGTATACCATCCATAACTCTCGATATAATCAACGTTTTTTCTGATTAAGATTATTCTTCATGAAACAACCCTGCGTCCCTGGCAATATCGTCATAAATTGCAGCCAAAAATCAGTTTCAAGTCAGGAGACTACTGCCGGAATCCGTATCACTGACACCGAATACGGCGGCATTTCATACGCAAATTCTGCGCCGACCGCAATCTCATTTTCCTCCAGATCCACCGCCTCCGGCTCCCGCAGACTGTTGAAACTGGATGCGGCCTGACCGGCCACGGTCTGAAGCATTCCCGTCTCCTGATAGCCGTCAAAATGATCGATCGCCACCGTAATAGGCGCGGCGGCTCCTGTCACATTCACCAGCTTGATGATCAGAGAACCGTCCGCGGCCTTGCTCGTCGCCTGGTAAACGCTCATGGCCGCCTCCTTCGTATAATCCACCACCAGCTTATCGTCGATGTAGCAGCGGATCTGCGCGGAGGTTACCTCCACTTTCAGCTCGTAGGTTTTACCGGTAACCAGCCTAAGATTGCTGACCGTACCGGACAGCTGGCCGCTCTTGACGCCGGAGGAGACTGACTGGAGGCAGGAAACCGTATTTCCCCAGCCGCCGATGTTCCAGAAAATGTTATTATCCCTGTCCTTTACCGCTACAGGAATCAGGAAGCCCTCCGCGCCGCCTGTCTTCGTGGCTTTCACGGTCATGGTATAATCCTGCCAGCTTTCATCGCCGAAATATGCCACGTCGCCGGTATTCTCATACTTGGGTGCAGCTGTAGAGGTTTGGGCCAGACATCCGCCTGTCAGCTTAAACGCTCCGGCCACCGGCTGCATATCCACAGACTGGCCATCAAAATTCTCTTCGTAAAGCACCCTGCCGTCTGTGTTGGAAACCACCTTCAGATCGTCAAACTGCGCCGATGTGGACCAGGTCCCCAGGCCTACCTTGCCGGACAGCCCCGCTTCCGCATTCACACCGGTAAGCTCTGCCGGGATCCGGGTTCTGCCTGCGTTGGTCATAAAGGCCTTCTGCACATAATAGTTGGCTGAACCGTAAACCGTATTGTTGTTAAACCAGATCATGTCCGGCGTCCACTGAACCGCAGTCTCATTGCCGAAAAGCGGCGCGTAGCAGGACATTCTCACAATATCGCTGTTTTTCTCCAAGCCGGTCATGAAAGCCGCTTCCGCCAGGGCCGCTTCCATATTGTTGGCCTTGCCGGCGTACTCGCCCAGAAAGACAGGAACCGAAGAGCGGTCATAGCTGTCGTACCGGTTCACATTGCTCTTCAACCATTCAGGAGATTCATAATAATGCTCGTCCACCAGGCCTGCGTATCCGGAATCATCGCCGATGCGGTCCCAGGCAAAGCGGTCGCCGGAAGACGGGCCGTTAGCTACAATCAGTTCGATCCCGTCATAGAGCTCCGGGCGTTCGGCCGCTGCCGCGTCAAACGCCTCCTTAATCTTCTGGTAATGGACGTAATATTCCGCCTGCCACTGCTCATTTCCGATTCCGATATAACGCAGTGTAAACGGCTCCTCATGCCCCATGGCAATACGCACCGCGCCCCATCTGGTGTCCGCGCCGCCGCGACAGAATTCCACCAGATCCAACACGTCCTGGACGCACTGGGCAAATTCCTCCGAATCAAGCATATAGGTCTGGTATTTGCTGCTCTGGATCGGGCAGGTCATGCCGGCGTTTAAAATCGGCACGCCCAGACAGCCCAGATCCTCGCACAGCAGGAAATATTCATAGAAGCCCAGACCGTACGTCATATAATAGGGATTAGCAGCATCCCCCTTCCAGATATTAAACGCCTGGGGACGCACCGCCACGTCGCCGACCGTTTCTACGCCGCCTAGCGTCAGCTTCTCGCCGTTTCCGATGGAATCCTTCCAGCTGTACATGGATTCCGGATCCCGGCCTTCCACAGCACAGCCGCCGGGGAAACGCAGGAAAGCGGGATGCAGGGCCTCCAGATACTCGGCCAGATCCTTGCGCAGGCCGTTCTTGCGTCCTTTATAGGTATCGGCCGGAAACAGGGAGACCATATCCATAGCGACGCTGCCCTGACCGATATTAACGCTTAATGTAACGCCCGCGCTGACCGATTCCTGCGGGGTCAGCGTCAGCTCGTATTTCTGCCAGGCTGAGGTAATCTGATCGACGGCCGCCTCGGCGTAGACCTGATCCTGACCACCCTCAAGCCGCACCGTAACCGGACCTGTATAGCCGTCCAGACCTTTTGCGAACACGCTGAAATCATAATCCGCGCCGCCTGTAAGCGCCATACCATCCAGAAAACCTTTTCCGGCAATCCCGGCAGGCTCCGTGCCGGTATTCGTCACGACAGCGTAATGCGGATTGTTTACATGGATTGCGGTGCCGTCCTCCGCGCCGTCCGCCACGTCGAATACAACTGCTCCCCGGTCAGTCACCTGCCAGCCATGTTTGTTCGTATCGGAAGCATAGGGACCAAACTCGAAGGAACGGTTCTTCACCATCTCCGCGTAAAGACCGCCGTCTACGGCAAAATTAATATCCTCCAGGAAAATTCCGTAAAGGAGATCACTGATCTCATAGGAACTGTCCAGCGCAGATGTGTCCGCGTCAAATTCCAGGCGAATGTTTTCACCTGCAGAAGCGGGCTGCACCGCGGTCGTCTCTTCCGCCGCAATCTCCTCCACAGCCTCCTCTCCCGCAGTCTCCCTTGTCACAGCCGTCTGATTTTCCTCCGCGTCTTCTCCCGATTCAGGCCGGCTGGCGCATCCCGTAAACAGCGGCAACACCATCGACGCCCCCAGAAGAAGCGCTGCTCCTGTTCTCCACACTTCTTTTCTCATATCCTTCCTCCTCATCCCCCAGAACCGGGCGCTAAGATATTTTCCATTATAGCAATTCTGTTCTCAAAATACAAATGGAGAATCACTGGCGCTCCGTTTACATGGAAATACAAAGCAATCGTCACTGGTGCTCCGTTTGCATGGAAATACAAACCAATCGTCACTGGCATTCGGTTCACATAGAAAGAACAGCTATACTCACTGTAAGAAACAGGAATATAGCTGCTCATGCAACCGCTGTCCCTAATCTGCCCTGCGCAGTTTCCGCATCTTTCCGAAGGCGGCCGGCTCCTGATACGGCTTATCCAATCTTCCTTCCGGAGCCGAGCAGTATACCTGCACGGTCTCTTTCCCGGCCCGGTCAAACCACCGATAGCCCGTGTAGACGCCTTCCCGGTAAAGGGTATCATCCGGACATCCCGAACCGGACTTAAATCTACCATGCCGCCTACATTCAGAACCAGAATAAATTTGGGGTCTATGCTGTTTTCAGCAAGCGTTCCAAAGCGGCATTGTACTTTCTCGTATATTCCAGCAATTGTTCCGGCGTTTCCTGCCGCCCGCGCCTCACCCAGAGCACAAGGGTCTCCGTCATCATCGAATGAAATATGGCCTGTGCGTATTGCAGTTCATCGGGATCGAAACCCTGAAACAAATCAAACCTTTTCACGAAAAAGCTGACGGCGGCATCATGCACATCGTCCAGCAGATCACCGCAGTGATTTCGTATCAGCACCTCAAGCAGCGTATGGTTTTTCATCGCAAAACGCACTGGATACAAAAATAAGTCCTTTGGCGTCGTAAAGTCCTGCATCGCCAGATCTGACATCAGCTCCTGCTTGTAACGGTCGCACAGATAGATCAGTACATCCTCCGGCGCGTCGAACAAACGGTAGAACGTCGCCCGGCTGACCCCGGTCGCGCTGTGCAGGTCGGAAATCGTCACGTCACGGAGCGGCTTGCTTTCAAGGCACCTAAGCAAACCCTGTCCCAGGTTCGCTGCGGTGTTCTGGACACGCAGATGCCGCGTTAAATGATACATTCTTCACCTCTAATGTTTCGTTTTATCAATACATATTGTATCATTAAATCGCTTGTGTTACAATATTCTTATATCTTTTTGTAACTGAAACCGGTGATTTTGTTGTAAAGGAGATGTTATTATGGTCGATTTACGCGCAAAGCCCTATTATCTGTCCGATGAGGATATCGCCTGGGTCGAAAAGACCATTGCCGGCATGACCGACGAGGAAAAGGTCGGTCAGCTGTTTTTCGACAACCAGGGCGCCGTCAGCGACGAGGTTCTTAAGGGATTGGTTGACAGGTATCACATTGGCGGCTACCGCTACAATGGAATCAAATCCGACCGGGTGCAGCACAATGTGCGTGTGCTGCAGACGGCATCCGCAATCCCTCTGTTTATTGCCTGCAATACCGAATCGGGCGGCAACGGCACCGGCACGGACGGCACCTACCTGGGCACCGGCATCAAGGTGGCCGCCACCAACAACGCGCAGTATGCCTATGATCTCGGCCATATGTCCAACGAGGAAGGCGCAGCCATGGGCAACAATATGGCTTTTGCCCCGGTATGCGATATCCATTACAACTGGGAGAATACCGAGATCGTGCAGCGCGCTTTCGGCAATGATGTGCGGCGCGTTACCGATATGAGCCTGGCCTATATGAAGGGCGTGCATGATATTCCCGGCTACGCCTCTGTGGCCAAACATTTCCCCGGCAACGGACAGGACTGCCGTGACGCGCATATGTCCACGAACATCAACATGTTTGGCAGGGAGCAGTGGATGGCCACCTACGGCAAGGTGTACAAGGCTCTGATCGACGCCGGCGTGGACGGCATCATGGGCGGACACATCATGCTGCCCAACTATATGCGTGAGATAAAACCCGGCATCACCGACGACGAAATGCTGCCCGCCACGCTCTGCCCGGAGATTTTGACCGGCCTGCTGCGCGATGAGCTTGGCTTTAACGGCGTGGTCATTTCCGACGCCACCCATATGGTAGGCATGACCAACCGTATGCGTCACGCTGACATGATTCCCGCCGCCATCAACGCGGGCTGCGATATGTATCTGTTCTTCAATGACCCGGACGAAGACTACGGTATCATGCTGGACTCCTACCGGACCGGCAAAATCAGCGAAGCGCGCATGACCGAGGCGCTGACCCGCATTTTGGGACTCAAGGCCCACATGGGACTGCACAAAAAGGTCAAGGAAGAGATCGTTCCCACCGCCGAGACGCTGGCAGCCACGCTGGGCAGGCAGGAGTATAAGGACACCGCGGCCGCCATTGCCCGCGATGCCATCACGCTGGTCAAGTATAAGGACAAGGGCGTGCTGCCCATCACACCGGAAAAATATCCGCGCATCATGCTGGTGAATATCAAAGGCAGCGAAAACTCGATGTCGATGCTGACGAAATTTGCTTTCGGCGGAGGCGATGCCAAATCTCCCGCCGAACTGCTGGCTGAGCGTCTGCGGGCCAGGGGCTTTGAAGCATTTGTATACGAAAGTCCCGTCGACAAGGCGCAGCGATTGGCCGCTGAAGGCAAGCAGGTCGGATTCCTCGATATCTACCATGCAGGCAAAGCAGCCATCAAGGATTTTACCGCCAGCCAGGATCTGGTCATCACCGTATTCAATGTTGCCAATGGACGGCCAAACTTCGGCACCAGCAAAGGCGGCGGAGAGATCCCGTGGTATGTCCATGATATGCCTACCATTGGCGTCAGTGTGAACGCTCCCACCATGCTGGTGGACGCGCCGACGCTGCGCACCTACATTAACGCCTACGATTCCCGCCCGTATACGCTGGATGCTCTGGTCGATAAACTGATGACCGGGCCGGAAGCATTCACCGGCATCGATCCCATCGACAGCTTCTGCGGATTTTGGGATACACACCTGTAAGATTCTGATCCGACCGGATCTTGGAAAGGAGAAATCATTATGAATGTAACACGCTGTGTTTTGGCTGTATTCAGCCCCACCGGCGGCACTCAGAAAATCGCGCAGGCAGTCGGGAAAGGTACCGGCCTCCCGGTGCGCACCGTCGACTTGTGCCAGAATGCCGACGCCTGCACGATCGGCCCCGAGGAGCTGCTGGTGGCGGCCTGCCCGGTCTTTGGCGGACGCATCCCCGCCGTGGCCGGCGAGCGTCTGGCCCGTCTGCAGGGCGCAGGCGGCCCCGCGATAGCAGTGGCCGTATATGGCAACCGCGCCTATGACGATGCTTTGCTGGAGCTTAAGGATGTGCTCACGGCGGGCGGCTTTACCGTCTGTGCGGCGGGGGCCTTCATCGCCGAGCATTCGATGGTGCGTGAGGTCGCCGCCGGCCGCCCCGACGCCAAAGACGCCGCGGCAGCGCAGGAATTTGGTGAAAAGGTCGTACAAAAAGTACGGCAAGCCGCATCGCTCAGTTCAGTCGAGGTTCCGGGCAGTCCGGCCTATAAAGAAAAGAAGGCCGCCGGCGCCGCGCCCAAGGCAGGCAAAAAGTGTGTTGCCTGTGGTCAGTGTGCCGCCGTATGCCCGGTGGGCGCTATCCCGCCCGCGGCGCCGAACACCACGACGGACGCCTGCATCGGCTGCATGCGCTGCGTGGCAGTCTGCCCGCAGAATGCGCGCGATCTTGCCGCTCCGATGAAGCTGGCAGTCAAGACCTTTCTCAAGGCCAGCGCCGGCAAGCCCAAACAGCCGGAGATGTTTTTGTAAGATGTTCTTCTTCTGTATTTCCATGCGAAGAAAGCGCCGGTGACGCTTTCTTCGTATTACGCTTCATTCTGTCAGAACCATCCTCCATATCCCATCTTCACCAAATTATCATGGCTGATCCGCAGACTGTCGAAGGGGTCGCGGCCGTAGCAGTCGTCCTGCTCCACCAGGAAATATTCCGCGCCTCCCGCGAGGCCTGCCTCTATGCAGGCCTTCATCGACATGCTGCCCTCGCCCACCTCGGCAAACTGGATGATATTCGTAAAATTCGCCATGAATTTTGCCATGGCCGCCCGGTCTGCCGGATTTAAGCCGCCCTCAGGTACGGGCATCTCGCCGACGCGGTAGTCCTTTAAGTGAAGCAGCCGGATAGAGCCGGCGTATTTCTTAATGATCTCCACCGGATTTAAACCGCCGCGGTGGATCCAGTGGACGTCCAGCTCAAAGCCCATGTGCGGAGCGTTCTCGCGGATGATATCCAGCAGATACTGCCCGTTATAACGGACAAACTCCACGTGGTGGTTATGGTAATAGAGGTCAATGCCCTCCTCTTTCAGCTTGAGGGCGATCTCCTCCGCCTCCTTAGCAAAATCCACGGCCTTTTCATAGCTTCCCATGCAGGTCATGGGAAGCATGCCGATGCGCAGCATATCGCAGTCCAGCGCCCGGCAGTCCCCGACGATCTTCTTAAAACCGTCAGGATCATTCAGATATTCCCCCGGCATTCCCGGCGCCATGGGCGCCACAGAAGCGGTGCAGGAGGACACGTTCATCCCCAGTTCGTCGATGGAACGGCGGAATCCGGCTACATTTTCAGGCGTCATGGGCACCTGGGATATCTCGATGCAGTGGTAGCCGATGTCCGTAAGTCTCTGCATAGACTCAAAGGCGTCGAAATGAGGCATCTTCGCCGGGGCGATCGTGCTCATCTGCACACCGATCAAACCTTTCTCAGCCATATCTTTTTCTCCTCGCTTTTCATCAATCTGTTTCCAGTGCTCACAAAATTTCCAGGAGCCGGTCTTCCTTCGCCGACTGGAAGATGGTCTCTATCAGCCGGATCACCATCACGGCGTCCCGGACATGGATATAGTCGTCGCTGCCGTTCTCCACCGCCTGGCGGAAACGTTCCACCATCTTTGCGTGGGAAGCGCCGTAGTAAAACCGCACCCCCTGGAGTTTGGGCGCTCGGCAGATCACCTGCCGTTCAGAATCGGGACCGATTTGGTAAAGAGTATTGTCCTCAATGTGGAAAATCCCCTTCTCAAGAGCCGCACGGATCTGAACCGATTCGTTGGTCCAGTTGTTATTGGTGGCGAAGAACAGGCCGCGGGCGCCGTTTTTAAATTCCATCCGGGCTGTCACGTCGCCCTCCACCTCGATACCGTAATCGTTCAGCTGCCCTGTCATGGCATGAATCCGCTCCACCTCGCCGCCCAGATAATACATCAGATCCAGGGTATGCAGGGACTGGTTGATCATGGAACCGCCGCCCGCCTCTGCCCAGGTGCCCCGCCAGGGCTTCTGGCTGTAGTACTCCGGATCGCGATACCACGGCACAAAGCCGCGGAGTCCGATGAGCTTCCCGTATTCACCGGAATCGATGATCCGTTTTAACTCCACCGTCGTCTCATTCATCCGGTTCTGCAGGCAAATGCAGATCTTTATCTCCGGGCGAGCCTTCTCCAGGGCCTCGAACCGCTCGGCCTCAGCGATATTCATAGCCGCAGGCTTTTCGCAGAATACATGAACCCCCATCTCCACCAGTTTTCGGGAAACAGGATAATGGAGATAATGCGGCAGGCACACATGAGCCGTGTCCGGCCTTTCCTTGCGCACCATCTCACAATAGTCGGTGTAAAACGGCACACCGGCCGGCGCCCGGTCCCTGCATGCCTCGTCTGTGTCGCACACGGCCGCCAACGCAATCTCCGGGTTTGAGGCAATGGCGTCCAAATGGACAGCGGAAATAGTCCCCAGCCCGATAACTGCCGCTTTGATCATGGAATTCACCTCACTACCCGCGGACGGGGAATTTGCCCTCTTCGGCGATTCGCTTGTCCAGCTCCCTGGCGTACTCCTCGGGATCGCAGGGGTTTGGAACCTCGCGCCCGGTCCAGGAGGACAGCTGCGAGGAATTAGCCAGGTTCACGCCGTTAATGCCGTCGGAACCCGGGGCCAGCAACGGGCTTCCCGTAAGACAGTGAAGGGCGAAATTCTCCATAACAGTGATGTGCTGAAGGCCCCAGCCGTCCGTATTCTCGATAGTCTCCACCTCATAGAGACCGCCCCCGGAATTGCTGCTGGTAAGCCGGGCCACCTGCATCATATTCATGGTAGCGTTGAGCTCATCCTCGGACACATACTTTCCGTCCTTCACGTAGCGGTACACCTTCGCAATTCTGCTGTCGTCCACGACGATCTTGCCGCCATCCAGATCGATCTCCAGACGGTCGGTGCCGTTGGCGTCGTGGGTGCATGTGATAAATGTGCCCACAGCCCCATTGGCGAATTCCACCATCATGGTCACGTCGTTTTCTACCGCGATGTCACGGTGGCAGCCGTTTAAGTTCTTCGAATAGACCTTTACCGGCACGCCGCAGATCCACTGCCACAAATCAAGCTGGTGCGGAGCCTGGTTGACCAGGACGCCTCCGCCTTCTCCGCCCCAGGTGGCCCGCCACGCGCTCTGCTTATAGTAGCTGTCGGGACGCCACCAGGAATTGATGATCCACTGACTGCGGCGGATCTGTCCCATCTCGCCGGAAACCACAATCTCCTTCACCTTCTGGTAAAGCTTGTTGGTGCGCTGGTTGAACATGATACCGAAAGCCACATCGGGATGGGCGGCGGCACAGGCGTTCATGGCCAGCACGTCCTTGGCGCGGACGCCGGCCGGCTTTTCCACCAACACATTTCTTCCGTGCTCCAGGCAATAAATCGCTATCTCATGGTGAAGATAATGGGGAACGGTGGTGATCACCGCGTCTACGTCGCCGGAATCCACCAGTTCCTTCCAATCCCTGTAAAACGGAATTTCAGGATATTTTTCCCTGCACATCTTCTCCTTCGCAGGGTCGATGTCGCAGAGCGCGCCCAGCGTGCAGTGCGGCGGACATTCAGGAGCCGCCATACCGGGCATCCCTGCTTTTCCGCTCAGAAAGCCCGCGTAGGTGCCTCCCTGAGTGCCGATGCCGATCAATCCGAAACGAATCTTCTTATCCATTCTTTTTCTCCTTTTACCGCTTGGTCTACTGCTTCTGCAGGTTAAATCCAAAATAACGCACCGCGTTATTGTAAGAGATCCCTTTCACAATCTTCTCAAGCGTCTCATAGTCTGCCGGATACTCCCCGTTCTCTACCCAGCCGCCGATGAGCTCGCAAAGGATGCGGCGGAAATACTCATGCCGGGTGTAGGACAGAAAGCTTCTGGAATCCGTCAGCATTCCGATGAAATTTCCCAGAAGTCCCAGGTTCGCCAGTGAGGTCATCTGCTCGGTCATGCCGGTCTTGTTGTCATTGAACCACCAGGCACTGCCCTGCTGGATTTTGCCGACGCAGGACGAATCCTGGAAACAGCCGATAATCGTTCCGATCGCCGCGTTGTCAATCGGATTTAAGGAATACAGAATCGTCCTGGGCAGCTCATCCGTCTCGGCGAGGGCATTCAGATAGTCGGCCATCTCCGATACCGGCGCCGAGCTTGCAATACTGTCGATGCCGGCGTCCGGACCCAGTTTGCGGAAAATGCTGCTGTTGTTATCACGTTTTACGCCGAAATGAAGCTGCATTGCCCAGCCCCTCTTATGGTAGGCGCGGCCCATGGCGACCATGAAAGCGGTCTTGAACTGGCGCGCTTCTATGCCGCTGACCGGCTCTCCGGCCAGACGCTTCGCAAAGACAGCCTCCACCGTCTCCGGCGACGCCGGCTCGTACATCACGTATTCCAGACCGTGGTCAGACACACTGCAGCCGCGGGCCGCAAAATGATCCATCCGCTTATCAAGCGCCGCGACCAGATCCGCAAAGCTGCCGATTTCCACGCCGCTGACCTCGCTCAGCTTCTTCATATAATCCAGGTAATCCGGTTTCTCCAGGTTCATCGCCTTGTCCGGACGCCACGCGGGCAGCACCTGCACATCAAAGGAATCGTCCTCCGCGATCTTTTTGTGCCATTCCAGGGAATCTGCCGGATCGTCGGTGGTGCACACCAGCGTAACGTTCGACATCCGAATCAGATTGCGGGCACTGTAATCCGCCCGTGCCAGCTTCTCATTGCAGAGGTTCCAGACCTCCTCCGCAGTTCTGCTGTTTAAGCTTCCTTCATAGCCGAAATACCGCTTCAGCTCCAGATGGCTCCAGTGGTATAAGGGATTGCCGATAGCCATCTCCAGCGTCTCCGCCCATTTCTGGAATTTCTCCCGGTCGGAGGCGTCGCCGGTAATATAGCGTTCCTCCACGCCGTTGGAGCGCATCTGACGCCATTTGTAATGATCCCCGCCCAGCCACACCTGGGTGATATTCTCAAACTTCCGATCCTCATAGATCTCCTTCGGATCGATATGACAGTGGTAATCCAGGATCGGCATCTTCTCCGCATATTCGTGGTAAAGCTTCTTCGCCGTCTCTGTGGACAGAAGGAAATCCTCATCCATAAATGGTTTCATATTATCACGCCTCCTCATTTTTATTTCTGATTTTAACGTCATGGGTTTCACGCGTGCCCAGGGGCGTCCGCGTGAAACCCATGACTGTAAACAACCGTATCATTTATACGCTGATATTGCCGTCTTCATCTGCTTTCTTCGGAATGACCGCCAGCAGGTCGATGACGGTCATTGCCAGGGAAAAACCTGACCAGAAAAGCACCAGGTACAGGATGGCCACGACCCACTGCCTCGCATAGAAGCGGTGGCCGCCCAGCCAGCCGGTAAAGACCGCCAGCAGCAGGTACTTCTTCTTGTTAACCTTACGAAGCTGTCTCGCGTCTCTTTTGTCAAAGAAATTCGAAATGGCTCTGGATATCTTCCCCTCTTTGGGCTTTACACCGTATTCTTCCCGCACGGCGTCCAGCTCCGCTTTGGCGGCCAGGTACTCCTCCATCGTCACTTCCTGCTTTTTACTGTCGGAATTCTTCTTCATCCCGGCGCTCCTTTCCCTTCCTTACGCTTCTCCCTTCATGGCCTTGGCCTTGATGGCCGCGACCTCCGCCTGGATGGTCTCCATCTTCTCCTTGGTCAGCGGATAGAACCTAAGGGCGACAACATTGCAAAGGCAGCCCAGAATGATCATGCCGTATGCCAGGAATACCGCCACGTAGCGCAGGGACAGGCTATACGGGGTGCTGGCTGTCGGAAGCTGATCCTTAAAGCCGATCGCCGCGAACATCAAACCAGCAATCATAGGAGCCAGAGAAGAAATGATCTTGTCTACAAAGCTGAACAGAGTTCCCATCATGCCGGGCACGTACTTGCCGGTACGGTACACTTCATAGTCCGCGCAGTCCGCCGTCATCGGGATAACGATGTTGCCGGCTACGCCCTGGAAACCTCCCTGGGCGATACTGAGGACGATATAAAGGACTGCGAAATAACCCCACTGCAGCGTGCCGTTGGGTCCGTTCATGCTCGTGGGATCGCCGAAGAGCCACAGCGCCGCCAGCAGGCAGCAGATCACGATCTCACCCCAGGAACCGATCAGCATGGCCTTTCTCTGTCCCAGCGTCGTAGCCAGACCGGCCACGCCGAAGATCAGAAGCAATGTACTCGGGATAGTCACAAATCCGGTCAGCGTTCCGTTCAGGCCATAATTGCCGGCCAGGACGCCGAACAGAACGATGGTAACCGCGCTGGTCTTGGCAGAGGAGGCCAGCTTGTCGGTGGAAGCGGACACCACCAGCATCTGGATGGCACGGTTCCCCTTCAGGGTCTCCCAGTAATCCTTAAGTCCAACCTTCACGGCCTTGCCGGTTCCGAAGAATTCGCTTCTGTCCTTCGGAGCAATGGAGAATACGGCGATTGCGGTAAAGATCGCGCTGAGGACGGCCGTGAATATCCACATGTCATGATAGAAGCCGGTGGTCAGGATGCCGTCCAGATCTGGTGTGGTGTGATTCGCGATAAACTTAGCGCTCACGATCGCCATTCCGGCGAACAGGACGCTGTTGTAGATGCCGTCAAATACGGCGAACAGCGGTCTCTGCTTCGGGTCGTTGGTCAGACAGCTCTGAGCCGACTTGGTGACCACGCACTGGAAGGTGTAGCCGACGTAATAAATCGCCGAGATCACGATAAAGAATCCGAAACGGAGCGCGTTATTCTGCGGCAGATGATGGGTTACATGGAACAGGATAAAGCTCATCACCAGAAGGATCACGTTGCCGATCACCATGAAAGGCCTGTTCTTACCAAACTTGCCGTTGGTCTTGTCAACCACGAATCCGATGAACGGATCCGTAACACCGTCCCAGATACGCATCATCATGGAGAAGCTTGACGCGGTCACAGTCGCTACGCCAACAACCCCCCCAGGTAATACGCTACATAGTTCATCAGGAACAGATACAGGTTTGTGGCGGTGTTATTCAGGGCGAAGCCGCCGATACGCCACAGCGGAACCCGATGGATTCCATTCTCGCCATAGTACTTGGATGTGTCGCTGCTCATACTCTTTTCTCCTTTTTTTCTTCTGCTCCCCGGACGCTGCCGGCAAAGGCCCGTGGGCCGCCTTCGCCGCGCGGCGCCCGGTCGCAGGAATTTACTTTTTCTTTGTCAACTCAGACCCGATCGATCTTGATCAGCTTCGCATTCAGGCTCTCCAGGAACCCTTCCGGCATCATGGAGCCGGCCATCTCCACCATGGCCTGCGGCGCCATGCCCTTCATCATGTCCCACATGCCTTCGCCCGGCGCCACCTTCATGTTGGTGGCCAGCTTGACCGCCTCGGAGACTACCCTCATGGCTTCCTCGGACTTCGCGATCTCGCCCATGGGAACCTTCACGTTATACTTGCCCTCCGGGAACTCCATCGGCGCCTTCAGATCCAGGTCGCCCGCCAGCTTGAACCAGTTGGCGACGCCCTCCGCGCGCTCCGTGACCTCCGGAAGCACATAGATCGACGGCTCTTTTTCCACCTTCTCCAGAGTGATGCTGTCCTTCACCGATCCCGCCTCGGCTACCAGCGTATTGAAGCCGTCCTTTAAGGCCACCGTAAAGACGAAGACCTTCTCCGCCTGCTGCTCGCCCACCTTCTCGCCGTTTACATACAGCGTGACGGACGGCTGATTGGAATAGACGCGCACCTCGGTGGTCTCGCCGGCCCGCTGCGCGTAGCGGCGGCCGCACAGATGCACCATGGGTTCCTTGGTCCAGTAGGCCTGATAGACGTAGTAGCTGTCCTTCTTCGTCTTCCGGTCCATCGTGACCAGGCCCTTGTTGTTCCGGCCCTTCACGCCGCCCTCATCGCGGGCCGCGCAGCCGAAATCAAACAT
>CANRHU010000080.1 GCA_947630485.1 uncultured Lachnospiraceae bacterium
TGGATAACATAAATTTTATTTTCAGCATCTTGCACAATAAAATTTAGAGCCTTAATGGGATGTGTGAACAGTAACCACACCATAGACGGCGTGCAGTCCTCCTTGATTTTATTGGGCTTTTGAAGTTTGGTGCGGTTCGAATCCGGCTCGCGCTCGTTTGTTTTCGTTTGATGAAAGTGCGTAATTTCATGAAAGTATTAAGAAACGTCTTACTCTACAGTCTTTCGGATAACTGCTATACTATATGTGGCAGGACAGGGAAGGAGGGCAAAGGGTATGAGACCGAAGAAATCTGCATTTTGGGGAGCGGTTCCGCGCTGGCTCTGGCTGCTCATTTCGATGAGTGTGGCCGCGGTGTTGTGGGTGATTCTTTCCAGAACAGCCGGAAGTGTGTTTGCCGCGCCGAGAGTGACACTGGAACGTTTTGTAAGTAAAACCCGAGACGGCACGCTGCCGGCCCATGTAGGAGCAAGTTTGTTCCGGGTTTTGACTGGATTTGGCCTGGCGTTTCTGTGCTCGATACCGATTGCGTTTCTGATGGCCTGGTATGATCCGTTCCTGTATATCGTAGAACCATGGATCCAATTTGTGAGAAACATCCCGCCGCTGGCCTACATTTATATGGTCATTGTAGCGGCCGGCGTGGGAGAGGTCTCGAAGGTGGTTGTAATTTTTATCGCATCCTTTTTGGTGATGGTTGTGACGATGTATCAGGGGGTCAGGAATGTGGATCTGACGCTGATTAAGGCGGCACAGGTGTTGGGGGCCCGGCAAAGGGATATTTTTGTGAAGGTAGTGATACCGGCGTCAGCTCCTTTTATTCTTGTGGCGGCTCGTCTGGGTTTGTCTACCTCTCTTACGACGCTGATTGCGGCGGAGCTGACCGGGGCGTCGAAGGGGTTGGGGACAATGATTCAGCGCTCCAGCGGACAATATGATATGGGAACAATGCTGATGGGGATTATTGTGGTGGGAATCATCGGCCTTGTTTTGGAGAAAATTGTCCGTTTCCTGGAGAACCGCCTGACAGGATGGCAGGAGAAAATGCCGTAACATGAAGCAAAAAGACAGAATGATGAAAAGAGGAGGAAGAAAATGAAAAAAAGTTGCGCGGTGATGTTGACGGTGTGCCTTGCGGCAGCGATGACAGCATGCGGGGGAAATTCGCTGCAGAAGGACAGTCATGTAATTCAGACGGAGGAAGAAAAGGGAGCGGAAGCGGCGGCGCAGAGTATGGAGTCGGAGAATTTCGTGGATGAGAGCTCGGACACTGCGGAATCCTCGGAAACCGTGGAGTCTGGAGAAATTGCGGAGACTGCTGCCGATTCCGACGTGCCGGTTTACGAGCGTGCCAGTGTCCGTGTCGCCTATATGCCTAACATGGGCTCAGGTTCTACGCTGATTACCGCCCAGCAGATGGGGATATTCGACGAATATGGATTGGATGTGACGTTGACGCAGTTTCAGAATGGACCGGTTGAGATTGCGGCCATGGCGTCTGGCGATATCGATATTGCGCAGATTGGACATGGGGCGCATGCCCTCTGCATCGAAGGCGAAGCGCTGATATTCGCAATCGACTGCCTGGGCGTATCGGATGTCGTTATGGTCAATACGGAACACGGGATCAATACGGTCGAAGATCTGAAAGGGAAAACGGTAGCGGTATCGACCGGAACTTCCTCAGAACTCATCCTGAATCTGGCGCTTCAGCAGGCCGGGATCGGCAAGGAGGAACTGGAGCTGGTGGAGATGGATGTGCAGGGTATGGTTACGGCTATGGTCGCCGGACAGATCGACGGCTGCGCCACCTGGGATCCGAGCAGCACGACGATTGAGAAGCAGATGGGGGATAAAGTTAAAACGATCGCCGGCAATTACGATTTTATGGATGTGGCGACGTTTCCCGGAAGCTTTATCACGACGGACAGTTATCAGAAAGAAAACCGGGATGTGCTCATCCGGTTTGGGGCGGCGCTTTTAAAGGCGCAGGAGTATCGCGCCGCGCATATCGAGGAGGTCTGTGAGTGGCTGGCGGCCGAGGTGGAGGCGGATCCGGATACGATACTGGCTACGAAGGAGTCCGCGGATTGGCTGACGCCGGCAGTGATCTCGGACAGACTGCTGGATGGAACGGTCAAAGGCTGGTATGAGGCGCAGCAGCAGGTGTTTCTTGACAGCGGGCGTATACCGGAGCGGGTGGATACGGAGCAATATATTCTTTATGATGTGATGGACGAATGTATGACGCTGTATAACAATATGCAATAAACGCGTTTGCACCGGGAATGAAAGGTATGAACAGGAAAGAAATAAAAGAATTGCAGAATTTCTACGGAAGCCATTTGCGGCAGGTCATCCTGCCCTTCTGGCTTCCGAAAACCGACCGGAGATACGGTGGATTTTTTACATGCTATGATCCGCAGGGAACACGCTTGTTATCCGAAGATAAGTATGTCTGGTCTCAAGGACGCTGTACCTGGATGTACGCCAGACTTGCAGAGGATGTTTCGGCCGGTCTTGATGAAGGGCTCCGGCAGCAATGCAGGCAGAGGGCCGTCATGGGAGCGGACTTTCTCCTGAATTACTGTCTCCTTTCGGATGGCGGCTGCGCCTTCCTGCTGTCAGCAGATCATACGCCGCGTGAACCCTGGCCGGGTTCCGGTTACGCGGCGAGTACATTTGCGGATTGTTTTGTCGTTATGGGACTGGCGGCTGCGGCGGAGACGCTTCGGAAGGAAAACTATTTGACGGAAGCAGTGAGAATCTACAGACGGGCCGCCAACCTTTTGAAGGCCGGTATGTTCCGGACCGCCCCCACGGTGCTGCCGAAAGGCTGGCGGGCACACGCTCCCTTTATGATCATGATTCATACGGGTGAGGAACTTCGGAGAAGTCTGGTGAGTTTTTCCAGATGGAGGGACGCTGAGTGGACGGATACTGTGATTGGAGAGGCGATGGATGAACTCTGCGGTCATTTTATCAGGCCTTCCGGTGTGGTTCAGGAATGTTTGGGGCCGGAATATGAGCTTCTGGAAAGCGTATATGGGCGGCATATTAATCCGGGGCATACAAACGAAAGTATGTGGTTTCTAATCCGCTCGGCGCTGCGAATGGGGCGCCAATCTGTCGTGGGGCAGGCGGCAAACGCGATCCGTCATACCAGTAAATTAGCGTGGGATCCGGTGTACGGAGGTCTCTTTTATTATCTTGACCGTGATGGCGGGCAGCCGCATGGCGCGGCCCCCGCGGCAGAGAAAGCCCTGACGGAGAGCGTGCTGCGGGACTGCGGCTGCAAGCTTTGGTGGGTGCATACGGAGACGCTGTATGCGAACCTGCTGTGTTATTTCCTGACGCGTGATGAAGAGTTCCTGGAGAATTTTGCCCGCTGCCATGCATATACGTTCTCTACGTTTCCGAATCCGGATCCCGAGGTGGGAGAATGGATTCAGCTGCGCTGTCGGGACGGTTCTCCGAATCTGGCAGCGGTTGGAGGGAGACTTCCTGTGAAGGATCCGTATCATATAACAAGGAATCTTTTGCTGCTCTGTGAACTTCTGGAAGCGGAGGCGGTAAAATACGTTTGACCTTTTGGACCAACAAAATACAAAGTTTCAAAAACGGTTGGAAATGTCTGTGAAATCGGGGAGAATATTGTAAAATTATTGGAATAATTACAGACAATTTAGACAAATAAAAAGAAAAAGCAAAATTTTTAAAAATTATTATAAAAAAGTATTGACAAATACATGGCGATCTGATATAGTAAAACCATCAAAAACAAAGACGCATAAAAAGAGACTTAACAAAATCTAAGCAAAGGAGGTACGGTCCAAAGAACACGTAAGATTTGTTCCATCCAGGGAAGAGATGGAACGCAGAATTTCCGATCTGTGACAGAGCCCCGAAGAGATTTCTAAGATGGCTGCAGGATCGCCGGTTCATGATATGACGAGAAAGTATGATGGATTTGAGTGATACCGACCGCAGGGATTAGAGAAAGAGAAGGAAGAGTATAGAAGAGGGAGACGGTCAGCGGAGAGGACAAAATTTATATAGATATCATGAAAGAATTGAGAGGTACGGTCCAATGGATGCAATAGTTTAATGAGGGTATCGGCGAGAAAAAAGAAGCTGATACCCTCGAATAGCGTTTGAGGAAAGTCTGTGCGGGAAAAAGAAAGGTCAGGAGAGGGAATGCGCGCCATGGGCGCTTTTTTTATGGGGAATTATACGTTATGAGACAAAAGCGGTTTGCGGCGGGGCGTCTCAGACTCCTTCCAGATCAAAAGGCGGCGTGTATTCTTCCTTTGCGCTGCTTTTTTGCTGCATATACCCGAGGGTCAGGTCAAGGTCAATGGCGGCGTTTAGGACGGATTCATATTCATAAGTGGTAATGCGGCGCGAAAGCTCCGGATAGCGGCCGGCAGCCGCTTCTCCGGCAGGAGTGTACTGACTCATCAGACTGAGAAGCCATTTCCCATCCGGGAGGTTTTCTTTCATCCAGTGAAGCAGGCGGATGGAGTCTAAACGGGCGCCCGGCAATACCATGTGGCGCACGATGACGCCGGAGCGCAGGAGACCTTCCTCATCCAGAACCGGAGGGCCGGCTTGCGCGATCATTTGCGGAATCGCCTCGGAAGCATAGACGAAATAGTCTCTGGCGCGGGAATATCGCGCGGCCAACTGCGGATCAAAGTATTTGAGATCGGGAAGCCAGATATCGATGTATCCGGACAGGGCGCGGACAATCTCCGATCGCTCGTAGCCGCCGCAATTATAGACTACGGGGACCTTGAGCCGGTTCCGGACCAGTTCCAGAGCCCTTACGACAGAAGGCAGGTATTGGGTGGCCGTGATCAGATTGATATTGTGTGCGCCCTGCTCCTGGAGGCGCAGGAAAATGTCAGCCAGCCGGCGAACGGAGATTTCTTTACCGAAACATTCATGGCTGACCGGGTAATTCTGGCAGAAGCAGCATCCCAGCGTGCAGCCGCTGAAAAAGACGGCGCCGCTGCCACGACAGCCGCTGATACAGGGTTCCTCCCATTGGTGCAGGGCAGCCCGGGCGACCATGACCTGGTCTGTACAGCCGCACCAGCCTGTGCGGCGGGGAGGGTCAGAACGGCAGGCGGCAGGAAGCTGCGCGTCTGCGGACGCTTTGGAAGCTGCGGCGCCGCGGCAGGGAGCGGCCTGCGTGTTTGTGCGGTTTGCCCCGCATTGGCGAGGGCAGAGCCGGCAGGACTGATACTGCTGTTCTGACAGGATGAAAGGGACATTGGGCTGTTCTGACATTATAAGGTATCTCCATACGATAAAAATGACAGTGGCGAATCCTATTGTACACGGAATTGCCTGGGTTTGCAATGTCGATTTTTCTGTGATTTCCGCCATAAATATGTTAGAATGGTGCGTATAGAGGATAGGAGGCCGAAGCAAAAGAGGATCTTGCCATGACGGAACAGTTATTTCATGAGAGTATCTGCCAGATCTGTAATAACGAAAAAGAAGGGCTGCGGAGAATTTATGAGGATTACAATCCCATGATTTACTCTACAGTTTGGGATATTGTGCGCAATCGTGAGGATGCGGAGGATGTGACGAGCGAATTCTTCATCCGCCTGTGGGATGCAGCGGATACCTACAGGCCGGGGCGGGGACATCGGGCCTGGATGCTGACGATTGCCCGAAATATGGCGATCGATTATCTGCGCAGGCGCCGCAGGGAGGAGCCGACAGAGATTTTACCGGAGGAAGCTCTGGGGCAGACGGCCGTGGATGAGCAAGTGGTGAATACAATTAGCCTGGAACAGGCGCTTGGAAAGCTTAGGGACGATGAGAGACAGATCGTTAATCTGAAGATTATGGGTGGTTTGACATTCCGCGAGATTGCGGCAATGCTTGGACGGCCCCAGGGGACGGTGGCCTGGTGCTACCGTACGGCGATTCAGAAATTAAAAGAGGTGCGGTTATGAAAAAGGAGAAACTGTTTGAACGGGAATATCGGAACAGAATGACTCATGCCGCGCCGGATCTCTGGGATCGGATCGAGAGCGGACTGGAGGAGTATCCGGAGCGGAGTATGGCGGAAGCGCCTCGGGGCGGGAGCGTCGGCAGCCGAAAAGAGTCGGGGAAGATTTTGTCGCTGCCGCGCCGTCGGCTGTATGGCGCCGCCGCGGCAGCCGCTGCAATGCTGGTCCTTCTGGCGGTATCTCCGAAATTTCTTGAGCTGCATATGGACCAAAGAAGCGGGGCGGCATTGACTGCTACAACTGCGGCAGCCCGCGATATGGGAGGACAAAGGACGGGGGCCCAGGCGGCAGCGGGCGGCGCTTCGCTTGAAATGGGTGCTCTGGCTGGGGGCCTGATGGAAGAGGATGAGGAAGCGACGGTGGAGGAAACAGCGGTGGAGGAAGCGACGGTGGAGGAGACAGAAATGGATTTGGAAAAGCAGATGGATGGCGGCGCGGCAGCGTCGGAGGATCGTCTGAAAAATACCCGGATGCTCTGTCAGGTAACAGTGCGTCGGGCGCAGTCTTTGGAAGCGGGAGACGGACGGTCTGCCGGGTATCGCTATGAAGCTGAGGTGGACGCGGTTTATTATGAGGCCGGGAATCGGGATTCTGAGAATGCAGGAGAAGAAGGCAGTGCGGCGGAAAACCGGGAGGAGATCGCTGTCGGGGACGTCATAGAGGTCGTGATTCCTGACGCCGGAGCCGGAAATCCTGGAGAAGGGCCGCTGCAGATGCTTGTGGATGCGTCCTATCTTCTTCCGCTTATTCCACGCGGCAGCGTGTGGGAACCGGTGCTTTCGGATGTTCCTCAGATACGCAGAAATGAGGATGGCAGTTATCTGTTCCCCGCGGTTTATCACAGCTTGGCGGACAAAAGTGAGGAATGGTACGGGCAGCAGGAGGCAGACAGTTCAGGCGCATCCGCGCGGATGCTTCTGCGGACGGACGGAGCGTTTGTGTCGGAGCTTGTCGGGTTGATTCGGGAGAAAGCCGAAAAGTAGAATGGCGACTGCTGTTTGAAGTTTTGATTCTGCGGGGCAGGGAACTGGCCGGACGGGCCGGCCACTGTCCCGCAGGCGTTTTACGTCAGTATGCGGATTCCTTTTGCGGTGTCTTAGTCTTCCAGGATATCCCCCGAATAATGATACATCTGTGCGTAAGCCTCCAGTTCCTCGTCTGAGTCTGGCAGGGAAGGGATCAGGCCGGTGCAGTCCATGGCGGAGCTGGCTTTCATCTCGATGGTGTCGTCATCCATAAAGCATCTGTAGGGATCTTCGCCTTCATAGAGCCCGTCTTCGCAGGAATCGTCCCATTCATCATCTTCGTTTCTATAGTCATTTCTTGAGGAAAAATGGTAATGCATGATTTTGTGCTCCTCTCGTATGATTCTGTTTTCGCCTGCCGTGCGCTTCCTGGGCGGTGTCCTTCGCGTTTTGGCGCTGTCTGCGGCAGGCGCCTGGTATCCGCGGATAGTATGCGGCGGAACAAGGGGATACATTCATGAAAAAACTGTTAAATTTTCTTCCGCTTTCTTGACAATAAAAGCTCTTAAGGAATAAGATAATAATACTTGTGACAGTAGGCTGCAGAATAAAATGAGGGCGCGATTCATGCGCAGACGGTGAATGCTTGAGCTACATATCATTTGAAAATGTGAAAAAGATATATCAGATGGGCGAGGTTGTCATCCATGCGGTGGACGGTGTGAATTTTGCTATTGAAAAAGGCGAGTTCGCGGTGATCGTGGGCCCTTCCGGAGCCGGCAAGACGACGGTTCTGAACATGCTTGGCGGCATGGACGCCTGTTCCGGCGGTACGATTATCGTGGACGGCGCCCGGGTCAGCGATTATAACGCCCGTCAGCTGACCGGATACAGGCGGCATGATATCGGGTTCGTGTTCCAGTTCTATAATCTGGTTCAGAATCTGACCGCGCTGGAGAATGTGGAGCTGGCCGCGCAGATCTGTGATAACCCGCTGGACGCAAAGAGCGTGCTTGAGCATGTGGGTCTTGGAAGCCGGCTGGGTAATTTCCCGGCCCAACTGTCGGGCGGCGAGCAGCAGAGGGTGGCCATAGCCAGGGCCTTGGCGAAGAATCCCAAGCTGCTGCTCTGCGACGAGCCCACGGGCGCGCTGGATTATGTGACCGGCAAAGCGATCTTAAAGCTTCTGCAGGATACCTGCCGGCAGGGCGGAATGACTGTGGTAGTCATCACCCATAATACGGCGATTACGCCGATGGCCGATCGGGTGATCCATGTAAAGAACGGCAAGGTAGTGGAGATCGAACAGAATGCGCATCCGACACCGGTGGAGGAGATCGAATGGTAGGCGGTCAGGCCGGATCGGCAGGCCGTGAAAATGTGCCGGAGAAGCGCCGCACGAAGCGGGCGGTTCTGCGTAAGAACCGTCTTACTACGGATGCCATGCGCGAGATTCGCAATACGTTCAGCCGTTTCCTCTCCATTTTGATTCTGTCCGCGCTGGCAGTGGCGTTTCTGGCGGGGCTGCGGACTACGGCCCCGGATATGCAGTACACTGCCGACAGCTACTATGATCGGACGAATTTAATGGACGGCTATGTGATTTCCACTTTGGGTCTGACGGATGAAGATCTGGAGACATTGGCTGCCCGGACGGAGATCGAGGAGGTAGAAGGTATCTGGTCGGTGGACGCCATTGCCCAGGATGCCATTGTCAGCGTCCGTTCCATGCCGCGGCAGATGAATCTGCTGGAAGTTGCCGAGGGACGGCTGCCGGAGGCGGCCAATGAGTGCGTCACGGAGAGACTTCTGCTTGTGGAACTCGGTCTTAACGTCGGCGATCGTCTGAATCTGGTTCTGGACGAGAGCAACGAGGGGGATCTGACGAATTTGTCTTATACCATCGTGGGCGTCGTGGGAAGTCCTCTCTATGTGGGCACCGATCGCGGAACATCTTCCCTGGGCGGCGGTTCCGTCGATGGTTTCGTTTACATTCCGGAAGAGAATTTTAATTATGATTACTATACCATGGCTTATTTTACCGGCAAGGGTTTGAAAGAGCTGGACAGCTACGGGGATGAATACGACGAGAAGCTGGATGCGCTGATCGACGGTCTGGATGGTCTGGCGGACGAGCGTGCGCAGCTTCGCTATGCGTCTGTAGTCGGCGACGCCCAGGAGGAAATCGACGATGCTCAGCAGGAACTGGACGACGCCCGCGAAGAGCTGGCGGATGCGCGTGCCGATGCGGACCGGGAACTGACGGATGCGCGGCAGGAGCTGGCGGACGCCCGTAAAGAGCTGGATGACGGATGGAAGGATTATCAGGACGGATTAGAGACGTATGATGAGGAAATCCGTGATGCGGAGGCAGAGCTGGCGGATGCCTATCAGGAGCTTCTGGACGCGGAAGCAGAGCTGGCGGACGGCAAGAAAGAGTATGCGGACGGCCTGCTTGAATATGAGGATGGAGTGGCCGAATATGAGGACGGCGTTAAGGAATATGAGAAGGGCAAGGCGGATTACACGGACGGCCAGCAGCGTTATTCAGACGGATATGCGGAATATGAGCAGGGGATATCCTCGCTGGCTTCCGGGCAAAGAGAGTATGAGACAAATCTGAAAAATTATCAGAGCGCTGTTGACGCATATGCGCAGTTGGATCAGGCGACTGCGCAGCTGGATCAGCAGGGCGCCCAGCTGGATGCCGCGGACGCTCAGTACCAGGCTGCGCGTGCGGCGCTTATGCAGATGAGCCCTGCAAGTCCCGGCTACGCAGAACGGGCGGTACAGGTGGAGATGCTCGGACAGACGATAACGGCGGGTCGGGCCGTCCTGGAAGAAAACAGGACGAAGCTGAAGGCAGCGTATTCGCTTCTGCCGGTAACCAGGGAGGAGCTGACAGCTGCCCAGTCTCAGCTGTCGGCTGCGCAGGCCCAGCTGCAGGACGCCCAGACGCAGATTGATTCTGCACAGTCCGGACTGGATGCCGCCCGCAAGGAACTGGCGGATGCCAGGCAGAAGCTGCTAGATGCGGAGAAGGAGCTTACAGACGGCGAAACGGAATTGACGGACGCCTGGCAGGAGCTTCTGGACGCCCGTCAGGAGATCGAGGACGGCGAGCGCGAGCTTGCAGACGGCTGGGAGGAATATAACGAAGGAGTGGCGGATCTGTACCAGGCCAGGATCGACGGCGCGAAGGAACTGGAGGATGCCGCGGAGGAACTTACAAACGGTGAAGACGAATATGCGGAAGGAATGGACGAGTACGTGCGCGGAAAGGCGGAGGCGGACGAGAAGATTGCCGACGCCCAGCAGAAGCTGGACGACGCCCAGGCCGAGTTGGACGACGCCAGAGCCGAGTTGGCTGACATCGACGAGTGCGAATGGTACGTCCTGGGACGCAATACGAACGCCGGGTTTGAGGGCTACGGTCAGGATTCCGAGCGCATCGGCAATTTGGCCAATATTTTCCCGATTATCTTTTTCCTGGTAGCGGCTCTGGCCTGTCTGACAACGATGACCAGAATGGTAGAGGAGCAGCGCACTCAGATCGGCGCGCTGAAAGCGTTAGGTTTTTCGCGCCTGGCGATTTCTAAAAAGTATATCGGCTACGCGCTGTCGGCCAGCCTGATCGGAGGCATATTGGGACTGTTTTTGGGCGGAACGCTGATTCCCGGCGTTATTGCCAACGCCTTTAATATCATGTACAATATTCCGCCCCTGCGGTTTAAGAACCAGGCGGCGACTTACATTTTGTCGGTGTTGGCGGCCGTGCTCTGCACGACCGGCGCGGCGCTTTGGGCGTGTCTGTCAACGTTAGTGGATACTCCGGCCAATCTGATGCGTCCCCGGGCCCCGAAGCCCGGAAAACGAGTTTTCCTGGAATATATCCGGCCTGTATGGAGCCGTCTGTCCTTTACCTGGAAGGTGACCATGCGCAATCTGTTCCGCTACAAGAGACGTTTTTGGATGACTGTCATCGGAATCGGCGGATGTACGGCGCTGATCGTCACAGGCTTTGGCCTGCATGATTCCATTTTCGCTATCCTGAATCGGCAGTTTGATGAGATATCCCTCTATGACGCCACGGTTGGCCTGGATGCTGACGCCGACCCTGGGGAGCTTGCCCAGGTGGAGGCCTATCTGTCTGACGGGGAAAGTATCGAACAGTATCTGCTTTCCAGTCAGTCCATGGTTGAGGCTTCGACGACTGGCCTGGCTTACGATGCGTATCTGTTCGCGGTCAGGGATATGGATGAGTTTAAACAGTTTATTGATCTGCGGCACCGTCTGGACGGCGAGGAAGTGCTTCTGCCGGAAGAAGGGGTTATTATTACGGAGAAGCTGTCGGAGCTGTTGGAAATCCACAAAGGCGATACCATTACCCTGGAAAAGGACGACGAACGTGTTACGGCGGTGGTTGATGATATCGTGGAGAATTATGTCCAGCATTATATCTATCTGTCGGACCGCGTCTATGAGAACCTGTTTGGCGAGGAGCCGGAGTGCAATGTGGCTCTGATCCGTTATAACGACGCGGCGGGGCTGACCCAGTCTGAACGGGTATCGGTGGATCTGATGGAGATGGAGGCCGTTACATCTTATTCCTATATCGCCACGATCCGCGACAGCTTTACGGACAGTATGAACGCGATCGATTATGCGGTGGTCATTATCATCGTTGCGGCCGCGGCGCTGGCCTTCGTGGTTCTCTATAATCTGACGAATATCAATATTACAGAGAGAACCCGCGAATTGGCGACTCTTAAGGTATTGGGCTTCTATGACCGGGAGACTACGGCTTATGTTTACCGCGAGAATATCTTTCTGACGATCTTTGGAATTCTTCTTGGATTGGTTATGGGAAGATTTCTGCATTCCTGGCTGGTGCTCACCGTGGAGGTCAACCTGGTGATGTTCGGGCGGACCGCGCCGACTTACGCCTATGTGCTGGCGGCGGTTTTGACTGTCCTTTTCTCCGTCATCGTTAATGTGGCGGCGCACTTTAAACTGAAAAAGGTAGATATGGTGGAGAGTCTGAAAACTGTGGAATAGCGCTGTTTCGGATGCGTTTTATAAAATGTTGGAATACGAAGAAAGCGTCACTGGCGCTTTCTTCGTATGGAAATACAAACGGAGCGTTGCTGGCGCTCCGTTTGTATTTCCATGCAGAAAGGATGCCAGTGGCACGCTTTCTGTATTTTCGTGCGCTGCTTACCTATTTTCACGCTGCTTTATGGCGGCGGCGATGAAGCCTGAAAACAGCGGATGGGGCTTGTTGGGCCGTGATTTCAGTTCCGGATGGGCCTGTGTGGCGACAAACCACGGGTGCTCCGGCAGCTCGATCATTTCCACAATGCGGCCGTCAGGAGATAGGCCGGACAGCATCATGCCATGGGAGGTAAGAGCGTCCCGGTAATCATTGTTTACCTCGTAGCGATGGCGATGACGCTCGGCGATTTCCCTTTTTCCATAGAGGGAATAGGCTTTGGAACGCTCATCCAGCACGCAGGGATAGGAACCCAGCCGCAGGGTGCCGCCGATATTCTTGACGCCGTTCTGTTCCGGCATCAGATGGATGACCGGGTGCGTGGTGTTCGGATTCAGTTCGACGCTGTGGGCGTCTGAAAAGCCCAGCACATTGCGGGCAAATTCCACAATGGCCAGCTGCAGGCCAAGGCAAAGTCCGAGAAATGGGATGCCGTGCTCGCGCGCATAGCGGATCGCGTAAATCTTGCCGTCGATTCCCCGGTCCCCGAAACCGCCTGGCACCAGGATGCCGTTTACGTCGCTGAGAAATTCGTTTACATTTTCCGGGGTGACCTTTTCGGAATCTACCCATTTGATATGAACCGCGGTGTGATGGGCTACGCCGCCGTGCTTCAGCGCCTCAACTACGGAGATGTAGGCGTCGTGAAGCTGGATGTATTTGCCGACCAGGGCCACGGTGACATCGCGCTGCGGATGCTTCCAGGCGTCAATCATGGCGCGCCAGTCGGTAAGATCCGGTTCAGGACAGGGCAGCCGGAGGCATTCGCAGGCCACCTGCGCCAGATGCTCGTCCTCCATGACGAGAGGAATCTCGTAGAGCACATCCACGTCCAGATTCTGGAGAACGTGGGTCTGCGGTACGTTGCAGAACAGAGCGATCTTGGCCCGGATACCGTCGTCTAAAGGATGCTCGGTCCGGCACATGATGATGTCGGGCTGAATACCCATGCCCTGCAGGTCTTTGACGCTGGCCTGGGTGGGCTTGGTCTTGAGTTCGCCGGAGGCCTTTAAATACGGTACTAATGTGACGTGAATCAGCATGGCGCCTGCAGGCCCGACCTCGCGCATGAATTGACGGATGGCTTCGAGAAACGGCTGTCCTTCAATGTCGCCGACCGTACCGCCAACCTCGATGATGACAATCTTTGTGTTTCTGACGACTGCGGCATCTTCGTCGGATAAGCCTTTGAATTCCTTTTCCTCTCCCCCGGGCCGCACCTGACCAGCCGCGCCGTCCTTGTCGCGATAAAACCTGCTTTTTATTTCGTTGGTGATGTGGGGGATAACCTGGACAGTTCCGCCGCCGTAGTCGCCGCGGCGTTCCTTATTCAGTACGCTCCAATAGATTTTACCGGTGGTAACGTTCGAATTTTTGGTGAGACTCTCATCAATGAACCGCTCGTAGTGTCCAAGGTCCAAATCGGTTTCGGCGCCGTCGTCGGTGACGAAAACCTCGCCATGCTGTACAGGGTTCATGGTTCCGGGGTCGATATTGATATAAGGGTCTAACTTCTGCATGGTTACCTGATAACCGCGGGCCTTTAAGAGACGGCCCAGGGATGCGGCGGTGATGCCTTTTCCCAGTCCGGAGACGACGCCTCCTGTGACGAATACGTATTTGACTGGCATGGAATGAACCTCCCTTGCGAAT
>CANRHU010000081.1 GCA_947630485.1 uncultured Lachnospiraceae bacterium
ATCAGGTGCGGGCCGGAAATACGATCGTGATCGACACAGCGCCGGCAGAGGATAAACTGATCGCATATGTCGAATAAGCTGCTTGTTGTGGCCGTATAGTTGTGACCGTAGTTGCGGCCGTATGCACCGTATGGCCGTATAAAATAAAATGTGGACGAATCTGTAAAAATATGGTATACTAACGAAGAAAGCACCGATGACGCTTGCGTCAATCGGCGTTTGACGAGTATCTCCATCGAGACGTCAGTCGAGATGGTATACTTTCTCCAACTGAACGATAAGAGGGAGTAGCTTGCGCCGTCCAGCCGGTGCGGTATGATTCGTCAGCCCGTAGATAATACCGGGTCATACCTGAAACAGTTGATGTTTTGAAGCGAGACTTTTAGCGCAGAATAAGTGCCGGAAGTCTCGCTTTCTGTGTTTTACGGAGGATCAGGGACTGCCGGTGCGCAGAATAATTCCAAGGAGGAATACATTATGTTAGTTACCGTAGTACTATTTGCAGCCGGCTTGGTTCTGATCTGTTTGGGCGGAGACCGTCTGGTGGACGCCGCCGTGGCGATTGCCCGGAAGATCGGCATTCCCCAGATCGTGGTAGGGGCGACGATTGTGAGTCTGGGAACTACGCTTCCTGAGATTCTGGTTTCCACCACGGCTTCGTTTGACGGCTCTGCGGCCATAGCGGCCGGGAATGCTTTCGGCTCTATCATCTGTAACACGGCGCTGATTGCCGGTCTGACGCAGACGATCCGGCCTACCCGGAAGGTGGAGACGGCGCCGCTCTTGTGGAGGGCGGGAATCTTTTTCGGAGTTATCATCGTGCTGGAGGCGGTGGGACTTTTGCGGGGCGCTTACGGAAGACCGATCGGTCTTCTGCTGCTGGCGATGTTTGTTGTATACGCGGTGCTGAATATCGTCCGCGCAGGTTCGGAGGGCAGCGAGGAGGAGGACAGTGATGTGTCGGAGGACGGGTCGCTGGTGAAGCAGCTTGTGATTCTGGCGGTGTGCGCGTTCCTCCTGTATGTCGGCGCCAATCTTTTGGTAGACAACGGGATTCTGATCGCCCAGGCGATCGGCGTGCCGGAGCGGGTGATTGCGGTGACGTTCATTGCCCTGGGGACTTCGCTTCCGGAACTTGTGACGTCGATTGTGTCCATGATCAAGGGATTTTCAAACGTGGGATTCGGAAATATCCTGGGTGCGAATATCCTGAATCTGCTGGCTGTGATTGGTATTCCGGCTGCGATTGTGGGGATTCCGCTGGAGGCGTCTACCTATCAGACGGATATTCCGCTGGCGACGCTGGTGATGGCGATTCTGATTGTTCCGATTTTGGTTCGGAAAAAGGCCTCGCGGGTGCAGGGAATCCTGCTTCTGGCGATTTATGCGGCTTACTGTGTTGTATCGTTTGTTTAAAATCTGCCGATACATTCTGCGGATACGGATAAGGGGGTGGCATTGTGAATCATCTGCCGAAGGATCCGGTGATGCTTTTAAGCTATGTGAATACGCAGCTGCGCGACTTTTATCCGTCTCTTTCGGAGCTCTGCGCCAGCCTGGATGTGGAGCAGGCTGACGTGGAGTCGGCGCTGGGGGCAATCGGATACGTGTATGCTGCGGAGAAAAACCGCTTCGAATAGAAGAAAGATCTGATTTTAGGAAGCTGGAGGGAGATTCGCATGCAGCTGGTATTTCAGTTCATAGCCATGGTGTGGGGATGGCTGATGGACAATCTGCTTTATATCAATCTGCTTTTATCGATTGTAATCGTTTTTTTTCAGCGCAGGGATCCAAAGGCCGTGTGGACGTGGCTCCTTGTGCTTTATTTCATCCCTATTTTTGGCTTCCTTCTGTACCTCGTGCTGTGTCAGGACTATCACAAGAGCAGGATGTTCCGTGTCAAGGAAGTGGAGGACCGTCTTTCCTATCCGGTGAAAGAGCAGGAGAGGCAGCTGCAGCATGCCCTGGCGCAGCTGGAGAATTCGCCCTGGCGGGATTATGACGCGCTTGTGTTTTATAATCTGGAGACTTCCGGGGCAGTGCTGACGCTTGATAATTCTGTGGATATTTTTACGGATGGGGAGAAGAAGTTCGCCGATCTGAAGGAAGAACTGAAACGGGCGGAAAAATATATCCACATCCAGTATTATATCATTAAAAATGATGAACTGTTCCAGTCGATCATTCCGATCTTAAAGGAACGGGCGGCCGCGGGCGTGGAAATACGCGTGCTCTATGACGGTATGGGCGGCCGCTTTATGCCGGCGCGCGTATGGAAGGATTTGATGTCCTGCGGAATTAAGGTGGCGGAATTCTTTCCGCCGATTCTGGGGCGGCTTCAGCTGCGCATCAATTATCGGAACCACCGCAAGATCGTGGTGATCGATGGGCGGGTGGCCTATGTGGGCGGCTTCAACATCGGGCGCGAGTACATTTCCAAAGATCCGAAGTTTGGATATTGGAGAGATACGCACTTAAAGATCAGGGGCAGCGCGGTTTACAGTCTGCAGATTCGGTTCGCCCTGGATTGGAATTACGCTTCCCATGAGAATTTGTTTAGAAACGGGAAATATTTTGGCGTGGATTCGGACGGCGCGGGGGATGACGGCGCGCGGGAGGAGGCCGCTGTTGAGCGGTTCCTGCCGGGGCTTTCGCTGATGCTTGCTTCCGGAGGCGTGATGATGCAGGTGATTGCGAGCGGCCCGGATGCCAGCAACCGGCAGATCCGCAATAATTATCTGCAGATGTTTAATCGGGCGCGCCGCCATATCTATATTCAGACGCCGTATTTTATTCCGGACGACGCGGTATTGTCGGCGCTGAAATTCGCCGCGGAGTCGGGGGTGGATGTGCGGCTGATGATTCCGTGCAAACCGGATCATCCCTTCGTCTATTGGGCGACGTATTCTTATATGGGAGATCTGTTGGCGGCGGGCGCGCGGTGTTACACGTATGAAAATGGTTTTCTGCATGCCAAGGGCGTCATGGTGGACAGCTTGGTCAGCTGCTATGGTACGGCGAATATGGATATCCGCAGCTTTGAACTGAATTTTGAGGTCAACGCGACGATTTATGATCAGGCGGTGACAAAGCGGCTGGAGGATATTTTCATGGAAGACTTGAAGCTGTGCCGCGAGGTGACGCTGGCGGATTATAGCCAGAGAAGCTTGTGGATCCGCTTCCGGGAACAGTGCTGCCGCCTGCTGTCGCCGCTTCTGTAGCGTTGGGGATATCCGGGCGGAGAACGGTGAAGAAATATTTTGCGCAGAGAAGCTCCGAGGAGGGAAGAAATATGGACAGACGAAAGATAGGACTCTGCCTTGCGGGGCTGTTGCTTGCGCTTCTGGCGGAATGCTTCTGCGCGGGGTATTCCGCGGGCCGCGGCTGCGGCGGACAGGTATTTTCGGCGGAGGAATATGAACTCCGGGATTTTCAGGTAGACGGGAACCGTTGGACCGTCATAGGGGGATCGCCGTCGATTTTCTTCCATGACGCCGCGGACTGGGGGCATCTGGAGCTGACGTTTGCGGAACCTCTGACCGAAGATATCACGCTGGAGTGTTACTATTCGCCGGAGGGGGATGATACGTTTGACCGCTTTCGGCGTTCGGAAAAGTACATGATGAAGGGAAGCAGCCGGGCCTTGATTATGCTTCCGGCAGGCGGATGGAAGAATATCTGTGTGGCAATTCACGGCGATTTTGTGCTGGAGAGCCTTTGCGCGGCCCGCGCGGTGCCGGTATCGTCCCTGACGCCGGGAATGGTGGCGGGACAAATGCATCTGCTGCGTTTTCTTGCGTTTTGGATGGGCTTCTGCGCAGGCGTGGAGGCGTTCGCCGGTTTCTGGCGGGAACACAGAAAGAACAGAGCCGTGTCTTCTGCGGCGGATGGCCGCGGGACGGGGGCGATTCCCGTCGCGAAAGGCGGCCATGGGGGACGGCCGCGCACGGTCTATCTGGATGCGGTTCGGCTGTTTGCCGCGGTGCTGGTGATCGTGGTCCATGTGGTGGAGCCGCTGATGATGCTGTTTCCGTTGGGCTCGAAGTATCGGATTATGGCGACGGCGGTGTATCTGCTGGCGCTGACCTGCAATCCGATGTTTGTAATGATCAGCGGCGCGCTGCTACTGCCGTACCGGGAGGAGACGCTAGGGACGTTTCTGAGGCGGAGAATGTGGAAGATTCTGCTTCCGCTGCTGGTCTATGCGGTTTTTTATGTCCGGCTTGCGTGCGTCAGCCAGATGGGGACGCTGCAGTGGCTGTCCGGCTATGTGAACATGGTGATCAGCAATCAGATGATCAAAGGACTGCATTTGTGGATGGTATATGCGCTTCTGGGGCTGTATTTTCTGGTTGTGCCGTTTCGGTATATGCTTAAGGCGATGCCGGAGTCTATGGAGAAATATATGGCGGTGCTGATTCTGGCGTTTCTGGCTCTCCGCTCCGCGTCCTATTATCGCGGACAGACCTTCGGAATCTCCTTGTTTGTGGACGACTGGCCTGGGATTTTTCTTCTTGGGTATTTTCTGACCAGGCCCTGGATGCGCCGGTACGATGCATGGCTTGTGCTGGCCGGCGCCGCTGCGTTTCCGGCTGCGCTGTGGATTGGGGCGACCCGGGTCGATTTTCGGGATATCACCTGCAATCAGTCCATTTTTATGGTATTGATGGCGGCGGCGGTGATCACCGTGCTTCAGCGCGGCGAACTGTTTTTGAAGCCGTTTGCCGGACTTCTGGCCGCGGGAAGCCGCTACAGCTACTCGATTCTGCTGGTACACTGGTTTGTCCTGTCCAATGTGGTTTATCACGGCTTTTTCACGTCGCATATGCCCAACCTGGTGCAGGTGGCGGGGCCGATCTTTTTGTGTCTGGTGCTTTCTGTCCTGACGGCGGTGGTGATCGACCATACGGCGGTGGCCGCCGTGGAAGCGGCTCTGCAGCTATGCCTGCGCGCGGGAAAGAAGGCCGTCGGTGCATAAAATACCGCTTTGGCGGTACATACTATGCACTATGAAAGTGACAGCGTATTTTCAGGATATAGGCAAAAATTTTTTAAAATGCGGCGTGGCGGGATGGTGTCTTGAGGTGATTTTTACCTCTGTGGACTCTTTTCTGCAGCGGGATTGGCGGCTTATGGGAAGAACGTCGCTTTTGATGTTCCCTATCTATGGCATGGGGGCTATGCTTGCGCCGATCGGGCGCGGCGTGGATCGGTGGCTCCAGACGGATCCGACAGACAGACTCCGCAGGCGGGACCAGATTCTGCGCCACGGGATGCTGTATATGGTGTTGATTTTTGTCATGGAGTACGCGACGGGGTTCTGGCTGCGCAGCCGGGGCATCTGCCCCTGGGATTATACCGGGCGCCATTCAAATATCAACGGTCTGATTCGGCTGGACTTCGCTCCGCTGTGGTTTGGGACGGGGCTTCTGTTTGAATTGATCACAAGCAAGAGACCGGCGTAGAATACGGAATGGATTGAGCGCGGCGGCGCCCGGCAAGGGCGGCCGCCGCATCTGCGTTAAGGTGTTCGGAAGAACGGTAATTTTGAGAAAATGGGCTTGTTTTTTATTTAACAGATAGGTATAATGCAGGTATACTGTAGTACAGTGCGCTTGAAGAAAGTCCGTAAGACACTGTACGGATCATTTTGAAAGGATATCCATTTCCATGATCAAATTCATCATCCTGGCGGTCAGTGTCATCCTTTTCCTAATATTCAGCGTGCCGATTTTGTGGATCGAGGCATGGATCGGAAAGAAGCATCCGGAGAAGAAGGATGTCCAGTGTCTGTCTCTGATTCAGTCCATGTTTCGATATCTGCTTTGGCTCTGCGGCGTACATATTACCGTGAAGGGCATTGAGAATATTCCGAAGGATCAGGCGGTTCTTTACGTTGGCAACCACCGGAGTTATTTTGATATCCTGGTGGGTTACGTGACGGTGCCGACGCTGATGGGATTTGTGGCGAAGAAGGAAATGCTGCGTTATCCGTCCCTGCGGACGTGGATGAAGAATCTCCATTGCCTGTTCCTGGATCGGGAGAACCTGCGGGAGGGTTTAAAGACGATTCTGGCCGGTATCGAGCAGGTTAAATCCGGTGTCTCTGTCTGGATTTTTCCGGAAGGCACCCGCAATCGGAACGACGACATTCTGGAGATGCTGCCTTTTAAGGAGGGCAGTCTCAAGATCGCGGAAAAATCCGGCTGTCCGGTAATTCCGGTGGCCATGACCGGCACTGCGGAGATTTTCGAGAAGCAGGCGCCGCGGATCCGATCATCGAATGTGACGATCGAGTTCGGCGAGCCGTTTTTCATTAAGGATTTGCCGAAGGAAGAGAAGAAATTCGCCGGTCTCTATACCCAGAACCGGATCAGAGAGATGCTTAAGAAAGAACAGGAGATAAGGAAGGGCGCATAAGTGGATCTGCAGGAAATTCGCGGTAAATTGGATGAGATCGACGCACAGCTGGTGCGTCTTTTGGAGGAACGGCTGGCTCTGAGCGCGGAGGTGGCCGAATATAAGATCGGAACCGGCAAGCCGGTGCTTGATAAGGCCCGGGAGGAGCAGAAGATTGCGGCGGTTCGGAGCCTGGCCCATACGGAGTATGCGAAGAATGCGGCGGCGGAGATGATGACCCAGCTGATGACCGTGGGCCGCAGGCTGCAGTACGGCATTATGCAGGAGCATGGTCAGTCCGGCGATATGGGCTTTGTCATGATAGATAAACTGAAACGGGAAAATGTGCGCGTGGTCTATCAGGGCGTCGAGGGGGCTTACAGTCACGGCGCGGCTTTGCAGTATTTCGGGGACGACGCGGACGTCTATCATGTGAAGACTTGGGATGAGGCCATGTGCGCCGTGGAGAGCGGCGAGGCGGACTACGCGGTGATTCCCATCGAGAATTCGTCGGCGGGGACGGTCAGCGATAATTATGACCTGCTGATTGCCCATGGCAATGTGATTGCGGCGGAGACCTTTCTTCCGGTGAGCCACGCGCTTTTGGGACTTCCGGGAGCAAAGCCGGAGGATGTGCGGACGGTATATTCCCACCCGCAGGCGCTGATGCAGTGCTCGCCGTATCTGAACGCGCACCGCGAGTGGCGGCAGATCAGCGTGGAGAATACGGCGGTAGCGGCCCAGAAGGTGGTGGCTGACGGCGATAAGACCCAGGCGGCCGTGGCGAGCGAGGTGGCCGGGAGGCTTTACGGCTTGTCGGTTCTGGCGCCGCAGATCAATTATAATAAAGAGAACACGACCCGCTTTTTGATTCTGGCGAGGGAGAAGGTTTACTGCCGGGACGCGGGGAAGATCAGTCTCTGTTTTGAACTGCCGCATAAGAGCGGAAGTCTCTATAATATGCTGGGCAATTTCATTTTCAATGATGTGAATATGGTGATGATTGAGTCGCGGCCGATCCCGGAGCGGAACTGGGAGTACCGCTTCTTCGTGGATATCGAGGGGAATTTGAGCCAGCCCAATATCCAAAACGCGCTGCGGTCGATTAAGGAAGAAGCGGCGAATATGCGTATTCTTGGGAATTATTAAGAAAGGTCTGAATCAGGATGAAACCGTTGGTTTTATATAGAAATTTAAAATACCAGAAATTATTTGACGATATGGAGCGGCTTCTGGACGGCGTCCGCACGCCGGGAACGGCGGTTCTGGCGGAAGGAAAACCGGATGCCTACGAGTGCGCCAACCGCCTGATCGAGCTGGCGGCGGACTATGGCTTCGAGGGCAACCTGTGGCATTGTTTTCTGGCCTTCTGCCTGGCGAATCATGAGAACGCTTTCAGCACGGCCTGCGAGATCCGCGGCGATGTGGGAGGGACGTTAAGCCATCTGGCCCGGCAGGATTTCGCGGTCTTTAAGGAATTGTTCGACCGGGATATCACAAAGCTGGACGAAGCGCCGGAAACGGCTTCCCAGGCTCATGAGACCTCCTTCCTCTGGCATGATCTGGCGGATTTCACGCCGGTGGGCGACGGCAGCAGGATTTTCAACCGGCGCGTCCGTGACCGGATCATTGAGCTGTCGGTGGCGCTTGGAAGGGCGGCGGACGTGGAAAGCTTCGCGGCAGCCGTGACCCAGTTTTATCACGAATTCGGCGTGGGGAAATACGGCCTTAACAAGGCGTTCCGGATCGAAGAAAACGGTCACGACGCCAGGGTGATTCCGGTGGTTAACGTGGAGCATGTTTATTTCGACGATCTGGTGGGTTATCAGATCCAGAAAAAGAAGCTGATTGAAAATACGGAGGCGTTTTTGCAGGGACGCGCCGCCAATAATGTCCTCCTGTTCGGAGACGCGGGGACCGGAAAGTCTTCCTGTATCAAGGCGGTGCTGAATGAATACTACAGTCAGGGACTGCGTATCATTGAAGTTTATAAGCATCAGTTCCATGCTCTTTCTTCGGTTCTGGAGCAGGTTCAGGACCGAAACTACAAATTCATCATTTTTATGGATGATCTTTCCTTTGAGGAGAGCGAACTGGAATATAAATACTTAAAGGCCATCATCGAGGGCGGCCTGGGCCGTAAACCCAACAATGTGCTGATCTACGCCACGTCAAACCGCCGTCATCTGATTCGTGAGAAATTCAGCGACAAGCGGGAGCTGGATGACGACCTGCATGTCAATGATACGGTACAGGAGAAGCTGTCCCTGGTGGCCCGGTTCGGCGTTACGATCTATTTTGGTTCGCCGGACAAGAAACAGTTCCAGAATATCGTGAAGGTGCTGGCGGAGCGGTATCATGTGACCATGCCGGAGGAAGAGCTTCTGGCGGAGGCGAACAAATGGGAGCTGCAGCACGGCGGTCTGTCCGGCCGCACTGCCGCCCAGTTTATTGCGTATCTGCTCGGGACGCGGAGCTTCGGTGAGGAAATCTGAGGACGATTTGAGACTGATATAAATGAAACCGCGGTCAGCGGATTTTCGAATCAATAAGAGAAGGGGGGAGCAGATTTATGGCAAATCATTTATTCGCGGCCATCGACGTGGGTTCTTTCGAGCTGGAGATGGGCATCTACGAGATGTCTCCCAAGAACGGCATGCGTCAGATCGACCATCTGCGCCATGTGATCGCGCTGGGCAGGGAGACCTACCACACCGGCAAGATCAGTTACCGGCTGGTGGACGAGATGTGCCGGGTATTGGCTGATTTTTCCAGGATCATGAAGGGCTACCAGGTGGAGGCCTACCGGGCTTATGCCACCAGCGCCATGCGCGAGGCCATCAACAACAAGATCATTCTGGATCAGATTCAGGTGCGCACCGGCATTCAGGTCCGGATTATCAACAACTCGGAGCAGCGCTTCCTGAGCTACAAGGCCATCGCCATTAAGGCGACGGAATTCGAAAAGATTATCCAGAAGGGCACCGCCATTGCCGATGTGGGCTTTGGCAGTACCCAGCTGTCGCTGTTCGACAAGGAGAGCCTGGTGACGACCCAGAATATTGTCCCCGGCGTCTTAAAGATTCGCGATATCCTGTCTCAGATTCAGGTCAGCGGCAATATGGAGCAGTCCATTGTCGAGGAGATCATGGATCATGAGCTGATCAAATTCCGTAAGCTGTATCTGAAGGATCGGGATATCAAGAACCTGATTGGGATCGGCGATTCCATCATGGTGCTGATGCGGTACGCCGGCGCTCCCACAAACTGCATCACCTGCGAGCAATTTAATCAGGTCTACGAGCAGCTGATGGCGATGTCCCCATCCCGGATTCAGGAGGAATTCGGCGTCAATGAGAGCTATGTCGGCATCCTGGCGGCGAGCGCGATCATTTACATGCGCATCCTTCAGATGACCGGGGCGGAAATGGTGTGGACGCCGGGCACCCGCCTCTGCGACGGCATTGCCGCGGAGTATGCGCAGGAGAACCGCTGTATCAAATTTACCCACAACTTTGACGAAGACATTCTGGCCGCGGCCCGTAATATCGCCAAACGCTACCGCTGCGGCGCACATCACATTCAGAACGTGGAGAGCCTGGCTGCCCAGATGTTCGACGCGATGAAGAAACACCACGGTCTGGCGGCCCGCGATCAGCTGCTTCTGTGCATCGCCGCCGTGCTTTACGGCTGCGGCAAATACATTTCCATGCGCAATTTTGGCTACTGTTCCTATGAAATCATCATGGCTACCGAGATTATCGGCCTGTCCCACGCGGAGCGGGAAGTGGTGGCTAAGGTCGTCCGCTACTATGCGGAGCCGTTCGACTACAATAAAGCCGCGATTCATTCCGCCAAGCTGACCGCTATGCTGCGGCTGGCCGTGGCGCTGGACGCGAGCTATAAACAGAAGCTGACCGGATGCCGGATGATGGTTCGGGGCGATGAGCTGGTGATTTCCACATCCTACGAGGGCGATTTGAGTCTGGAGCATATGATGGTTCAGACCTGCGCGCCGTTCTTTGAGGAGATTTTCGGCATCACGCCGGTATTGAAACAGAAAAGGAGGGTGTAGGCTATGGCGGAGATTGACGCGAGATTCGTAAAACCGGAGAATTTTGTGAACAGGGAACTGAGCTGGCTGGAATTCGACTATCGGATTTTGGAGGAAGCCAGGGACAAGACGCTGCCGCTGTTCGAGCGCCTGAAATTTTTGAGCATTACGGCCTCCAATCTGGACGAATTCTTCATGGTGCGCGTGGCGTCCTTAAAGGATATGGTTCACGCAGGCTACACAAAGCCGGATATGGCGGGCTTAAATCCGGAGGAACAGCTGGTCAAGATCGGCGGGAAGACCCACGAGCTGGTGGCCCTGCAGTATTCAACCTACAACCGGTCGCTGCTGCCGGCGCTTAAGCAGAACGGTCTTCGGATCGTGAGCCGTCACGAGGATCTGAACGAGGCGGAGGCCGCCTGGGTGGACGAGTATTTCCGGGCAAATGTGTACCCGGTGCTGACGCCGATGGCGGTGGACTCGTCCCGGCCGTTCCCGCTTATTTACAATAAATCGTTAAATATTGCCGCGCTGATTCACAAGCGGGACGGCGAGGAAGAGGGCGCCGTGGATTTCGCCATGGTGCGCGTGCCCGCGGTAATTCCCCGGATTGTGGAGATCCCGGTCAACGAGGAGCGGGTTGTAATTCTTTTGGAGGAGATTATCGAGCGGAATTTGTCTGCTCTGTTCTCCGGCTGCGACATTATTGCCGCCCATCCGTTCCGTATCATGCGCAATGCGGACCTGTCTGTGGACGAGGAAGGCGCGGAGGACCTGCTGGTGGAGATTGAGAAGCTCTTAAAGCGCCGCCAGTGGGGCGAGGCCATCCGTCTGGAGATTGAGGACAATGCGGATAAGCGCATTCTGAAGCGCCTGCGCAAGGAGCTTAAGATTCAGCCGGCAGATATCTATGAGGTCAACGGTCCGCTGGATTTGACATTTCTCATGAAAATGTACGGCCTGGACGGTTTTGACCATCTGAAAGCGGAGCCGCACAAGCCGCAGCCGAACCCGGCGTTTCTGAATGACGACGATATTTTTACAAATATACGAAAGGGCGACATTCTGCTTCACCATCCGTATGAGTCCTTCGAGCCGGTGGTGAATTTTATCCAGACCGCCGCCCGGGATCCGGAGGTGCTTGCCATCAAGCAGACCCTTTACCGGGTCAGCGGCAATTCGCCCATCGTGGCCGCTCTGGCGGAGGCCGCCGACAACGGCAAGCAGGTGTCGGTTCTGGTGGAACTGAAGGCCCGCTTTGATGAGGAAAACAATATCAACTGGGCCCGTATGCTTGAAAAAGCCGGCTGCCATGTGATCTACGGCCTGGTTGGCCTGAAAACCCATTCCAAGATCACGCTTGTGGTGCGCCGGGAGGAGGACGGCATCCGCCGCTACGTCCATCTGGGCACCGGTAATTATAATGATTCTACGGCCAAGCTGTACACGGACTGCGGCCTTCTGACCTGCCATCCGCAGATCGGAGAGGACGCCACGGCTGTTTTTAACATGCTGTCCGGCTACTCGGAACCGCAGCAGTGGAACCAGCTGGTGGTGGCGCCGATCTGGCTGCGCAAGCGTTTTGTGCGGTTAATTCAGCGGGAAACGGCCAACGCGAAGCTGGGCCGTCCGGCCAGGATTATCGCCAAGATCAATTCCCTCTGTGACCGGGATATCATCGCCACGCTTTACGAAGCTTCCTGTGCCGGCGTGAAGATCGACCTGATTGTCCGCGGCATCTGCGGTCTGAAGGCGGGCGTGCCGGGGTTGAGCGAGAATATTTCGGTTCGGTCCATCGTGGGTAATTTCCTGGAGCACTGCCGGATTTTCTATTTTGAAAATAACGGCACGCCGGAATACTATATGGCCAGCGCCGACTGGATGCCCCGCAACCTGGACCGCCGCGTGGAGATTATGTTCCCGATTCTCTCGCTGGAGCTGCAGGAGAAAGCTATGCATATCCTGGAGGTGCAGCTGGAGGACAATTTAAAGGCCCATGTGCTGAAACCGGACGGCAGCTACGAGAAGATCGACCGCCGGGGCAAGGCGCCGGTGGGCGCCCAGGATACCTTCTGCGGCGAGGCGAAGGCCGCGGTAAAGGCGCATCAGGCATTACAGGACCCAGTAAATAGACGAGTGTTCATTCCGGTGGAGAGCCATGAAGATTTATGATATTTCTCAGGAGGTATTCGGCTGCGTCGTCTTTCCGGGAGATCCGGCCCCGGAGAGGGAGATCCTCTCTGAGATCGCAAAAGGCGGCAGCTGTAATCTGACAGCGATTCGGATGTGCGCCCATAACGGGACGCATGTGGACGCGCCGTACCATTTCTGCGCGGACGGCAGGACGATCGACAAGGTCGGACTTGAGACCTGGATCGGGCCGTGTTATGTGGCGGAGCATGAAGGGGTTGTTACGGCGGAAGATATGAGGCGGATCCTTAAGCGGGCGGAGGAAGCCGGCGCGGTCGAGCGCGCCGCAGCGCGGACAGGAAAAGCCGGCGCGGCTGAGCGGATCCTGGTTAAAGGTAAGGCGGAGTTGTCCGCGGAGGCTGCCCGGGTATGCGCCGAAGCGGGTATAATCCTTTACGGAAACGAGTCCCAGACGGTGGGGCCGGAGAGCGCCCCGGCTGAGGTTCATCGGATTCTTTTGGGCGCGGGCTGTGTGCTTCTGGAAGGAATACGTCTCGGCGGCGTCCCGGAAGGGGCGTATCTGCTGAACGCGGCGCCGCTGAATCTCGGAGGCGCGGACGGCGCGCCGTGCAGGGCGGTGCTTTTGGCGTCGGAGTAGGAAGATTTTGAATACGGGGCTGTTGTGGGAGCGGTTCGGCCGGTCTGGCAGCAGCCCCGGTGTCGTTTCCCTGTGTCTCGGAAAAGCGTTGTGGTGGCAAGGGGAGGGGAGCAGCAGATTATGGCAGATAAAAACCCGACAGGAAAACAGAGAGAATGGCAGAGCGCGCGTTCGCGGCTTATTGACGCCGTTCAGCGGCTTGGCTTTCCCGCTGAACTGGGGTATGTGGTGGCCCAGAATCTGGGCAGTCCGAAGGCGATTGCAAACGGCCACTTCCCGCGGCTATCAGGGCCGCATTTTCCGGCCAGTCAGGGCCATATTAAGCGGCCAGTTTAGA
>CANRHU010000082.1 GCA_947630485.1 uncultured Lachnospiraceae bacterium
CAACAACAGGCCGAATACTTGTGCACTGATGATATGTTTATTGTTTTATTATTATGTTCTGATAATCCAATAACATAGCATAGTTTAGCGGCGGGTGCAAATGAGGACGTAAATAAAAACGAACTACGTCCTTTATTTCTGCAAAAGAATGCGCTATAATGGAACCAGTTTGATCAAATGAGGAGGGGTATACGATGGCGCGGTATTATCTGGCGGTGGATATCGGGGCATCCAGCGGCCGGCATATTCTGGGAAGCGTACAGGGTGGGCGCATGGTTTTGGAGGAGGTTTACCGTTTCCCCAACGGCATGAAGCAGATGGACGGACAGCTGTGCTGGGATGTGGAGGAGCTGTTCGGCCATATCAAGGCGGGGATGCGGGAGTGCTGCCGGCAGGGCAAGATTCCGGTCAGCATGGGCGTCGATACCTGGGGCGTGGATTTCGTGCTGCTGGACGGCAGCGACCGGATGGTTGGCAATGCGGTAGGTTACCGGGACGGCAGGACGAAGGGGATGGACGAGGAGGTTTATAAGGTTATTTCTCCTGAGCAGCTTTATGAGAGAACCGGCATTCAGAAGGCGGTCTTTAACACGATCTACCAGCTTATGGCCGTGAAGAAGCAGAATCCGGAGTACCTTGCGAAGGCGGAATCGCTGCTTATGCTTCCGGATTATTTTCATTTCCTGCTGACCGGAGTGAAGAAGCAGGAGTACACGGAGGCGACGACGAGCCAGCTGGTGAATCCCCGCACGAAGGAATGGGATCTGGAGCTGATCCGTATGCTTGGTTATCCGACTGCGTGGTTTCGGCCGCTGTCCCTGCCTGGGACCGTGGTAGGCAGGCTGACGGCGCAGGTTCAGGCCGAGGTGGGCTTTGACTGCGAGGTTGTGCTTCCTCCTACCCACGATACAGGGTCCGCCGTAGCCGCGGTGCCGTCCAACGAATCGGATATCCTCTATATCAGTTCCGGCACCTGGTCCCTGATGGGGACAGAGCGGATGGAGGCGGATTGTTCTCCGGAGAGTATGCGGAGAAATTTCACCAATGAGGGAGGTTACGGTTACCGTTTCCGCTACCTGAAGAATATCATGGGCCTTTGGATGATCCAGTCGGTGAAGAAGGAGCTGGAGGCAGCCGGCAAGGAATACTCCTTTGCCCAGCTTTGCGATATGGCCTCCCGGGAAACCATTCCTTCGATTGTGGCCTGCAATGACGACTGCTTCCTGGCGCCGGAGAGTATGATTCAGGCGGTGCAGAATTTCTGCGCGGCAGGAGGGCAGCAGGTTCCCGTGACGGCAGGGCAGCTGGCGGCGGTGATTTACAACAGCCTGGCCAGGTGCTATGGAGAAACCGTCGAGGAGCTGGAGCAGGTGACCGGCCGTCATTACGGCCAGGTGCACATCGTGGGAGGCGGCGCAAACGCGGATTATTTAAACAGGCTGACCGCGAAATACACGAAGCGCCCGGTGTACGCGGGCCCCACTGAGGCGACGGCCATCGGCAATCTGGCCGTGCAGATGATTAAGGCGGGGGAGTATGCGGATTTGAAGGCGGCGCGCGAGGCCATTTTCCGTTCGTTTGAAGTGAAGGAGTATCCGGTTCCCGCGTAAGGCTTGACGCGGCCGCTCCGATAAGCGCAGGCGGATGCCGATATTTCATCTGGAATTAGGAAAGAGAACCACAGAGTACATAGCAGAGAAGAAAAGGATATGCCGTGATTCGGCAGAAAAGGAGAATCGATATCATGAAAGTGTTGGATGCGGAATTTGTACAGGGATTTATCAGGGTATGCGACGATGGATTTCATCAGAACTGGCATGAGAGAAACGGAGGCAACCTGAGCTATCGGATCAAGCCGGAAGAGATTGCCTGCGTGATGGAGGATCTGAATGAGGACAAGCCGTGGCAGCCGATCGGAACCAGCGTGCCGGATTTGGCCGGAGAGTATTTCCTGGTGACCGGAAGCGGCAAATATTTTCAGAATGTAAAGAGGGAGCCGGAGGCGAACATCTGCATTATCGAAGTGGACGGCAAGGGAGAGAATTACAGAATCCGCTGGGGCCTGGTGAAAGGCGGGAGACCTACCAGCGAGCTTCCGTCCCATCTGATGAATCTGGAAGTAAAGAAGAAGGTGACGAACGGCAGATACCGCGTGGTCTACCATGCGCATCCGGCGAATACAGTCGCGCTGACTTTCGTTCTGCCGCTGACGGATGAGGTATTTACCAGGGAGATCTGGGAGATGATGACCGAGTGCCCGGTGGTATTCCCGGACGGTATCGGCGTTGTCGGATGGATGGTGCCGGGCGGCCGCGACATCGCGGTCGCTACCAGCGAACTGATGAAGAAATATGACGTGGCGATCTGGGCGCACCACGGCATGTTCTGCACCGGCGAGGATTTCGATTCGACCTTCGGCCTGATGCATACGGTGGAAAAGGCGGCTGATATCCTGGTGAAGGTAATGTCCATGGGACAGGGCAAGAGACAGACCATCACGCCGCAGGATTTCCGCGATCTGGCGGTGGATTTTAAGCTGACTCTGCCGGAGAAATTCCTTTACGAAAAATAAGCGGCTAAAATGCAGAGAAACGGGCCGCCGCAAAACATGCAGGAAACGATACTGTATGCTTTGCGGCGGCCCGCTGATTTACGTCAGTATGCAAAAAGGGTGCCAGCGGCCCGCTTTCTGTATTTTGTCCGTCACTGGCGTGTGGTATGTAGGAAATGGCACTGTGCGGGAGGCGTCACTGGTTTTTGAGCGCTTCCTTGACATCCTTGCGGAACTGTTTCCAGGCATCCTCGTGGTCCACGAAATATTTCGGACAAGCCTTTCCGTTTACGTCATAATGGCGGATGACATCCTTCTCATCCAGCTCAAGCTCTTCGCAGAGCCAGGCGGTCAGTTTGACTAAGGACGCGTAGGAGGCGTCGTTGAATTTTCCGCTTTCATCCGGGTGGCATACCTCGATGGTTACCGTGTCAAAATTGCGCGGCCCATTGGCGTAGGAGATTTCGCCGATTGGAATACACTGGAGGATTTCGCCCTCCAGCCCCACGATGAAATGGCTGGAGGAAGAGGTTCCGCCCTGTTCCGGATCCTGGTCGGCCAGGCTGTCGAAGTAGCGCTGGTTGGCTTCGGCGCTGGTATTGGGGTTGCCCACATAGTGAACCACAATGTTATTCACTTTGCGCATGGATACGTCCGGACGGGAGAAAATATTCTTCCGCAGGAGCCGCTGCTCAATCCATTCCGGAGATTTGATCGCTTTCAGATCCACAGTGGAAGCCGTCTCGCGGCCCCACAGGAGATAACCGATTCCCACGCCGCCTCCCACTCCGGCCAAAAGCAGCGCCGCCAGAAGAAGAACCGGAAGAATCCGATCCACGGGAGTGCGTCTGCGGCTGCGGGATACGGCCGCCATGCGCTTGCCGGGTTCCGTCTGAAGTTCAGGTTTAAAGCGCGGTCTTTCCTGGTTCGGGACGGATCGTCCGCCCGGGTTGAGGGCTGAGCCGCCGCTCTCGGCCGGCATTCCCGCGCCTGTCTCATAGGTTTGTTCATCCTGCATTTGTATCATCTCGCTTTCACGGCATTTGAATATAGCCGTTTCCGTTTTTTCTATCATAACACATTCCGGGAAAAAAACAATCAGATTTTCTCCGGCGGCGGATCAGCTGGCCGTAACGACATCTTTTTGAAATGGACAAAATACAAAAGACGCGTCACTGGCGATCCGTTTGTATAGAAATAAGAGGTATACGAACATCCGGTGTTCGTATACCTCTTAAATCAGTGGAGCATATGGGATTCGAACCCACGACCTTTTGAATGCCATTCAAACGCGCTCCCAACTGCGCTAATGCCCCACGCACTCTTCCACACAGGACACGATCCGCCCCGGCAGAATTGGTACTTTATGAGGATACCACAAAAAGACGGATTTGTACAGTAGAAAATTTTATTTTTTCAAATTTTCTCAAAATGTATTGAAATATGCCATTGAGAATGATATGCGTTCCCTGCGAAAATTTGAAATAAAACGGTAGAAACTGGAAGAAAAGATTATCGGAAATGCGGTGATACTTTAGGTGAAACATGGTCTGCCGCTGCGGACGGGTGTTTTCGGCGGCGCATAAACCCAGGTGCGCGCGTTAGCAGAGGCGCATCCTGTGTCGAGAGGAGATTTGCAATGATGTTAAATGATTATGTAACCGCGCATCTGGGCCGTTCCATCGCGGACTGCAGTGACCGCGAGCTGTATGCGGCGCTTCTGAACATGACACAGCAGGCCGCGGCCGGCCGGGCGGGCAGATCCGGAAAAAAGAAGCTCTATTATATTTCCGCGGAATTTCTGATCGGGAAGCTTCTGACCAGTCATCTGATCAATCTGGGCATGTATGCAGACATACGCCGGGAGCTGGCGGACTATGGAAGGGATCTTGCCCGGCTCGAAGAGATGGAGCCGGAGCCGTCCCTGGGAAACGGCGGGTTGGGACGCCTGGCCGCGTGCTTTCTGGACTCGATCGCCACATTGGGGCTGAATGGGGATGGAATTGGGCTGAATTACCACTTTGGCCTGTTTCGGCAGGTATTTGAGGATCATTTTCAGCGTGAAAAGCCAAATTCGTGGATTGATTCTCCCACCTGGCTTATAAAACGGGACGTCAGCTATCCGATTCGGTTTGGGGATCTGACGGTGCGTTCGAGTCTTTACGATATTGCGGTTACCGGTTATGGGAACCGGACCAATTACCTGCATCTGTTCGATTTGGACAGCGTGGACGAGGGGATTGTGACGGACGGAATCGCCTTTGATCAGAAGGATATCGAGAGAAATCTGACGCTGTTTCTCTATCCGGACGACAGCGACGAGGCGGGGCGTCTTCTGCGGCTTTTCCAGCAGTATTTTATGGTCAGCAGCGCCGCGCAGTATATTTTGGATGAGTGCGCGGCGAAAGGAAGCAATTTTTATGATCTCAGCGAATATGCGGTCATTCAGATCAACGATACGCATCCGACCATGGTGATTCCGGAGCTGATCCGCCTGCTGACGGAGCGGGGAATCGATATGGATGAGGCGGTTCGGATTGTTGAGAAAACCTGCGCCTATACAAACCATACGATTCTTGCGGAGGCGCTGGAAAAATGGCCGGTCCGCTATCTGAAAAAGGTTGCGCCCCAATTAGTTCCCATCATCGAGATTCTGGACGATAAAGTCCGGCGCCGTTTCGGCGATGAGAGCGTCGCGATCATCGACAAAGACGACCAGGTTCATATGGCCCACATGGATATCCATTACGGTTTCAGCGTCAACGGCGTGGCCCGCCTCCACACGGAGATTTTAAAGAACACGGAGCTTCGGCGTTTCTACCAGATTTATCCGGAGAAATTCAACAATAAGACCAACGGAATTACTTTCCGCCGCTGGCTTCTGCAGAGCAATCCGCTGCTCGCGGCATGGATTGAGTCGAAGATCGGGGACGGCTTTCAGAAGGACGCTTCCCAGCTCCAGAGACTTTCGGCGTTTTCGGACGATGACGAGGCGCTGCAGGAGCTGTGCGCGGTTAAACAGGAAAACCGCAGGGCGCTGAAAGAGTATCTGAGGGAGACGCGGGGCATCGAAATCGACGACCATTCGGTTCTGGATGTGCAGGTCAAACGCCTGCATGAGTACAAGCGCCAGCAGATGAACGCGCTCTACGTCATTCATAAATATCTGGAGATTAAGCGCGGAAGGTATCCGAAACGTCCCATCACCGTGATCTTTGGGGGAAAGGCGGCGCCGGCTTATGTGACGGCCAAGGATATCATTCATCTGATTCTCTGCCTGGAGGAATTAATCCGCCATGATCCGCAGGTTAGTCCGTGGATGCAGGTTATCATGGTGGAAAATTATAATGTGACTGCGGCGGAAAAGCTGATCCCGGCCTGCGACATCTCGGAACAGATTTCACTGGCGTCCAAGGAGGCCAGCGGAACCGGCAACATGAAGTTTATGCTGAATGGGGCGGTGACGCTGGGAACGATGGACGGCGCCAATGTGGAGATCGCGCAGCTGGTGGGAAAAGACAATATCTATCTGTTCGGCGAGACCAGCGAACAGGTTATCGCCCATTACGCGGAGGGCGACTACCGGCCGCGGGATTATTATGAGAAAAGTCCCATGATCCGGGAAGCGCTGGATTTTATCGTCGGCCCCGCGCTTATGGGGGTGGGAAGAAGGGAGAGTCTGGAGCGCCTCTATTGGGAGATACTCGGAAAGGACTGGTTCATGACGCTTCTGGATTTTGAGGATTACGTGCGAGCGAGGGAAAAGGTCTATGCGGATTTTGCGGACCGGACAGGCTGGGCGCGGAAGATGCTGATCAATATCAGTCAGGCCGGTTTCTTCTCGTCTGACCGGACCGTCAGCGAGTATAACCGGGATATTTGGCGGCTGTGACGGCCGCCTTCTCTTTTTCTGCATTGTCCTTTTCAGAAAAATGTGGTAGAATGGTTTCATATTTTTTGGAGGAGACACCGAATGGAACGACGGAAGGAAACATGGAGAGGAAAAGAACGTTATATTTGGACGGTGATTGTGCTGCTTTATATCGGTTTTGTCTATCACAATTCGCTGGCGACGGCAACGGTATCTTCGATGCAGAGCGGAAGGGTGCTGGCGCTTTTGCGGGCGGTTCTTGACGGACTGGGTCTTGACAACACGTGGATGACGGAGCACATTGTACGTAAGACGGCTCATTTTGCGGAATATTCGATGCTGGGACTGCTTTTATGGAACTGTGTGCGAAGCTACCGGCCGGACAGGATCTGCTGGATTTCCATACAGGCATTTCTGACGGTTCTGATTCCGCTAATCGATGAGACGCTGCAGCTGTTTTCGGCGGGGCGTTCCGGTCAGGTAGACGACGTCTGGCTGGACGTGGCGGGCGTGTGCTTTGGAACGGCATGTATGATTCTGCTTTGGAAACTGGCGGTATCGTACAAGCGGCATAAGGCGGCCAGAAAACAAAAGTAAAGAAAGCGCAAGAGGGGGAGCTTGCAGGATGACGGAATTTCTGGTGAGAAGGTTCGTCAAGAACCATGAGCAGACGGAGGACGCCGGGGTTCGTACCGCGTACGGAGTTCTGGCCAGTATGGTGGGAATCTGCTGTAATGCGGTATTATTCGCGGTCAAGCTGATGATCGGCCTGATGGCCGGGAGTATCTCGGTCATGGCGGACGCGTTCAATAATCTGTCCGACGCGGCCGGCTCGATTGTGGGCTTTGTCGGCGTCAAAATGGCGGAGAAGCCGGCCGATGCGGATCATCCCTTCGGCCATGGCCGTATGGAATATATCGCGGCCTTTGTGGTCTCTTTTTTCGTGATTCAGGTAGGGGTTGAGCTGTTTAAGTCTTCCATCGGCAAGATCCGCCAGCCGGAGGAGATGACCTTTCGGTGGATGGCGGTTGCGCTTCTGCTTCTGTCAGTTCTGGTCAAATGGTGGCTTGCCGTATTCAACCGTACCCTGGGAAAGCGAATCCGTTCTTCTGTGATGTCGGCGACGGCCGTCGATGCCCTTGGCGACGTGGCCGCTACATCGGCCACGATCCTGTCCATGGTGGTGTTTGGAATCTGGGGCGTCAATATCGACGGGTTTGTGGGGCTTATTGTCTCTGTCGCGGTTATGCTGGCCGGCCTGGGAATTGCCAGGGATACGCTGGCCCCGTTGCTCGGCGAACCGATCGATCCGGCCGTATATCATGAGATTAGCGCTTTTGTCGAGGGTTATGACGGCATTATCGGCACGCATGACCTGATCGTGCACAATTACGGGCCCACGCACAGTATGGCGACAATTCACGCGGAGGTTGCCAGCGACGTGGACGTGCGGGTAAGTCATGAGCTGATCGACCGCATCGAGAGGGACTGCGCCCGCAGCCTGGGCATTTTCCTGGTTATCCATATGGATCCGGTGGAAACCCATGATGAAAAGACGGCTGCTTATCGGCAGCTTCTTGCGCAGGTGCTCGCGCGGACGGACGCCCGGCTTACCTTTCATGATTTCCGCGTGGTCGCCGGGACGGAGCAGGTGAATTTGATTTTTGATCTCGTAGTGCCGCGCGAGTATAATGACGATATGTGGGACACACTAAGAGCAAAGGTTTCGGATGAGCTGCGCAGCGCCGATCCCAGATGCTGTTGTGTCATGACCATCGAGAATACGTACTGCGCGGAACCTCCGGAGTCTGACTGATGTCCGGAGGTTATTTATGTACAAAATTCCCGCACAGCATCCGGCCGAGCCGCAGCCGGACTGCGAACAGCTTCTTTTGCGTATGCAGCAGGGGGATATGGAGGCGTTCCGCGGTCTCTATGAGACCGCGGCGCGGACGATCTACGCCTACGCGCTTTCCATCCTGCAGAATCCCCAGGACGCCGAGGAAGCCATGCAGGATACGTTTATCACGGCGTGGACCCAATGCGGCGCTTACGAGCCGGCCGGCAAACCGCTGGCCTGGCTGTTTACCATTGCGCGCAACCGTTGTTACGCGTATCTCCGGCGTCAGTCGGCGCACCCCGCCGTGAGCCTGGAGGCCCTTCTGGATCAGGACGCTGCCTGGGAACCGGCAGACGGGGATTCCTTTTCCGACCGAAGCGCAGACAGGGCGGCGCTTTTGGCCGCCCTGTCGCATCTTTCGGATCAGGAGCGACGCCTGATTTACCTCCATATCGTCGCTTCCATGAAGCACCGCGAGATTGCTTCTGCCCTGCGCCTTCCCCTGCCCACCGTTCTTTCCCGTTATCACCGCGCCCTGAAAAAACTGCGGAGGGAGCTGCTCTGAGATAGGAGTTCCGCGTATTTTTGAAAAAACCACTTGACGCGGTTTTGTTCTTGATGTATAATACATCTCGTCGCTGTGAGAGGTATCGGCAGCTGATGATGGGCTATCGCCAAATGGTAAGGCAACGGACTCTGACTCCGTCATTGTGAAGGTTCGAATCCTTCTAGCCCAGCGAATGAGACCCCGGAAGAGAGATCTTCCGGGGTTTTCTATGCCCGGAAATGGCTTAAATACTGGATCTTTCGGCGGTAAAGGTCGTTTAAGCGGCGATTTCTGCGGATCAGTCAAGAGATGATGGTTTCCTGGAAAATCGGCGAAAAAACGGTTTAATGGGAAAAGATAGGTCAATTCATAGGTCAATTTGAAACGGTTGGGAAGAGGCGAGCTTTGAGAAAAGCCCGCCTTATTTTATATTTACAATGAAATTTTCCATAGAAAAAAAGCACGGTAATTTACGAATAGAGATTTCTGTCGAAAAGGCGTATATTCAAGAGCGAGGAGATGATATCAATGGGGGAAGAAAAAAATAAATATGTACGATCACAGGATATGGTTGGGGTTTACAGTGAATTGGCAGAATTGATCGACACAGAATCTGTGAAGAAGATATATGAACGATTTCGCGGACAACAGGTGGTCTTTCCTATGCGTTTGTACACGAAGGAGTTTGTGTTGCGGCAAGCGGAGGCAAATGAGGATATATCCATAAAAAAACTGGCGGCCGAATATGGATATAGTGAACGGAGATTACGCCAAATTATCAATGAACACAATAAGAATACATAAAAATGTGAGGAGGAGTTATTATGGCACAGGTATGCGACAGATGTAAGAAAAGCATGGGGTTTTTGGACAAATGGAAATGTAAAGATGGTGTAGTATGTTATGACTGCATTAAGGATTTGGATAAATCAATACGGAATAACTTAAAATTATATACAGTTGAGCAAATCAAATATATGATTGATAATCCAGATATAAGTTCTGATAAGGCATACCAGCCTCAACAATATAAGTGTTCCAATAGCGTTGTAATATTTAATCCGATTGATCGATCTTTAAGTATCACAACAGCAGGCTTCTTTCGCTCGGAGGCAATTCCCTATTCATCTATCATGGGGTATGATTATCGAGAGGACGATCAATCAAAAGGCAGATATGGAAAAATGATAGGGGCGGCAGCTTTAGGAGGCTTGGTTTTTGGTGGAGCGGGGGCAATTATAGGTGCATTAACCCAAAAAAGAGGGGAAGTAAGATACATTAAACGGGCCGAGATTGCGGTTTCTTATAAAAAAGAAGGACATATAGAGACAGCACATATTTGGGTTTTGGACTCCAAGTTTAATGATAAAATAAAATCTACTTCTTATCAGTATAAAGCGTTATTGGATGAAGCGAATAAAATAATGCTTATGTTGGATGAAATCATTACAAGTGGCGATGAAAATCAGGAATCATAGGAAAATGCGTTAATTAGGAAGGTATACACAATATGAGTAAAAAATGTAGTAAATGTGGAATAGAGAAAATGCCGTTTTGGTGTAGTTCTGTTTTTGTTGTATTGATGCTACTTTTTATATGTCCTCTGGGTTTCTTTCTAATGTGGAAATATAAGAAGTTTAGTAAAACAGTTAGAATTTTTTTAACAGTTGTATTTTCTCTATACATAGTTGGTTTATTTATGATGTTTTCGGCAGACAGCGGAATTGTAAATAGGATAGGCACTTCTATCATGAATTTAGGCAGATAGGAAAAACTGCACATCAAAGCCGGTAGAAGAGATAAAATTATCGCATATAAGGAGAAAACGTATGTTTTGTCAGAATTGTGGAGAGAAAATAAATGATGGAGCGCAGTTTTGCCCTAACTGCGGAGCAAGAATATATACAAATGATGAAAATGATATAAAAGATAATACATCAGATAACCGTGAGAAGCTGTCTAACGTATCTGCTGAACAAGATAGCAAAAATGATTTACAGGGATATCATTATCAGACACATGGGAGTGCGGAAATCAGCAAAAATGGAAAAGCCAGAAATCATGTCCCAATAGGGGGGAAGAGCTGGTTTGTGATTCTAATGTTGATTGTTTTCTTCCCGGTCGGTCTCATACTGATGTGGAAGTACAAGAAGTTTAATAAAGTTGTTAGGGCTATTGTGACAGTATTTTGTGCCCTTATTCTGGTTGTTATGTTTGTTCCAGGGGATTCGCAAGAGGATAACCATACTGTCTCAGAAACAAATACGGAGCCCGTATTGAAAGAATCTTCTGAAGCTGAACCTGAATCACCAACAGAGACAGAGACTGAGACTGAAGAGAGCATAGAGCAACCAACATCGGCAGTTCAAACCGAAGCAACATTGCCATATACGTATGATGACATACAATTTGTAACATTGCATGTTAATCAAAGGCTAAATTACGATGATAATGAGGTAATGGATGCGATCAAAAAATATGTAAATGGTTACGAGACAACCGGAAGCTATTGGGTGGCGTATGATTGCAGTTGGAATTCTGTTTTTGGTTTCTATGAAGTAAATTATGATGGAGAAGAATATGTATTGTACTCATCTGATCCGAATTATTTCTCGTCTAGTGGTGAATATGAATTAGCGTTAGTAAACACTGGAGAAGTATTGCCTGTTGTAGACGGAAGAGGTTTCCAGAAGAATTGTCCAATATTGAATATCCTGAACGAGTGGGAAGTTGAAAGGGCATATGCGTTTGCTTCCACGCAAGGAGTATTTGATGGATATTATGATCAGAATGGCGATATTATAGATATTGACCATTGTGAAGGTATCACGGAGGATGACTTTCTGGGGCTTTGGAACGATACCATAAACGGACGTATTAGCCTTAAGATAGTTAGGTTTAATAGTATAATTGACATTTACGATCAAGAGGGGAATAACGTAGCAATCGGGCTTTATGATGGCGGGGATTTAAATATAAAGTGCATGGAGGGTAGTAATCCTAACATTTACCGAGGCTATTGTTATATTAATGGGGAGAATCAATTGATTTGGTTCCAAGATGAGGAAGCGGCCCCAATTGTCTTAGAAAAAGAGACTCAAGATAATCAGCATGATAAGAATGTGGGGGATTATGATGATGAATTATCTTATTATATTCTTCCATATAGTGATACAATGTATTATACTAGAGAGGATTTGGCTGGTCTTAACAAAGATATGCTTCGTTTGGCTCGAAATGAAATTTATGCGAGACATGGGAGATTATTCCAGGCAGAGGATTTGGAAAACTATTTTAATGCTCAGCCATGGTATTATGGCCGTATTTCAGCGAGTGATTTTGACGAGTCCGTACTTAATGAATATGAAAGGGCAAATCTTGACTTGATAAAGGAAGTGGAAGCAGGTTTATAACAGAAAGCTTATTTTCTAAAATAAGCAAAAAGGCAGTTACTCTTAAACTCTCCATAAAGGAGGTCGAGATCAGTCAGTGCATTTATCCAGGAGAGGTAGAAGCTGCGGGAATCTGCTTGCAACAAGGAATCAGATATGATAAACTTAGAAAGTATTTCTGTGCCATGAGAAACCGTCGATAGCAGACTGCTTTATAATTTATGCAGGGCGAAAAGGAGAAAAATATGATGGCAGCAAATGGAAAGCCGGAGGCGAAGCGTAAGATAAAAGACAGTGTATTTACAGACCTGTTTCAGGACACGAAATATGTTCTGAAACTGTATCAGGCGCTTCATCCGGAGGATACAGAGGTGACGGAAGAGAACATCAGCAACGTCACGCTGAAAAATGTCCTTCTGGATCAGATGTATAATGATCTGGGCTTTCAGATTGGAAACCGTCTGGTTGTTCTGGTTGAGGCACAGAGTACATGGACACCGAATATTCTGATACGGAGCCTGATGTATCTTGCTCAGACATGGCAGGAATACATTGAGAGCACCGGGCAGAACGTATATGGAAGCAGAAAGATAGAGCTTCCAGAACCGGAGTTGTATGTGATTTATACGGGAGATCGTAAGTCGCACCCGAATCACATGCTGTTGACAGAGGATTTTTTCGGTAACCATCATTCGGCTATTGAAGTTAAGGTCAAAATGATATATGATGGTAAAGAAGGGGATATCATCAATCAGTATGTCGGCTTTACACGGGTTTATAACGAGCAGGTGAGACAATATGGAAGAACCCGGCAGGCCGTCATGGAAACGATCCGTATCTGCAGGGACAGGAATTATCTCAAAGAGTACCT
>CANRHU010000083.1 GCA_947630485.1 uncultured Lachnospiraceae bacterium
GCAAATATGCGGTCTTCTTCGCCGATCACCGGCTCCATCGCGCATAAAGTGTAATTTGTACTATGGACATCCATCCCAATTTTTAGTATTCTATACATAGTGGCCTCCTTTGCATGCGGTAATCCCCGCTCGTGTTGTTTGCTTCAACATGAATTATACGGGTAAATCCACGTTGTTGCAAATGTGAGGTCACTTCATATTATCTAAAGCCCCAGCGCTTCCTGCAGCAGGATCACATGAAATTCCTTCGCATTCCTCGTGGGCTGGGAGAATACAACCGTCACCCGGCACATGCTGTCTCCCGAGATACAGTTTCCGCAGCTGCCGGTCGCGGCGCAGGGAGTTTTCATCTTAAGCCTTCTGGCGTTCCCCGAGCAGACATTTTTCTTGATCTGCGCGATCCCGCTCTCCACATCCGCCGCCAGCTTATTCTCCGCCGCCACCACGATAATCTTTTCCGGCCCGAAGATCATCGCGCCTACACGGTTGCCGGTGCCGTCGATCTCCACGATCTCGCCCGCCATGGTCAGCGCGTTGGCCGTGCACAGATAGACGTCCGCGTCAAAAGCCTTCCGCCTGGCCGCCGCCTTGTCCTCGTCCTTCCAGTGCCAGAACACGTCGTTTCCCTGCTCCTTAAGCGTCTCATAAATTCCCAGCGAATGAATTCCGGAAGAACCGCCGAAGCCCACGCTGCCATTTCCCGCGATATCCAGGATCTGCGCCTTGGCTTCCTCCTTTGAAGCCGCGATATGCGGAATAAAGCCTCGCCTTTTCAGTCGATCCGCCAGCTGTTCATAGTCTCTCTGTTCCATACTCTTTCCCTCCTTATTCTTCTTCCCCAAGAATACCGAAAGCGTGCCACTGGCACCCTTTCTGCATGGAAATACCACTTTTTTTCGATGAGGGCGTTATCCCGGAATCGTACTCCAGAAGGCGGAATTCCCCGTTCTCCAAAGCGATCCGCGCGACAGCGCAGTTTCCCATCGGTTTCTCCCAGAAGCGGGCGACCGGGACGTCCGCCAGAGGATTGAGGATGCTCCGACCCGACCCGCCGTGGGCGACAATCAGGACATTGCCGTACTTCGTTTCCAGCGGACACAACGTCTCATTCATAAATCCCCACGTTCTTCGGTAGAGATCCTCAAAGGATTCCGCGGTCCGCGGCGCGGCGTACCGCCCCGGCTGCTCAAAAAGGTCATGCAGCGGGTGACCCTCGTCCGCCCGGATCTCCCTCAGCATCTCACCCTCCCACTGTCCGAAATTCATTTCCTTTAGAAGCGGCTCATCCCACGCTGGGACATTCCGCCCGTCCAGAATGATCCGGCGCGTCTGCTTCGCCCTCGTAAGGCTTGACGAAAACGCGGCGTCCAGTACGACTCCCGAAAGCTTCTCACGGAGCTTCGCCGCCTGTTCCCTGCCTTTTTCATTCAGTTCAATATCCGTCTGCCCCTGGAGCCGGCCCGCCCGGTTCCAGTCCGTCTCGCCATGCCTTACAAGATAGATGATCATAACTGTTTTCTCCCATTCATTCGTAACGGCCCAGCCCGGCTGTTCTTTTCGCCGTCTGCCCATCCGTTTTATTATCCGGCTTTCCGAGACAGACTGCTTTCGCTCATGGAAGCGCATTATTTTCCGTCTTCTGCCTGGGCCGGAGCCTTATAGATCGACTCGATCGCGCGGAGGGCCTCGGTGAAGCGCCCGTCGTCCCGCAGGACGTCGTAACATGACCGCGAAATATAGTCCTCGACGGCCGTCTGCGCCAGCGGCCGCGTATCGACGGTATCGCAGACAGGCGTAAACCGGTCTCCCGCCACAAGCGGAGACACGCAGACATACGGTTCCAGAAGTTCGCTGTCCAGCTGTAAATATTTCGCGGCGCGTTCGAAGGTCCGAATCGCCGCCTGTGTGTCTCCCATCTCCAGATACAGCGGGATTTTCGTCTCAAGATCGATACGGGCAAATTCACCGCACCAGATGCGGAAATCCGCCTCATCACTGTAGATCAAGCGCACAATGTTCTCACAACGATCAAGAAATCCGATCTTATCCTTTAACGTCGGCGCCGTGTCCCCGCTCTGCACATACCGCCAGATACACCAGATCAGACTACGGCAGACGGCGGCAATCCTGCTCCGCAGATACTGGTGCAGCTCGCTTCCGTGCAGCGCCCAATAAAGCATGGATTCCTTTGAAGAATCCTCTGACGGCAGCGACTCTATGATCTCCCGGCCTTTCTGAACCTCACCGATCTCGCAGTAGTGAAAACCAAGCCGCGATTTGGCATCCAGGCGGATCACGTCGTCGGTACACTCTCTCAGGATCATATTGCCGATTTCAATGATCTCCTCTTTGTATTTCTCCTGGTTCTCCTTCCAGTTGGGAATATTTCCCGAATCGTCGCCCGAAAGGAAAAGCGCGTACATCAGCATGTTCTGAAGCGCGTAATCCTTCGGAAAATCCTTCACGGCGGCACGGGCGATCTCAATACAGTCCTCTGCCAGGCCATGATTGACCGCGTCCTGAAACTGCGCCATATATTCCCCGATCTTTGCCTGCCTGCGGGCGATATTGACGCCGAGCAGTTCCTCGATGGAAATGCCGAAATAGTCCGCGATCGTCGGAAGCAGCGCAATGTCAGGATAAGCCGCACTGCATTCCCACCGCGAAACGGCCTGCGGGGAAACACAGAAAACTTCCGCTATCTGTTCCTGCGTGAGGCCGCGTTCCTGACGGTTCCTTTTAAATGTCTCACCAAAATAAAGTGTCATAAATTCATCCTCCAAAAATGTTTTACAGCGCGGATCCATCGCCTGTATCCATGGTATCATACCTATGGAGGAGAAATCAAACAACTGTTTTGAGAGATTTATTCAACTAAACCGATTCCGGTACCGCTCCATCGGCTTTTCCAGCGAACGGATTCCGTCCGTCGCGCCTGTATGCTCCACCGCACAGGACGCCGCCGCGCAGGCGAAGCGCCCGCACTCCTTAAGCGGCATTCCCTCCGACAGCGCCCACAGAAATCCGGCCGCGAAGGCGTCCCCGGCCCCGGTGGTATCGACGCAGGCCGATACCGGAAAGGCGGGAATCTCGTACAGCTCCTCCTTCGTGCGGATCAGGCAGCCCCTGCTGCCCCGCTTGATCACCGCACAGTAAACGCCGGCCTCATTTAACAGCTCCGCGTTCCGGTACGGATCGCTCCCGCCCGTCAGCAGCGCGATTTCCGCCTCGTTGGGAAAAATGTAATCAATAAAGGGCAGGAATCCTTTCAGATCATCGAAGCGTTCTCCCCGCTTCGCCTTCGTCATGTCCGCCGCCAGAATCCGCCCCGGCTTCGCCTTGATCCCGCGGAATACCTCCGTCATAGCCGGAATATCCAGCGCCGTCGAGACAAAGATACTGGCGAAACTGACGATATCCGTATCCTGCAGCCGCGCGCCGGATTCTCGTACATCCTGCGGTCCTGATCCCTGCAGCCGCGCGTTCTGCGGCCGCGTGCCGGACCTTCGTAAATTCTCCTGCCCTGATCCCTGCTGCCCCGCGCCCTGCGCCTCCCCCAGCCTTCCCAGCACATCCTCCTTCGTAAGTCTCCGCTGGCAGCTGTCGGGATCCGTCAGAAAATACCTCTCGCCCTTCTCATCGATCAGCACGATATTGACGGAGGTGGCGGTCTGCGGCTCTACGATCACATCGCCGGCAGAAATGCCGTTATCCTTCAGAAAGCTCAGAATCCGCGCCCCTGCCTCGTCGCGGCCGACCTTGGAGATCAGCCGCACGTTCTGCCCAAAACGGGACAGAACCACCGCCTCATTGAGCGCGTCCCCGCCGAAGGTCAGCTTCGTCTCCTGAATCGCCGCGGATCCGCTCTGAAACACGGCCGGCGTGACCGGCCTTGCCATCACATCGACGACCGAATTGCCGATGATTGTCAGATTACTCATAGCTTCCCGCAGAACTCCGCGATCGCCTTCTCATTCTCCGGCTTCTGCTTCTGTTTCGGCTCCACAAGCCACAGCGCCGGCACATCGCCGGTCACCCCGAGAAGCGACTTAAGCGCCGCGAAGGTCTTTTCGGCGCTGCCGCCCAGACTGCACGCCGCAAACGCAAACTGCTTTCCCGCAAGATTCTCCGTCTGAATAAAAGTCCGAAGCGGAGGCGCAAACGTCCCGGCCCAGACCGGCGTCACGAACACAATTCGGCCGTACCGCTCAAGATCCGCCTTATACGGTTCCAGCTCCGGTGCCTCCTTCATGACGGCGCTTCCGCCCCCGAAGAAATATTTTCCAAAACCCTTCGCCGGATACGCCTTTTTCGGCACCAGCCGCAGCGTGTCCGCGGAAAGCGCTGCCGCGATCCGCTCCGCCATCCACTGGGCATTTCCGCTCTGGGAATAGTAAACAACAAGTGTCTCCATCTCCGTCCTCCTCCTATCTTGATCCTGCCGCCGTTTCCCGGGCCACGACGTCAATTATATTTCATTATCCATCTTTTCCGGATAAAATTCAACGCTTTTCTGCGGGAGATTGTAAAACATTGTCCTTTATGATATGATAAGTTCAAAATTTCAGCTTCCGTGGGGCCCGCGCCAAGAGGAAAGGAGAACGTCTGCCCGCTATGCGTGTAAAGATAAAAAAAGCCGCATCCATTCTATTTCTCACAATTTTACTTTACATCATCTACCTCATAGGCGGAGTGATCCTGTCCTACAGAATCCAGCCGGCCGTCAGTCAGCAGTACCAGGCCTCTTTCCACGCCGAAGACTGCTATTCGGACTCTGCATCCTGCGAGAGAGCCTGCATCCTTGAGGACAACGAGGAGGCGCTGCTGGAGCGGCTGAGAATGATTGAACAGGCCAGGGAGCGGATCATTCTCTCCACCTTTGAATTCCGGTCCGACGAGAGCGGAAAAGACATGCTTGCCATGCTGCTCGCGGCTGCGGAGCGGGGAGTCGATGTCAAAATTCTTTCTGACGGAATGGGCGCGTTCCTGAGAATGGATCGGAGCGAATATTTTCACGCCCTGGCCGCCAGCGAAAATGTGGAAATCCGGATATACAACCGCATCAATCTGCTCAAACCCTGGAAAACCATGGGGCGGCTCCACGACAAATATGTGATCGTCGACTCGAACCTGTATCTTCTGGGCGGCAGAAATACATACGATTATTTTCTGGGCGATAACGGCTACAAGAATTACGACAGGGACGTGCTGGTGTACAGCGCCGGCCCGGACAATGCGGAAAACTCCATTCACCAGTTAGAAGCCTATTTTGAATCGGTCTGGGAGCTAAAGGCGTGCACGCCCTTCAAAGCGTGGGGCGAAAAGAAAACCGCAGCCGCCAAAAGAGAACTGGAAGAACGCTGCCGGACGATCCGGGCGGAGTACCCGGCGCTTGCCGAAAAGGCGGACTACGCAGGGATGACCTTCGAAGTAAACAAGATCACCCTTCTGTCCAATCCGACCCATGTCTATGCGAAGGAACCTCTGGTATTCTATTCCCTTGCGGAACTCATGAAGCATTCCGAGGGCGAGATTTCGATCCATACGCCTTACATCATATGCAACGACTGGATGTACGGCGCTTTCCGGGAAATCTGCGAAACCCATCCCAATACCCGCCTCCTGACCAATTCCGCCGCCAATAACGGAAACCCGTTCGGCGCTTCGGACTACCTGCTCCACAAAGACAGACTGATCGGCACGGGCCTTGCGATCTATGAGTATGAAGGAGGCGTATCCTATCACGGAAAAAGCATCTCCATTGGAGACCGGCTGTCCATCGTCGGCTCCTTCAATATGGACATGCGCAGCGTATATCTGGATACGGAGCTTATGCTGGTGATCGACAGCGAAGGACTGAACCGGCAGCTAAGGGAAAATATGCGGACCTACGAGACGTCGTCCGTGAGGGCTCTGAATCAGGACGATTATGAAATCCCCGCGCACGTGACACGCCAGGCAATGACCGCCAAAAAGGCCCGCAGAATCCGCATACTCAAAATATTCAACTGGCTTCGCTTTTTAATGTGAAATCATAGAAAAAGGCATTATTGCAGCGACGTCAAAATAACATTCCGCAGCTTCCTGGTCAGCGCAAACGTACCGCCGTTCCTTTTCTGCGTCCCCATAAGGATTGTCAGTCTCTCTTCCGGGAAATTGGCAAAATACGCTCCCAGCCAGCCGTCCCAGCCGTATTCGCCCCGTCTGACCGAATAGCCCGCGCGCGACGGATTTTTGCAGACGCGCATCAGGTTGCCGTAGCTGAACCCCTCCAGATTCTGCCAGCGGTTAAAGGCCTGCTGCTGGATATCCGTCAATTCTCCCGTCGTCATGTAGCGTACCGTTGCCGGACGAAGAAGGCCCGCGCCCTCTTCCATAAGCATCCGCGCAAATTTCATGTAATCATCCAGCGTAGACACCAGCCCCGCGCCTCCCGACGCAAACGCCGGCTCTTCCTTCATATCGTTCCGAACCGCCAGATGATTGCCCGTATAAAGCCGCAGACCGCGCGTCCCGTCCGGCTCCGTCACCGTCTCGTAGACCGACGCCAGCCTGTCCTGCTTATCGGCAGGCACCCAGAACGCCGTGTCCGCCATTCCAAGCGGTTCAAACAGCTCCTTCTTAAGAAACGCGGCAAAGGACATGCCGGAAGCCGCCTCCACCACGGCTCCCAGAACATCCGCCGAGGTGCCGTACTGCCAGGAACTGCCCGGATCAAAAGCCAGGCCGCCGCCGGCCAGCGCGTCCGCCACCTCCCGCGTGGTCATCGCGCGATCCGTAAAGAGCCGCCGATCCATTTCCACAAAGACAGCCATCGAATGCCGTCCGGCATCCGTCTGGACGTCCGGGTACAGCAGGCCTGAGGTCATCTTCAGAAGATCGAAGACGCGCAGCGGCGTCTGCGCCGGCCGCAGGCTTCCGTTCTCCCACACCTCAAGCTTTCCATAAGCTGGCAGGAAATCAGATACCGGCTGACACAAATCGATCAGCCCTCTCTCCATCAAAATCATTACAGCCGCGGCCGTTATCGGTTTCGTCTGGGAATAGAGCCGGATGATCGCGTCCCGGCGCATAGGTCTCCTCCTCTCCACGTCGGCCAGACCGGCCTCACAGTAACAGATTTCCTCTCCGTCCTTCTCCACCAGAAGATTCACGCCCGCGGCCTCGCAGTTTTCCACGGCCTGGCGCATGACGGATTCAAGTTGTGCTTTCAGGTTCATCGATTTATCCCTCCTTATAATTCGCACACCATAACGTACTCTTCAGCATTCTCATCAACCGTCCGAAAGCCGACATCCTTATACATTTTCACAGCGTAATTCGCTTTCTGCACCGATAAGGACACCAGTTCAAAACCCTGCCATTTCAGCAGCTCGAGCATCTTTACCATAAGCTGTGAGCCGATGCCCTGACCGCGATACTCTTTATACAACGAAATGGCGAGGGACGGTGTTTCATCATCCACATGACTCCAGCGGAGCGGCGAGCGTTAACTGCACCGTGATCTGGCTGATATCCGGGCAACGCTCCAAAATCCGCGATTTTGTTATTTCCCTATAGGGTACTTTGGATAAGCTTCGCGGTGCTGATATCGCCCTTCTCTCATCGCCCGGTTAAATTCATCGCAAGGACTTTGCATAGCTTCCAGGGGTTCCCAAGCGGCAATCTGCCTGAACCTTACGTGCATCTTAAACCCCTTTTCCGCAGCACTTTTTATATTTTTTCCCTGACCCGCATGGGCAGGGATCATTTCTGCCTATTTTAGGGGTTTCCCTGACATAGGTCTGGACAACCGGCGGTTGCCAGTCATCCCAAAGAAAATCATCCTCTTCCTCCGGCTCATCCGTCACATCAACGCCTGTCTCCAGCATTTTCCGAAGCAACTCCGCTCCCTTTTTTCCGCGGGGCGAGCTCTTCCTGAGCCGGCGGATCAGGGAATCCGCTTCCTCAAACCGGCAGCCGATTATATTGGCTTTAGCCAGAAGATATAGGAATTCCTCTGAATAAATTTTCTCCTTTTGCAGATACGTCTCCAACTGCTTTATATCCCGCTCACTCGCCAAACCTACGGCCTGAAACATCGTCCCCTGAATGGAGCGGTCAAACTCATACATATGGCGTTCTTTTACATGAACAGGCTTCTTTTCCTCCGCAGCCATGTCAATATCCCATGCGGAGAGCCCTTTTTCCTCTGCGTACTGCTCGCGGCTTCTTCCCTTCAGCATCGGCAGCCCCACCTCCAGCAGCATGCCTGCCAAAACGCACCAGAGTTCGCAGAAGTCTGAAAGATCCGGCTCCTCAGGCAACATATCCAGCACATTCTCCATCACAAAGGACAGCGGCCGGCCCTCCATGATTTCCGGAAAAATGAGTTCAAGAGCAGCGCCCGCGGTTATTTCCGGGAATTCAAATCGATACCGCAGAAAATTGTACAACACTTCCGCCCAATCGCTTCTTCCGGAAATGCTGTCGGCCATTTCACGCAGTTCCTTTTCAGAAAAAGAAACATACTCCAGGTCTTCCGCATAGCGCAGCACCCCCTTCATAATGTAATCAGCGTCAAGCTGTATCGCCGCCGCGTATGCTTTTCCGGTATCCTTTCGGGAAAGGGTCTGCAGCAGAGCGTTGAATCTCCCGTACCAGTATATGTAACGACAGAAATCCTCAGACGCGATCGTCGTATGATAAATACTCTGAAACATGCCCCTCAGACTGTCAAAATCGATCAGGCCATACACAACGATCAGCGTTCTGAGTTTTTTCGAAAAACGTCGCAAATCCCGATAGGTCTGTTTTCGGAGAGCGTCAGGCAGAGAACGCAGCAAAAAAGAAATATCCGTGGCAAACGAGAGCGCTGCCCTTGTTTTTCCTTTCCTCTTTTCTACGTGAATGTCCGCCAGCCCGATGCCAAGAGCCTTGATGAGCGTATCGCCTTCCGGCAGTTTCTCCAGCCTGCCGTTCGGCAGACCTGCCAGGTGCAGATATTCCCTGAGTTCATCTTCATACAAGCCATACAGCACATATTCCGGATGCGAACATAGTTCCTGCGCGATCGCAGATGTCATCTGCGTTTTGGTCCAGCTGTCCGGACACGGAATCTGAAGGTATTTGCAATAATCACGAGCCTCCTGCAAGTTCAGGTCGCGCAGCAGTTCAGCGCAGGTTTTTGTGCCGGGGACAATCTCCAGGACATAATCCGGTTCTTCCAGATCCTCCTTTTTCAGAAACGGAAGAATCATCTGAGAATAGTCGTCGTCTCCGCTGTTCGTACTCTGAACTTTTTCTTTTCGGACTTTTCGGCTACTTGCATTCTCTCCTTCTTCCGTCCGCTGAAGGCTTTCCGCACAGAACCGTTTCCAACTTTCTATTTTAAACGCCATCGGCGACGGTTTGCGTTTATGAGAAAACACATGGGGTGCCGACTCCATGCGGTCAAGGAAATCCCGAAAGAAATCATCCATCATTTTTTTCTCATCGTCCGTGAAATATGCAGATTGGTCTTCCGCATCAGGAATCTCTTTCGGCGGGAAAACAAGATTCTTCAGGCTTTCTGTTACCGCCTGCACATCAAGCGGCTGACGGACTCCTCCGTCCCCGTCATTTGCCCCGACACCGCCTGTATCCTCCTCGAAATTGTCCCCTTTTACCTTAAGAAGCGTTGTATACCTTTCATTATAACTTTCATCAATTTTTTCAAAGATAATCTTATGTCTCCAGTCGTCTCCAAAATCGTAAGTGTAACGAATCCATTTGTAATTCGGAAAGAACCGTTCCACAAGCGTCGTCTCTTCCGGATAATGTGCATTCCAAAAACCGGAGCTTTCCTCATCATCAATAAAAATATCTTCCTGCGGAATGCTGAAGCTGTGCAAATGGCAGTCTTCCCAACCAAAAAGACATTGAATCACAAGATGAAGGTCGTAAAAGCTGATCCTCTCTGGTATGACGACACGGCGCCATACGGGAGGATGGGTATCCTCCAGCACAATTTTTAATATATATCCTGCCATTTTTAGCCGATACCTTCCTTACATATTCAACCATTTTTCCATCAAAGCGTCGCTGTCAAACAGTATATCGTTCGGCAGCTGGACGTCATATTTCTTAGCAAAACGATTGATAAACTCTCGGGATGGCTCTTTGTTCTTAAGATATTCCTGTTCCAGATCCGCTTTCATCTGCTCTCGTATTTCCACTGCTTCATCTTTCGAAGCATAGACAATTCCATACATGATCCCAAACGAAAAATAGATCTCAAACGGATCATCCGGAGACGAAAACAGACTGATCTCCACAATCTCGTCCATTACTTCACAAATTTCAAGATAAGTATTTTTATAATGTCTTTGGGCCTCCGAAAAAGTATTCGTAACATCCGTCCATCGATTCACAGCAATTCCTCCTTTGATTCTTTTTCCCATCCTTCTGCACGCTTCACGAAACCCAGCACCGCCTTCATGGGGTAATGTACACCTGCTTTGTAACTGCAGATAAGGACTATATGTCTCACAATCAATTATAAACAATTTTACTGAAAGAATCAATCTTAGATGACACTACATTTTTGCGGAAACTACATTTTTGTAAGGGTCAGTGTTGAGAAATTTAAAAAAGCGTCACTGGCGCTTTTTTTGCATACTGACGTAATACGAGCAAAACGTCACCGGCGCTCTGCTCGCATGGAAATAGCTCTTGAAAATAACCTCCGTATGACATATAATTTAGGAAATCCCAGTTTTCAAAATCATCCGGGAATGGAGGCCGACTATGGAAAGAACTCGCAGGAAAGCCGTGAGGCGGCTCATATCGTTACTGTTCGCTGTGCTTCTAATATTCGGATGCGGAAGGATGGATATCCGCGCCGGTGAAGCAGGCGCGGCCGAGCGCGGCATTTCCTCTTTCGAAATCCATTTTATCGACGTCGGCGAGGCTGATGCGGCCCTGGTTCTCTGCGACGGCAAAGCCATGCTCATTGACGGCGGCAACGCGGAGGATTCCAGCCTGATCTATTCATACCTGAAATCCCATTCCCTGAAACATCTGGACTATATCGTCTGCAGCCACGCCCACGAAGACCACGTCGGCGGTCTGGCCGGTGCCTTGAATTACGCCTCCGCAGACCACGCGCTCTGTCCTGTCACAAGCTATGACAGCAAGGCATTCAAAAGCTTTGTGTCCTACTTGGAAAAACAGAAGGTGTCTATCACTGTTCCATCCGCGGGAGACAAGTTTTCACTGGGCAGCGCGTCAGTCCAGATCCTGGGGCCGGTCACCACTGATGAGGACGACCCGAACAATTCATCCATCATCCTGCGGATCGTCTACGGCGATACGTCCTTCCTCTTTACCGGCGACGCGGAGCGCGAAGAAGAGCAGGCAGTGCTGGCCTCCGGCCGCACCCTGGACAGCACAGTGCTGAAAGTGGGCCATCACGGCAGCGACACCTCCACCACCTATCCGTTTCTCCGTGAGGTTATGCCCGAATACGCGGTTATTTCTGTCGGCAAAGATAATTCCTACGGGCATCCCACCGAGAACACCTTAAGCCGCCTGCGCGACGCCGATGTAAAAGTATTCCGCACCGATCTCCAGGGGGACGTGGTCTGCCAAAGCGACGGAAAATCCGTCACCTTCACCGTCGAGCGGAACGCAGATGCAGATACCCTGTCCAATGCCGGAAGCGGCAGTGCCGGCGCAAAACAGACCGCAGCGGCAGATACAAAAGATACAGAAACTTCCCGTGTCAAAGAGACACAGACGGCGCCGGCTCCCGCGGGCACTGATTACGTTCTGAACACCAATACCCATAAGTTCCATTACCCGTCCTGCTCCAGCGTAAAACAGATGAAAGATAAGAACAAATCCTTCTACACAGGCACCAGGGAGGAAGTAATCTCCATGGGCTATGATCCGTGCAAGCGCTGCAATCCCTGATACAAAAAACGCGTCACTGGCGCGTTTTTTGCATACTGACGTAAGCCGAATCCACGGCGCATCATTTGCGCCGTGGATGAGAGGGGCAGATGTGGGATGTTCACGAGGGAAACGAGATATTTACCAGGACTGCGATTCGGATTAATTAATAGAATGCCTTTCTCCAAAAACAGAGAAAATCACTATAGAGGATCATATTGTTTTCTGGGATGATAACAAAATAAAAGCCCTGTTGTTTGCTCCAAAATGATCAAGGAGATGGCCAGTTTTGTGTCTTCTCATTTTCTTTACATCCGATGATGTAGCCGACGCTAAAGCAAGCTAACTAAAACTTGAAACAGCCTGAGATATTTAGTAAAGGCAGAAAAAGTTCTGTCGATAGACATTATACGTTATCATTCAAAAAATGACAAAAGACTAGTCGAATCTACTAACTATTAAAAGGCCAGCCCCGCTTAAATACTGGATTCCCGACCAAAAGCTTCCTGATCGTAATAGCAAAAATTCAGCGAACACTGATTTTTTCTAAAACGAAAATGTACTCGTGTGCTAACATCAAAAAGTTTACTTGTTTTCCCCTCCAATAATCTACAGAACGACAATTATGCTGTTCTTTAATAATAATCTCTTTCAATCGAAAACCAACATTAACAAATAACTGCATTGTATCCATCCCTAATGGTTTAACATAAGAGTGTTCCCTGACATCTCCCATCATAAATGCGCAGATCTTACCGCCTTCAAGAACCCGAAACGCTTCTTCAGCTACACCTTTCATGGCTTCCAAGAACTCGTTATAGGCCAGATGAGATATATCTTCGTAACCGGTAGATAGTATGTACCTCGACTGTTAAGAGGAAGCATGGGATAATAGACTATATTTCTATTATGAAG
>CANRHU010000084.1 GCA_947630485.1 uncultured Lachnospiraceae bacterium
CGGGAAAGCCCGAAAATACGGGCTATACCGACATTTAAGAACTTCTAAAGAGATAATCAAAATTCCTATCTAATTTTCAAAATAAAAACAAAGGTAATAGGCCAAGATACGCTTAAAAAATTAGCAGAAGAGAACGCAACTGGCATAATTCTAAAAACTGTTAATACTGTATGCGCGATCTTGGAGCTGCAGCCTAAAGATATTTTGGAATATGTAGAGACTCCAGAAGATGAAGAAGAAAGAAGAAAAATGAAAAGCTGAAATCTATCAACATTACAAATAAAAGTGATATTATTATATTAGATGATATTTAGCGCTCAATCTGATATTAATCGGACAGATATATAAAACATAGGGGGAGGGTATATAAGGATGAATGCGACGATTACCTTTACGGCGTCAGAGGCACTTGAGAAGCTGAAAGCGGGCAACGGCCGCTATCTGGATGCCGTTACCAGCGGAGGGGACATTTCACGTAAGCAGCGCGAAAAGACGTTTAAGGAGGGACAGGCCCCATATGCGGTCATTGTCACCTGCTCCGACTCGCGCGTAATTCCGGAAAGCATTTTTGACGCCGGTATCGGGGAGCTGTTCGTGATCCGGGTAGCGGGCAATGTGATGGATAACCATCAGCTGGGCAGTGTGGAGTACGCGGCGGAGCATCTGGGATGCAGGCTGGTGGTTGTGCTGGGACACAACCATTGCGGCGCCGTGGACGCGGCCATCAACCATGATCCGGAAGGGTACATAAAGTTCATTACCGATGAGATCCGCAAGGCGATCGGCGATGAGACCGATGATTATAAGGCATGCTGTCTGAATGTGAGGCACAGCCTGCAGATCATCGAGGAGAGTCTGGAGATCCGGCATGAGGAAGAGCTGGGGCTTAAGGTCTGCGGCGCTCTGTATCATCTGGAGGACGGAAGCGTGGAGTTTCTGTAAAATACAAAAAACGCGTCGCTGACGCTCCGTTTGCATGGAAATACGAACAGAGCGTCACTGGACCCTTTCCGCATGGAAATGAAAAAGGAAGTCTTCCGATGGATTTACAAGAGAAGGCTTCCTTTTTGTAATACTTACTCAAAACTTATCCGGCAGCGATTTTTCCAAAATTCCCGCTTTGCTTAGGACGCTTCGTTCAACGATTTTCAGACGGTGCCGGCTACAGGTTCGCTTTGATCTTCGCGATCATTTCCTCGTACTCGGCGTCGGTCAGGAATTTCTCGCCGGGATTCATGGCGAAGACGCCGCCCCACTCGTAGCCGTCCCTGTATTTGGGAACCAGGTGCATATGGAGGTGGCAGCCGGTGTCGCCGTATGCGCCGTAGTTGACCTTGTCGGGGTGGAAGGCGGCGTGGATGGCCTTCGCGGCCCGGCAGACGTCGGCGAAGAAAGCGTCGCGCTCCTCGTCGGAGATATCGACGATCTCGCTGACATGGTCCTTGTAGGCCACGATGCAGCGGCCCGGGTGGGACTGCTCCTTGAAGAGAATAAGCTGGGAAACGCTGAGGTCGCAGATCTTGATGCCGAAGGCCGCCAGAGGCGCGCCTCCTACGCAGTAGCCGCAGTTCTGATCTTTCATAATGATTCGCTCCTTTCTGCGATATTTCGTCAGAAAATATAGTTTATACTGTTAATTTTAGCGGCATATTGCCGCAAAGTCAATGAAATTGTAATGATTTACAGAAGAAAGATAACAGCGCCTATGCCGCTCTCTGAAACATGAAAGCGAACATGAAAGCGTATGGTTTTGCTTGCCAAATCCCACAATTTGTGTGTATAATAGTCTGAGACTAACAAGATATGGAGGAATTGCATTTTTATGGCAAAGGCGCAGTATAATGCGGACAGTATCACGGTGCTGGAGGGGCTTGAGGCTGTCCGCAAAAGACCGGGTATGTACATCGGCGGAGTGGGAACAAAGGGCCTGAACCATCTGATCTATGAAGTGCTTGATAACGCGGTGGACGAGCATCTGGCCGGTTACTGTACGCAGATTAGGGTGACGCTGGAGGCGGACGGCTCCTGCACGGTGCGTGACAATGGCCGCGGGATTCCGGTGCAGATGCACAAGAAAGGAGTGTCGGCGGTTCGCGTGGTCCTGACTACGCTGCACGCGGGCGGCAAATTTGATAACCAGGCGTATAAGACCAGCGGCGGCCTGCACGGCGTGGGATCGTCGGTGGTCAACGCGCTGTCGGAGCGGATGGACGTGAAGGTCTACCAGGGGGGACTCATCCACCACGACGCGTATAAGCGGGGTAAGCCTGCGGAGAAGCTGGAGAACGGACTTCTGCCGGTGCTTGGCAAGACGAAGGAGACCGGGACGGAGATCAATTTTCTGCCGGATCCGGAGATTTTCGAGAGGACGCGCTTCAAGGCCGACTGGCTGAAAAGCCGCATCCACGAGACCGCGTATCTGAATCCGGGACTGACGATCACGTATGAGAATAAACGGGCCGGCGAGGAGGAGACGGTGGTCTATACCGAGCCGGAGGGGATCGTGGCCTATGTGAAGGAACTGAACATGGGCAAGACGCCGATCCATGACCCGGTTTACTATAAAGGCACGGTGGACAATATCGAGGTTGAGGTGGCGTTCCAGTTCGTCGATACGTTTGAGGAGAATATCCTCGGCTTCTGCAATAACATTTTCACCCAGGAGGGCGGCACCCATCTGGTGGGTTTTAAGACCAAGTTCACGATGCTGATCAACAGCTACGCCCGCGAACTGGGTATTCTAAAGGAGAAGGACGCCAATTTCACAGGTGCGGACACCCGCAACGGCATGACTGCGGTGGTGGCGATCAAGCACCCGGACCCGATGTTCGAGGGTCAGACAAAAACGAAGATGGCAAGCGCCGACGCGACGAAGGCGGTCTTTACGATCAGCGGCGACGAGCTTTCCATGTATTTTGACCGGAATCTGGAGACGCTTAAGGGCATCATCGGCTGCGCGGAGAAGTCGGCCAAGATCCGGCGGGCGGAGGAGAAGGCGAAGACGAATCTTCTGACCAAGTCCAAATTTTCCTTCGACAGCAACGGCAAGCTTGCCAACTGCGAGAGCCGGGACGCGGAAAAATGCGAGATCTTTATCGTCGAGGGAGATTCCGCAGGCGGCTCCGCCAAGACGGCCCGCAACCGGATGTACCAGGCGATTCTGCCGATCCGCGGCAAAATCCTGAATGTGGAGAAGGCGTCCATCGACAAGGTGCTGGCCAACGCGGAGATCAAGACCATGATCAACGCCTTCGGCTGCGGTTTCTCCGAGGGCTACGGCAATGATTTCGATATCAGTAAGCTGCGCTATCACAAGATCATCCTGATGACGGATGCGGACGTGGACGGCAGCCATATTGACACGCTGCTTCTGACGTTTTTGTACCGGTTCATGCCGGAACTGATCTATAACGGCCATGTTTACATTGCGATGCCGCCGCTTTTCAAGGTGATTCCGAAGAAGGGCGAGGAGCAGTATCTCTATGACGAGCACGAGCTGGAGCGTTACCGGAAGACCCACACCGGCGAGTTTACCCTGCAGCGCTACAAGGGACTTGGGGAAATGGACGCGGAGCAGCTGTGGGAGACTACGCTGGATCCGGAGCACCGGGTGTTAAAGCGGGTGGAGATCGAGGACGCAAGACTTGCGTCGGAGATCACGGAGCTTCTGATGGGCAGCGACGTGCCGCCCAGAAGGCAGTTTATCTACGACCATGCCAATGAGGCGGAGATCGACGCGTAGGACGGAAAGCGTTTAGGTGCCGAAGCATGGCAGGAAGTGTTTTATATAGTATGTGATGTCGGTTGAGGCCCGGAAAGAGTGTAAATAGTCCGTGATAGATTCTGCAATGTGGAATGGAATTGCGGAGACAAAAATATATGAAAGCCGCCGTTTTGATGCGGGAAACAGAGTTACGGCGGCAGAGGGAATGAACCGGCCAAATTACGGCCGGTAAGAGAGGATAGAGCAGTCAATGGCAGAGAAGATCTTAACGACAGAATATTCCGAGGAAATGCAGCGCAGCTTCGTGGATTACTCCATGAGCGTCATCACGGCCCGCGCCATCCCTGACGCCAGGGACGGCTTAAAGCCGGTGCAGCGCCGCGTCCTCTACGACATGAGCGAGCTGCATCTGGGTCACGACAAGCCCCACCGCAAGTCGGCGCGTATCGTGGGCGATACCATGGGTAAATACCATCCCCACGGAGACAGTTCCATTTACGATACCCTGGTGGTCATGTCACAGGCGTTCAAAAAAGGCATGGCGCTGGTGGACGGCCACGGCAATTTCGGCTCCATCGAGGGCGACGGGGCCGCCGCCATGCGTTACACGGAGGCGAGGCTTGAGAAATTCACGGAAGAAGTTTATTTAAAGGATCTGGATAAGACCGTGGATTTCGTGCCCAACTATGACGAGACGGAGAAGGAGCCGGAGGTGCTTCCGGTTCGGGTGCCGAACCTTCTGATCAACGGCGCGGAGGGCATCGCGGTAGGCATGAGCACCAGCATCCCGCCCCACAACCTGGGCGAGGTCATCGACGCGGTGCGGGCCTATATCGCGAACCCGGAGATCACGACCGCGGAGCTGATGCAGTATCTGCCGGGCCCCGATTTCCCGACAGGCGGCATCATTTCCAATAAGAAAGAGCTTCTGGAGATCTACGAGACCGGCGTGGGCAAGATCAAGCTGCGCGGGCGGCTTGAGGTGGAACTGGGCCGCCGCAAGAGCGATAAGGACAAGCTGATCATCCGGGAGATTCCCTACACGATGATCGGCGCCGGCATCAATAAATTCCTTATGGACGTGGCGGATTTGGTGGAGTCCAAGAAGCTTCCGGACGTGACCGACATTTCCAACCAGTCCAACAAGGAGGGCATCCGCATTGTCCTGGAGCTTAAGAAGGATGCGGATGTGGAGAAGATCAAGAACATTCTCTACAAGAAGACAAAGCTTGAGGATACCTTCGGCGTCAATATGCTGGCCATCGTGGCCGGCCGGCCGGAGACGCTGAATTTGCGCGGAATTCTTAAAAACTATCTGGATTTTCAGTACAGGAACAATACCCGCAAGTATCAGGTTCTTCTGGAGAAGGAGCTTGGCCGCAAGGAGGTCCAGGAGGGCCTGATCGCGGCCTGCGACGCCATCGACCTGATCATCGCGGTGCTGCGCGGCGCGCGGAATCTGAAAGACGCAAAGTCGTGTCTGACTACCGGCGACACCAGCAAGATCAAGTTCCGCACGCCGGGATTTGAGGAAGACGCAAAGCAGCTTCATTTTACGGACAGGCAGGCGACGGCGATTCTGGAGATGCGTCTCTACAAGCTGATCGGACTGGAGATTCTGGCGCTTAAGAAGGAGTATGGGGAGACGCTGGCGAAGATAAAGGAATATGAGAAGATCCTGGGTAGCAAGGACGCGATGGATCAGGTAATCTTAGACGACCTGGCGGCAATCCAGGAGGAGTTTGCGATGATCCGCATGACGGACATCGAGGACAGCAGGGAGGCCGTCTACGAGGAGGCGCCCATGGTAATTCAGGAGGTGGTCTTTGTCATGGACCGCTTCGGCTACTGCAAGCTTTTGGACAGGGCCACCTATGACCGGAACAGGGAGACGGCGGACGGCGAGAACGCGTATGTGGCCGTCTGCATGAATACGGATAAGCTCTGCATTTTCACGGACAGCGGCTTCATGCATCAGCTGAAGGTGACGGATATTCCGTTCGGAAAGCTGCGCGACAAGGGCACGCCCATTGAGAATATCAGCAAGTACGACGGCCGGAAGGAGCGGATTCTGTATCTGGGCGGTCTGGAGGAACTGATGGGGCGGAAGCTGATCTTCGCCACGGAACAGGGACTTGTCAAGCAGGTGCCTATGGAAGAATTTATCACCAACAACCGGACCGTGGCGTCCACGAAGCTGACTGACGGCGATAAGCTGGCGACGGTACGCCCGGCGTCAGACGGCGACGCGGTGCTCCAGACCGTGAACGGATATTTTCTGCGCTTCGCGGTGGAGGAGATCACGGAGATGAAGAAGAATTCCCGCGGCGTGCGCGGCATGAAGCTGGAGAAGAACGACCTGGTGGAGCATCTGTATCTGGTGGGCGAGGACCAGGTGGTGACGTACAAGAAGAAGGAGATTCAGCTGAACCGTCTTCGCGTGGCGAAGCGCGACGGGAAGGGCGTGAAGGCGAGAGTATAGTGGGAGTCGGATTCCGGACGTCTCGGAGCGGGTTAGGCCGGATTTTCGCCGGCTCCTGTTTGCAAACGGGTATGCCCGCTGCAACGAAGGCGCGGACATGGACGAGCTGTACGAGACCATACTCCGGCTGAAAGGCATCGCTAACCGTCAGGCGGCAAACAAATCATTATAAAAATTTAAAATTATGCGAAATGAAGGAGGGCACTATCATGGCAAACACAAATGTACCGACACCGCACATCGAGGCTCTGGAAGGCGAGATCGCCGAGACCATACTTCTCCCGGGCGACCCGCTGCGGGCGAAGTTTATCGCGGACAATTTCCTGACCGATGTGAAGCAGTTCAACAGCACCCGCAACATGTTGGGCTTTACAGGCTTTTATAACGGCAAGCGGGTCTCCGTCATGGGCACGGGCATGGGATGCCCGTCCATCGGCATCTATTCCTATGAACTGATCCATTTCTACGGGGTGAAGAACCTGATCCGCGTGGGCACCGCGGGCGCTTTAAGTCCCAAGTGCAAGGTTCGCGACATGGTCATCGGCATGGGGGCATGCACCACGTCCAATTTTGTGCGGCTTTTCGGCCTGCCGGGCGATTATTCCTGCATCGCCAGCTTTGAGCTTCTGGAAAAGGCCGTGGCGGCGGCAAGGGAACTGGGGATTCCTTTCCATGTAGGAAATGTGTTAAGCTCCGACATGTTCTACGCGCCGGACAAGCAGGTGAGCGGCGGCATGACCTGGTCGGACATGGGCGTTCTGGCCGTGGAGATGGAAGCGGCGGCTCTCTACAGCAATGCCGCGGCGGCGGGCGTCAATGCGCTTTGCATCTGCACGATCTCGGATTCCGCGATCACCGGCGAGGTGACGACTGCGGAGGAGAGGCAGAAGACGTTCACGAATATGATGAAGGTGGCGCTGGCGCTGGCATAAGACTCCTGTAATGTTCGGATTTATATAGTCATCGGATGTCTTTCCTGCTATACTGCCGGCAGGCCGCTATGACGCCGGCAATGGCCAGTGCCGTTCCCGCAGCGATCCGGCCGCCGTCCAGTGCGCCGCTTGCGATGATATCCGCGCCTTCGCAGTAGGCGAAGGGCGTCAGCCAGTGAAGGAAGCGGACATTTTCAGAAATGTTGGCGACCAGATTCAGAAAATATGCCGCGGAGGCAAGCCCCATGCCGATCCCGGAGCCTCCGCGGCGCAGGAACGCTGAGATGCCGAAGCAGATGCACGCCAGCTCCAGCTGGAGCAGAACGTAAGCCCCGTGTATCAGCAGAAGTTCTTTGAAGGGGATGTCCTCGCCGATCAGCGCGACGGACAGCAGGGACAGTGCGAGGATGATAAGGTTCATCGCAGTGATCTGGATCAGGATAGCCGCCAGCTTCCCGGCGACTACGCGAGTCCTCGGGATGGGATGGGTCAGAAGAAATTCTGCCGTCCGGTCTTTTTCTTCTTTCGCGAGAGCGGAGATGCCGAGAAGGGAGGCAAAGAGCGCGCCTCCGAGTCCCAGGATATTGCCGCATTCGATGGAATAATATCCGATCAGCGTTCCGATATTCAGCCGGTCCATTCCGAAGGCGGCGGTAAAGCTGCCCATGGACGCGAACAGATCCCCCACAGAGTCCATTTCGCCCTTCATCTCCGGGAACAGGAATACGCAGACGATGAGCAGGAGGGCGATCGACGCCGTCCAGACTGTGAAGGCGGTTCTGTTTTGGCGGAGTTCATGTTTTATGATAGTCATTTTGCTGCACTTCCCTTGCGGTTTTATGGTGGTCATTCATTTTTTGCAGAGTTCATTTGATTTCCGTGGCAGATCGTTCCGGAGGGGATGTTTCCGGGTGTCCGCCATAATAATGCAGAAATACTTCTTCCAGATCCGGTTCTGTAATGGAGACGTCCTGAATATCGCCTCCTGCCATGACCGCAAGCAATGTCTGCATGTCTCCGTTATACAGGAAATCCGCGCCGTCCGGCGATGCGCGCAGATTTTTTACGCCGGAGAGAGCGTTGTAATCCATCCGCCCGCGGATGCTGACGCGCCTGGCGCTGGTCCGCGAGAGCTCTGTCACGCTGCCGGACGCGATGATCCTGCCGCCCCGGATAATGGCCGCATGGGCGCAGTTATGCTGAATTTCAGAGAGAATATGGCTGGACAGGAAAATGGTCGCGCCCTTCGCGGCGCGCTCCCGGAGAATCTCAAAGAATTCTCGCTGCATCAGCGGGTCGAGGCCGCTGGTGGGTTCGTCCAGGATCAGAAGGTCGGGATCATGCTGCAGGGCGCAGACGATGGCGGTTTTCTTTTTGTTTCCCAGGGAAAGCTCGTCCACCTTCCGGGCCGGGTCGAGCCACAGACGTTCGCACAAAAGACGCGCCGCCGCGGAGCAGTCGTACTCACGCCGGAGTGTGGCTGTCGCAGGGCAGTCCTGTCCGCGCCGGAGACGCGCCGCCTCAGAGCAGCTGCGTCCGCGCAGTTCGGCGGACAGTCTCAGCACATCCCGCACCCGCATTCCGGGGTAGAATGCCGTCTCGGAGGGAAGATAGCCTGTCCGCGACAGAATCTGTTTCCGGTTGTCCGCGATGTCCAGGCCGAAGATCCGCGCCTGGCCGCCAGTGGGGCGGATCAGCCCCAGAAGCGTGCGGATCGTTGTGGATTTTCCGGCCCCGTTGGGGCCGATGAAGCCGAAGAAATCGCCCCGCGGGACGGTCAGATTGATCTGATCGATCCCACACGTTTTGCCGTAATATTTCGTCAGGTTCGTGGTTTGGATTACGTTTTCGCTCATATGCAGGTTCCTTTCGCGGAGATCAGACGGCGGCCCGGTCATAGGGAAGCCGCGCCTTCCTTTCTCAGATAAATGCTCTTCCAGAATTCGATAAGTCTTGTAAAATCCTTCTCCATCCGCTCCATATCCACATCCCCGCGCTGCACCATTTCCCAGAGATAACCTTCCGATGCCCAGTACATTTCCCGGTACATCATCGGAATATCCAGGCCGGGAATAAACTGGGCCGGGTCGAGATTGATGCGCATCCGGTCCGCCTTGAAATTGAAATGCCGGTGGTAGCTTTCCTGGACGGCCGCGCAGATCTCCGCGTCCTTCTCATAGAACGCCCGGATCGTGAAGTTGGTCATATCCGGATGGCGGCGGATGATCTCCATTTTCGCCCGCATTCCGCGCTCCATGCTTTCGAAGAGGTCTGCCTGCTCATAGCAGCCGTATTCTGTCAGGATCTCAATGGTCATTTCGGCGCATTTTTCCCACAGAAACAGGTACAGTTCCTTCTTGTTTCGGAAGTAGTGGAAGAGCAGGGACTTGCTGATTCCGGCTTCGGCGGCGATCTGGCTCATAGGGCTGTTTTTGTAGGAATTCCGGGAGAACACGCGGTAGCCGGAATTCAGGATCGCCTGCTTTTTTTCCTCGGGGAGAGAGAAGAATTTCGGGTTCATTTGCCGCACCTCCGTGTGTACTGATACAAATATCATAAATCCGTTGACCGATTTTGGGAAGACCCCTGGGGGCAGAAAATGCGCGGCGATTTATTCTTGAATATTGGCATATGATTCGTTATAATAAGTGAGGAAGCTCGTAAAAACGGATTATGCGGATTCGGCGAGGTTGGGCTATGTGTGATGTGATAAAATATTCAAGAATTTATAGTGAGATCAGTCAGCTGCAGCCAGAAGACACCCTTCAGTTGGTTCTGGAAGCGAAGTCTAAGGAGGAGAGGGATTTTTTTGAATTAGTTGGAAACTTCCTGCTGCAGAAAAAGCAGAAACAAGTAATTGAGAGGAATCTGTTTTAGAATGAGATATATTTTGATAGCGGGTGTAAATGGAGCCGGAAAATCGACTTTATATCAGACCTTGGAGTCTTTTCAGGGAATGCAGCTTGTTAATGTGGATAATATTATCCGGATGCAGGGGGATTGGAGAAACTTTAACGATGTTATGCAAGCCGGACGGGAAGCAGTTAGGATGATTGAATTTAATTTTTCTCAGAGGAAATCTTTTATTCAGGAAACGACCCTGTGCGGAAGAAGTGTTTTGAAAAATATTATGACGGCCAAAAAGCTGGGGTATGATATTGAGCTTCACTATATTGGCCTCGAAACAGCGGAGCTTGCAAAAGAGCGAATTAAGTATCGCGTAATGCAAGGCGGGCACGGTGTTTCTGATCGTGATGTTGAGAGAAGATTTATAGAGAGTCAGGAAAAACTGAAAATAGTCCTGCCATTGTGTGATTGGGTAATTCTTTATGACAATACAAGTGTTTTTCAGCGTTTCGCAGTCTATGAAAAGGGGCAGCTCATCGATCTTTCTGAGAATACGCCAGAATGGTATAAAAGATCAGAATTAAATCAAGCGAGGAATCACAAATGCGAATAGTCGTAAAAGTGGGATCGTCCACGTTATCCTATGCCACAGGCCGGATGAACATCCGCCGGGTGGAAAGCCTGGTCCGTGTACTGAGCGATTTAAAGAACGCGGGACATGAGGTGATTTTTGTCTCATCGGGAGCCATCGCCATGGGCGTGGGGAAGCTGGGCCTTGCGCGGCGGCCGGAGGACATCCCCGGCAAGCAGGCCGCGGCGGCGGTGGGACAGTGCGAGCTGATGTATACATATGACAAGCTCTTTTCCGAGTATTCCCATACCGTGGCGCAGATCCTTTTGACGGCGGCGGATATCGAGGACGGGCGCCGGCATGAGAACTTCCGCAACACAATCCTGCGTCTTCTTGAAATCGGCGCGGTGCCGGTGGTCAATGAAAATGATACTGTGGCCACGGACGAGATCGTCATCGGCGATAACGACACGCTGGCGGCCGTGGTGGCGGTGTCGGTGGAGGCGGATCTTCTGGTGCTTCTGACAGACATCGACGGGCTCTACACCGCGGATCCCAGAAAGGATGAGAGCGCGGGGCGGATCGAGGTCGTGCGCGAGATCACGCCTCAGATCATGGAAGCGGCCCAGGGGGCCGGAAGTTCCCTGGGAACCGGGGGAATGAAGACGAAGCTTCACGCGGCGAAGATATCCACGGACGCCGGAATCGACATGGTCATTACGAGCGGCGCGAAGCCGGAAAGCCTGTATGATATTGTGGACGGGAAGAGCGTCGGGACGCGGTTTATCGGGAGAAAATGACGTTTATATGTGTTTCCTCATGTATTCCACGGTCTTGTGGAGCGTGTCCGATTGATAAATCTGATCCAGATGCCCTGCGAAGTCGAGATGATAGCGGTTTTGCAGGGCATCGAGCATTTCACGAAGCTCCTCCTCCCGGCGCTGCCGGACATCCGTGAAATAGTCCTCCAGAGTGAGCTGCCGGCCCTCCTCGCCGGACAGATTGTAGATGCTTATGCCCACCAGACGGACAGGCCGCTTTTCCACAGCGTCGAGCAACCGGACGGCTTCCTGCCAGATGGCAACGGCAGAGCTGCAGGCGGATGTAATCCGGGAGCGGGTAATCCCTTTCATGTCAAAGTACGTGAGCTTTAAGGTCACACCGTTTCCGTAGAGACCATATCGTTTGGCCCTCCGTTCCACGCAGAGCGCAAGGAGAACCAGGACGTCTCTCAGCAGTTCGTAATTGTCCACATCCTCCTGAAACGTGACCTCGCGGCCGATGGATTTTGCGTCCTGCGGGCGGTACGGCGTGACCTTTCGGTCGTCGATTCCAAATGCGAGTCTTGTGATCCACTGTCCCTGCTTTCCGAGAAGCCGGACGACCATGTCCTGCTTTGCCTGTATATCGCGGACGGTGCGGATCCCCGAGGCATACAGTTTTTCCGCCGTCATTTCCCCGACTGTGTAGAGTGTCCGTACATCGCGGTCGATGATCAGATCAACAAAATCCTTTGGCGTGGGAATCTCAAAGTATCCGTCAGGTTTCTTTTCCTCACTTGCCGTCTTTGCCGCCGTCTTGGAATAGGCGACGCCTACGGAGCAGGTAAGCCCGATCTCAGTTCGGGTGCGCTGCTTTATGGTCATCGCGATTCGGCGCGCGCCCTCCAGATTTCGGGCCCGCTGTGTCACGTCGAGATACGCCTCGTCGAGCGCGATTGTCTCGGCGGCGGAAGCGTAGGCGTTCCAAATCGCGTGGAGCTGGCCGGATACGGCCTTGTACTTGTCGATATTCGGGTGCATATAGATACCGTGCGGACATCTCCGGTAGGCTTCTTTATGTTCATGGCGGAGCGGACGCCGTATTTTCTTGCCTCGTAGCTGCATGTGGCGACTACGCCCCGTTCTCCCGGAAGGGAACCGATGATCAGCGGCTTGCCGCGCAGGGCGGGATTGTCCCGGGTTTCCACGGAAGCGAAAAAAGCGTCCATATCCACATGAATGATGATTTGCTCCATTCTTCCATTTACCTCCGTTCCTGGCCCTATTGTACCAAGCCGCTAGCGCGGCGGCTAGCCCCAGTTACATTTTTTCCACTACTTTTTTCAAAAAGAGTAGCAGT
>CANRHU010000085.1 GCA_947630485.1 uncultured Lachnospiraceae bacterium
AGATGGGGGCGTAGCTCAGCTGGGAGAGCGTTCGGTTCGCATCCGAGAGGTCGAGGGTTCGAATCCCTTCGTCTCCATTCGTCAAGAGGTATACGAACACTGGGTGTTCGTATACCTCTTATTTTTACGTCAGTATGCAAAAAACGTGCCAGTGACGCTCCGTTTGTATTCCGCTATTTCCTGCCCAGCCAATGGTGCATACACTCCATCAGCTGCTCGACGGCGAGCGGTTTTGTAATGTGTTCGTCCATCCCCGCCTGCCGGCTTGCCACCACGTCCTCGGCGAAAGCGTTGGCCGTCATCGCGATGATCGGCACGGTAATCGCGTCCGGTCTCTCCAGACTCCGGATCGCCCGGGACGCCTCATAGCCGTTCATCACCGGCATCTGAATATCCATAAAGATCAGGTCGTAATGCCCGGTCTCCGATTCAATAAATCTGTTAAGCGCCTCCTGCCCGTTCGACGCGCTCTCCACCGCGACGCCGGTCGAGCTGATGATTTCCTCGGCAATCTCCAGGTTCAGCTCATTGTCCTCCACCAGAAGAATACGCTTATCGGAGAAATCCATCGGCTCCGCGTCCGCATGGCTCTCCAGCTCCACTTCCTCCTCGCCGGCAATCTTCTGGAACACGTAGACCAGGCGCGATTTAAACAGGGGCTTCGCGATAAATCCGCTGATTCCCGCCCTGCGCGCCTCCAGCTCCACGTCGCTCCAGTCGTAAGCCGACAGAATGATGATCGGCAGATCCGGCCCCACTTTCTCGCGGATCGCGCGGGCCGTCTCAATACCGTCCATATCCGGCATCTTCCAGTCCAGAATCACGGCAAAGAAATCCTCTCCGGCACAGTGTGTATCCCACACGCGCTGAACCGCCTCCGCCCCGCTTAGGACCCACTCGCCTTTCATGCCGATATCCTCAAGCACGGCGCAGGTCGCCTCACAGGCGTCCCGGTCGTCGTCAACCACCAGAACCGGCAGATCCGCCAGCTTATCCAGATTGCCGTCAGAGACATCTCTCTGCTTCAGAAACACCGTCACGGTAAAGACCGAACCTTTGCCCGGCTCGCTCTCCACCTCGATGGTGCCGTTCATCATCCGCACGATATTGAGGGCGATGGTCATACCCAAGCCGGTTCCCTCGATCCGGCTGACGCGGGAATCCTCCGCGCGGCTGAACGGCTCGAAAATCTTCTGTATGTACTCCTTCGTCATCCCGATCCCGTTGTCGCTGAACCGGAACTCATAGCAGCCGTAACCGAAGACGGAAGACTCTTTCTCGGAGATTTTCACCTCCAGACAGCCGCCCTCCGGCGTATATTTAACGGCATTTCCCAGGATATTCATGAATACCTGCTGCAGGCGCAGCAGATCGCCGACCACCTCCTCGTGGAGGACTTTGGCAATATGGAGCTCCAGCCGCTGCCGCTTCGCCGTCACAGCCGGCCGGATCATCGTCTGCAGACTCTGGATCAGGTCGGAGAGGTTGAATTCTTCCTCCGACAGATCGATCTTGCCGGATTCGATCTTGCTCATATCCAGAACCTCATTGATCAGGCTCAGCAGATGACGGCTGGACACGGTAATCTTATTCAGGCAGTCCGCCACCCTGTCCCTGTCGTCCAGATGCGTCCCCGCGATGGCCGTCATTCCGATGATAGCGTTCATCGGCGTGCGGATATCATGACTCATGCGGGACAGAAACTCGCTCTTGGAGGCATTGGCGTGATTCGCCGCCGCCACGGCCTCTCTCAGGGTCTGGCGCTCCTGCTCCTCCCGCTCCTTCGTCTCCGTGATGTCCTGGGAGACGTAGAGGGCCTTCTTCGGCACCCCGTCCGCCTGCTCCGCCAGCACAATGTTGACGCGCACCCATCCGTCCGGCACAATCTGTCCGTCCGGACGGTTTTTGATCCTTCGGTACTCCACGGTGACAAACGGTTTTCCCTCCGAAAGCGTCCGCATCAGACTCGCGTAATTGATCTTCGTCAGATACTCGCCGCGGTCGTCCGGATGAACGAATTTCGAGGCATATGCGGCGACGGCGTCCGCGTAATTTATGCGGTCGCCAAGGACGCTCCTCACCTCTTCCTCCATCTGCCGGATCGGCATAAATCCATTGGTCTCCAGATCGACAAAGTAGACCGCGTAGTACATGCTCACCAGGCTGTTGATGATCGACGCCTTATCGCTGGCCTCACGGTAGGCCGCGCGCTCCTGACGGATTTTGTCCTCCACATCCTGGAGCGCCAGCACCGCGTAGCCGCCTCCCGCCCGGTTCTTGCTCAGATGGGCCGTAATCTCCACAAAGCGGTACTCGTCTCCAAACTGGCGCCTCGCGATCATCTCGACCCGCTCTTTCTTCATCTGCCATGCCGCATTGAGGGCCTCATAAGAAAATTTGCCCCCGAACTCCACCCGGTCGTCCGGATGAATGCAGATGTTCGACAGATCGCCGACGATCTCCTGCCAGGTTGTGTGCCCTCCCGCCATCGCCTTTGCCACCTGTTCCGAAGCGCGGATCGCCTCCAGCCGCCCCGTCGCAAGCTCGATCACATAGATGCCGTAATTCTGTTCTCCCAGGGAAGAAATAATTTCGCGCGCCGGAACGCCCGCATCCTCCTGGAGGATCCCTTCCTTGTAGCTGTCATTAATGTCCTTCACATAGACCATGACCAGATGTCTGTTGCCCACTTCCGGAAGTATCTCCAGGATATGCCAGCGGTAGCCGTCCCCCACCTTGCAGCGGTAAGCGCAGGCCAGAACGCTTTTGCCGGAGTCGATCTCATTTTTCACAAATACCGGATCCGTAAAACGCGCGAACCGCCCCATATCATCCGGATAAATATTGCCCTTTTCCAGGAAATGGTCCAGAAGCGCCTCGATCGTCCGTCCCTGCGAATGAAGCTTCCCGGTCTCCTCCGAGAAATCCTTGATCGCTTCATAGGACAGCGTGTCCAGATTGACGCGCAGCACCTTTACATAGGCGTCGCTCGCCGCCTCCGTGCGGGTCGTGGCCGTGACCATGACGGCGGGGATATCCCCTTCCCAGGTGATCCTGACAGCCGTATAATCCACCGCCGTGCCCAGCGGACTGTCAAACAGCACGGAATGAACCTCTTCCGTATACGCGAGCGCATCCAAATGGCAGGAACCGCAGGGTTTTCCCCAATACCGGCACCAGCAGTCACCCAGCTTCGCGTCCGGAAACAGGCTCCGGATCCTCTTGTTCAGATACAGGATCTCATGTGTATCCTCACGGATCACATACACCCCCATATTACTCATGGAATCCAGAATCCTCTCGTATTCTCTGGCCGTCATCGATATCCCGCTCCCTTCCTAAGTTCCGGCTGCCGTCTGCTCCCGGCGCATTTTTCCGCATATTCCGACGTCAGTCCTGCCATACGGTCCATTATCATTTCGAATCGGCTGCCTGGGCCTCTCTCCGGGCAATCCTCTGATCCATCTCCTCCTGCGAGCGCTTCGCGTAGACAGAGAGGAGCTTATCCAGATAGATCGATTTCAGCTGTTTGCTGGCCAGGGCCTGCTTCATGGGCGGCAGCTTGAGAATCGTGCCGAAAACGGCCGCCATGGCCCTGTGGTTGGCAAAAGCCTCATTATCAAAAATCAGATTCTGCAGAGTCCCCTTCTCGATCGCCTGCAGCACAAAACGGTGCGTGCTGTTGACCGGCGTGATCACCTGAACGGGTCTGCGCTTCATCTCGATCGCCTTGACCGCGCAGTTCCGGGCGCAGACGCCGCAGCCCAGGCAGATCTCCTTATTGATCGCAGGCCGCTTCTTTCCGTTCTCGTCCGCCTCCATGGAGATCGCCAAAATCGGGCAGACCTTGGCGCACTTGCCGCAGCCCACACATTTGTCAAAGGAGGGATCCGGAATATAGTTCGTCGTGGCAACCGGCTGCATCGGGCTGAATTTCCGGGCCGCCTGCAGCGCCTCGCAGCAGCAGCCGCAGCAGTTGCAGATAAACGCGGGGTGCTCCCGCACGTTCTCGCCGATCTGAACCAGATTGGCGGCGTAAGAGCGCTCCAGGGCATCCATGGCCTCCTCCTTGGAAATCAGACGGCAGTAGTCGCCGTGCTCCGCGAGAGAACGCGCCACATTGTCAAAGGTCATACAGACATCCCAGGGCGCGTTGATCTCGCAGGGATGTCCCGCGTGATACATCTTATGACGGCAGTAACACAGCCCCAGTCCAATATATTCCGCCTCCTCCACGATGTGCGTAGCGCGCTCGTAGTCGAGAATGTGATTCGCCTTATCGTTTAAAAGCACCGGTTCCTGGACAAAGACGCGGCCCAGCTTCGTCTCGGTGACGAAGAACAGGTCCTTGATAAAGTCTTCCTCCACGTCCATGTACTGATAGTAAAGCTCGCTCAGATATTTCTGGTCGATATCGCCGCGCGTCCGCATAAGGGCGAACTCAATGAAGCCGGCCATGGGCGGCGGCATCACGAACTTGCGCTCGCCGTTGTGCCAGGAATCCACCAAAAGCGCCTTCTCGCACAGATGGTCCAGAACCTTCTCCGCCTTGGCCTCCGTCGTGTTCCAGACCCTGGCCGCCCTTTTCAGCGTAAACGGGCGAACCGGCAGGAGGGCCATCCATTTTGCCTCCTTCTCAGAGAATAAGACCTCCAAGATCTTATAGAGCGTCTCTGATTTCGGCGCTCCCTGCGTAAACCAGTTGATCCGGTCGCTCAAATTCCGATACGCGTCGCGTGTCGTCAGATGTCCCATGGTGCTGCCTCCTTTTCTTTTCGATTGCCGCCGTCCGGCGTCCGTTTCCAATCCAGCTGCCGTTCCGGGCCGCCTACAGCTCCATTGTCACAAAAATATCGTAAATCGCCTTGATCGCCGCCTCAAAATCCGCTTCCTTGACGCCGATGATGATATTGCGCTCGCTGGAACCCTGGTCGATCATCTTTACATTGATCCTCGCGTGGGCCAGCGCCGAGAAAATGCGTCCGGCCGTGCCGCGCGCCGCCTTCATGCCGCGCCCCACCACGGCGATCAGCGCCAGATCCGATTCCATCTCCACCAGATCCGGCTCCACCGCCCGATGGATTCCGGCGATTACGGACTGCTCGTACTCCTCAAACTCGGACTGATGGACGAAAATCGTCATCGTGTCGATGCCGGACGGCATATGCTCGATGGAAATGCCGTATTTTTCGAAGACACTCAGAACCTTCCGGCAGAAGCCCACCTCGGCATTCATCATCGCCTTCTCCACCGTCACCGAGCAGAAGCCCTTCTTGCCCGCAATGCCGGTGATCACATAGCGCGGCTTGCGGCAGGTGCTCTCCACGATCAGCGTTCCCCGGTCCTTGGGCCGGTTGGTATTGCGGATGTGAATCGGAATCCCCTCCCTGCGCACGGGGAAGATAGCGTCCTCATGAAGAACGTTAAAGCCCATGTAGGAGAGCTCCCGAAGTTCACTGTAGGTGATGGCGTCGATCACCTCCGGGTTCGGCACAATATGGGGATCCGCTACCAGGACGCCGGACACATCGGTCCAGTTCTCGTAGAGATCCGCCTGGACCGCCCTGGCCACAATCGAGCCGGTGATATCCGATCCGCCCCTTGAGAAGGTCTTCACACGCCCGTCCGGCATGGAGCCATAGAAGCCGGGAATCACGGCCCTTTCCGTATGCTCCAGCCGCTCGGCAAGCTCCTGATTGGTCTTTTCGGAATCGAAAACACCATGCTCGTCAAAAAAGATTACCTCCGCCGCGTCGATGAATTCGTACCCGAGATATTCCGCCATGATCAGGCCGTTCAGATACTCGCCGCGGGATGCCGCATAGTCGCGCCCCGCCCGCTTTACGAAATTCTCCTCGATCCGATCGAACTCATAAGCCAGATTCAGATTCAATTCCAGACCGTCAATGATCTCCGCAAACCGCTCCTTGATCTTCGCCAGAATTTTATTATACGCGCCCCCCTCAGCCGCGACATCGTAGCACTGATAGAGGAGATCCGTCACCTTCTCGTCGTTCTCCTTCCGCCTGCCCGGCGCGGACGGCACCACATATTTCCTGGATTTCTCCGCCTTTACGATATCCGCCGCCTTCTTAAACTGCTTCGCGCTGGCCAGAGAACTGCCGCCAAATTTCACTACTTTTTTCATAATCCTTTTCTTCCTCTTTTCCGCATCAAATTCAGGACATAAATATCTCAAAAATCATACCCTAGGAATCGCTTTCTGTCAAGCCAATCCGACAAAAACAGGGGGCCTCCCCCGCGCGGAACGCTTCCATAAACTTCCGCGCGGGAAGAAGTCCCCCCCATGTTTTAAATGTTTCTGCCGCCCAAAGATCAGAGCCGGTCCATCTCCTCCCGAATCTGCGTCTCGCAGGCCCGCATCGCCTGAATCGTTTTGTCCATCAGCTCCTCCAGCGTCCAGCCCAGCCGCTCGGCGCCGTCACGGATCACGTCGCGCGAACAGCCCGCCGCGAAACGCTTGTCCTTAAACTTCTTCTTGAGGCTGGACACCTCCAGATCCGACGCGCTTCCTGACGGGCGCATTTTCACCGCCGCGCCGATCAGCCCCGTCAGCTCATCCGCCGCAAACAGCACCTTCTCCATCATATGCTCCGGCTCGACGTCGCAGCAGATCCCATAGCCGTGGCTGCAGACCGCGTGGATCATATCCTCCCCCACGCCGCCTTCCCGCAGAAGCTCCGGCGCCTTTACGCAGTGCTGCTCCGGATAAAGCTCAAAATCAATGTCGTGAAGCAGACCGACCTGTCCCCAGTACTCCTCGTCCTGTCCGTAGCCCAGATCGTTCGCGAACCACCGCATAACGGCCTCCACCGTCAGCGCATGCTGAATATGAAACGGTTCCTGATTGTATTTCCGCAGCAGCTCATAGGCCTGCTGCCGGGTGAGATTGCTCTTCATTTGAATCTCTCCTCCTGTTTCCTCCGCGGTCAAAGGCGGTCCTCCGGCCCGTCCGGACGCGCCGCCATCCACGCGGCACCTCTATCATAACCGTTCCCGACAGATTTTGCAAGCAGGAAGCGCAAAAAATGCGGTGCCGTAAGGCCCCGGAAAAGCCCCGGCAAAGGCCTGGGAAAAGCCTCAGGAAAGCCTAGGCGAAAAGCCGGGGTCGCCGTCACCGAAAATACCCCTTAAACAGTTCCAGTCCGGCCCGGAACAACCGCATCAGCTGCCAAAAAAAGACACCGCGCAGCCCGCACTCCCGGACCAGGCGGAATTTCGCATCGTAGCTTCTTACATCCTCAAACCAGACCTCCTGCTGCACGCCGTACTGCCAGTAACGGAAATACGGCGACTGCCCCGTCTCGTCATAGCGGATTTCCGTTCCGTGCTGAACCGCCCTTTGGACCGCCTGTACATTTCCCAGCGTCTCCGCCTCCGTGATTCCGCTGACAAACGGCAGAGACCAGTCATAGCCGTAATTCGGAATGCCCAGAAGAATCTTTTCCGCCGGGATCCGCCCCAGCGCATATTCCACGACACGGCGGACCTGATTGATCGGCGCGACCGCCATATTGGGCCCGTATTTAAAACCCCACTCATAGGTCATAAGCAGTACCCTGTCAGCCGCCGCCCCAAGCCCCGCATAATCCATTCCCTCGTACAAAAGTCCCGGCTGGCCGTCCGACGTCTTCGGAACCAGAGCCACGCTGACCTCATACTCAAACTGGTTCAGAAGCTCCGCGGCGCGCGCCGCCAGGGCCGTAAACGCGTCCCTGTCCTGCGCCATCACATATTCGAAATCAATATTGACCCCGGCGTACCCCTTCTCCGCCAGAACGCCGACCAGACTCCGCAGCAGCCTAAGCTGCACCCCGCGGTCATTCACAAGCGCGCTCACCAGATGATTGTTGAAACGGCCGTCCGCGCCCAGAGGCGTCAAGGTCAGTATCGGCTTCACGCCGTGAGCGGCCGCCGCCCGCACCATCCACGTATCATCCTGCGGCGGAGGAATCAGCTCGCCGTTCTCCGTAAATCCGTACGAAAATACATTCAGCTCCGTCAGATAGGGCAGCGTCTCCTCCAGCACCCACTCTGAAATATACGGATATGCGTATCCGGCGGAAACGGCAGGCAGAGGGGCGCTGCCATTTCCAATCCGGGCCGCCTGGCCGACTCCCGAACCGGGTGTCAAAAGAAGGGCCTGCCCGACCGCAAGCCGGTAAGGATATTCCAGCTGATTGACATAGAGAAGCGCTTCCAGATCAGCGCCGGTGTCCGCGGCAATCGTATCCACCGTATCGCCGGGACGCACCACATAGATTTCCATAAAAAGGCATCCGTTTTTTTCATTCCTATGCGGGGAGGCCGCATTTTACGACGGAACAGGAGCGGCTCCATGCCTTAAAGCCTATCTCTCCTATCCCCCGCCCGCTACGGTTCGCCAGGCCCGGCCTTCCGGCTGACCGAGAAGATTCCGTCCGGCGACAAACCGTCGTTTACACCATAGGATCCGTAAACCTGTTCAAAGGTTCCGAAAGGAGCCAGGGCAATATAGCAGCGACCGTCGCCGTATTTTCCGTAAAGCCGCAGAAGCTCCGCCATCCGCTCCTTCTCAATCGCCACGCAGCCCATCGTGCCGTCCTCGTTCTCCTCTTTGCAGTGAATGAACAGGGCGGAGCCCTTCCATTTTATCCCCTTGCGGTTATAGCCCATATCCAGCACATAGACATACTGAGGAAGGTAGCCCGGCGCGCCCACACGCTCGCCGCTCTTCGTCAGATCACGGCTCAGCGTATTGGTCTCATCCTCCCAGACGTAGCTGCCGTCCACCTGAATATAATTCTCCGGAAAACCCTCCTGCGGCGCTTCCTGCCCAAACGGGGTGTTCAGCTGAAACAGCCCGATGGGCGTCGTTTTGTCCCCCGCAATGCGGTCATTGCTGAGACCTCCGTATCCCAGCCAGCCGTCCGTCTGAAACTGCTTCTGCCATTCTTCCCCGCTCTTCTCGTAGACATGCACCTTGCACTGCGTGCCGCGGGTTCCCTCGACCACTACCAGAACCGCCGCATCCTCCGGCAGCACAAAACGTTTCACCTCAAAAGACTGCTCGTAAATCTCTCCGGCAGGACCATACTCCAACCGTCCCGCCGCCCCGCAGGGCAGCGTCATCCCAAGCATAAGCGCCGCCGCGCTGACTCCGCAAATCCATCTCCGCTTCATTTCAAACACACTCCTCTCTCAACTGTACCTTCATCCCGCCTCAGCGGTACTCAATGCCCGACGTCGTAAGCCACGGCATACGGCCGCCCGTGTACCTGCACATTTTCTCCAGCTGTTCCTGCAGATAGGGCATCCGCTCCGCCCTTCCCTCAAACTTCGGTCCCAGAATAATCTCCTCAATATCCGGATAAAACCGCGGCATAATATAAAGTTTAGGGCAATCCCCAGGCGTATGACAGAAATCGTCGTTCGCCTTCAAATACTGATAAAAAATACGAATCTCACGCTCATGATGGTAATCCGCGTCCTTAAACAGATACGCGATACTGTCAATAATCCGCAGATACCAGTTTCTGGCAGCCGGATTCTTCCTCATCGTCTCCCCGATCTTCCTGAGCCGGAGCCTTAACTGCCTTATCATACGCAGGCCCGGATTATCCTCCGCGTGAACCGGATTCTTCGCATCGTCCTTTCTCAGATAGCAGACCCGGAAGAGCGGAGGCCGCACCCCTTCCTCCTCGCTGATAAAACAGCCCGGCCTCAGCACAATACAGCAGCCCTTCGCGTGATCCCCATACATCTCCCACATGGGCAGATCATCGATCAGAGGCGTAAAGCATTTCATGAACACATAAGGGTACGAGGCGTCCCTTCTCCCGGACGGCGTCCGGTCAAGACCTGAATCATCCGGCAGGAGGTAACGTTTCAGCGTGCGCCCCTCATTGGGATCATTCATGTAAGCCATATGCATGACCGCAAATCTCCCCGTCCCCGCCGAAAGTTCTTTCAGTCCCGGGAGCATATATCCAAGCGTATTCATCGACGTATAGTAGGCGACCCGCTGTCCGGCGCTGGGGATCCGCAGACAATCCCTGATATCCCCGCTCCATACGGCAACCTGCGCCAGCGTCAAAAGCACATCAAAGAAGTCGCCTTCCTGCCGTTCGCCCCTCTCCTGAATCTCCTTCACATACTGCCGCAGAATCTCCAGCCCGTCTGCCTCCGTCGCCCGCAGACAGTCAAGCGCCGCGCGTCTGTATGTATCCTGGCGCGCAATCCCGGGATTCCCCGCCAGCTGCGCAAGCGTCTGCAGAAGCAGCTGCTCCCGCAGAAGATACGCCATAAAATATATTTCCCGCAGACTGGAAATCTTCCCGCGCTTCCAGTCCTTTCTCTTCATATTCTGCTCCCACAAAACCAATATGCGCCGCAGCGCCTCATAGAATCGATCCGTATCGTCTAAGGCCAAAGACGCACCCTCAAAATTTTGAAGGCTGTCCTGTATTTTATAATATCGATACCGGCATTCCCGGATGTGCCCGAAAAATGCCTCGTCATCCGCACTCTCAGACGCCTTGTCCTTGTCGCCGCCCGACGCCGCCCGATCTTTAACATCCGCAGCTGCCTGCGCATAGGCGAACATTCTCCCCTCCTGATCATTCCCCCGCTTACCGGCTACGAGATTACCAAATCGCGCCGCTTCGAGCATGGCAGGCAGGCTCCGGCCGGAATCGTCCTTCCAGCCCAGCGCCGCCAGCCGATAAAATTTCAGCGCGGCCTTATACCTTCCCCTTCTGAATAAAAGAGCATCCCCAAAGCCCTTGTACAACTTCGGAAAATTTAACGGCACGCGGCAGGGTTCCTCCAAACCCGGATCCTTCTTCTCCTCCTCATAATCCCTGTACGCTTCCTGAATCATCTGATGCAGCTCTTCCTCCAGCCCAAAGTAAACCATGGCCGTCATCAGATATTCCGCCTGCTCCGTTTCCGTCTCCGCCCACGTATACAGACAGGACAGGTAATTTTCCATGTCCCGCTTCAAATCGGCCGCGTCCGCGGCACTCGGCTCTCCCTTCTTTTCAAGCGCCGTATGAATCACGAAGCACGCATGTTCATACGCCCTGCGGGCATCGCCTTCATAGAAGCCAAAGCTGTCATGCTCGTCATAATCCGGCTGCACATACCGCTCGTCGTAATCCCTCGGCCCGAAGCTGTCCAAAACCGTCCGAACCGCACTTGTCTGAAGCTTTATCGTCAGAATCCTGTACTGCATACCGCCTTTTCCTCCGTCTGCCGCGCATTTTCTTGCTATGAGCGTTTCCTTCTTTGGCTTTTGATGTACGGAAACACTGCTTCTAAAAAACTATTCAGAAACAGACATCCCCGATTCTTCAAACCATTGTTGTAATTTTTCCTGTAACAATTTTTTATCCGGCAGGTACAGCTTGTATTCACGCGCATAGATATTCGCATCTTTGGGAAGTGTAAGTTCCACCAATGCTTCATCGCTTTGTTTACACATAAGAATGCCAATCGTTGGATTCTCTCCATCTACGATTTCATAACGGTCATAATAATTCACATACATCTGCATCTGGCCGAGATCCTGATGTGTCAGCTCATCCACTTTAAAATCGATCAATACATAGCAGCGCAGGAAACGATTATACAGAACAAGGTCGCAATAGAAATTTTTATCGTTAAACGTAAATCTGCGCTGCCTTTTTTCAAAGAGGAATCCTTTCCCCATTTCCAACAGGAAATCCTGCATCTTGTTCAGCACAGCAAATTCCAAATCGCTCTCATGATAACTGCTTTTGTCATCTAGTCCTGCAAATTCCAGTACATACGGCGATTTCAATATATCCGCCGGACGATACGGCATAGCGCCCTTTCCGGCCATTGCCATGACAGCATCTTTATCCTTGCTCAATGCAAGTCTTTCATACAAACTGGAGTGATATTGACGTTTCAGGGTCTGTACACTCCAAGACTCATTGATTGCCGCCTGTTCATAAAAACTGCGTTCTTCAGGATTTTTAATTGTCATAAGAACCTGATAGTGTGTCCAACTCAGCTGAAAAGGAAAATTTTGTCGGCCGATACTTAATTGTCCAATCGGCGATTGAACAATTCCATTCTCCTGCAGCAGTTTTAATTGTCCAATCGGTGATTGGATAATCTTCTCGTCACGGTCACGGTACATCAAATAAAACTTTCTCATCCCTGACAGATTTGTTCTGGAAAACCCTCGTCCATATTCTTCTGTTAAATAACCGGAAAGAGAATCCAAAATCTTAGCACCATATTTTGCCCGGTCAGAACCCTGTTGTTCTTCTTCAATCATGTATTTTCCCAGCAAAAAACTGGTATATACCGTTATAGAATTTACTAAAACGCCCATAGTTCCTCTGGCGTTATCAATTAGGAGTTTTGATTTTTCAAATAAATTTGCAAACTCTGCCATTTTTATCACTCCTGATAAACAATACATCAAACACCTTGCCGCCGAGCGACTGAGGATCTTCCTCCAGCTTTTGGAACAGGCATTGGAATACAAAGCCTTCCCTCGTTTCAGATGCAAACTGCTTATCCTTCTCTTAAAACGACC
>CANRHU010000086.1 GCA_947630485.1 uncultured Lachnospiraceae bacterium
TGTGGATAACATAAATTTTATTTTCAGCATCTTGCACAATAAAATTTAGAGCCTTAATGGGATGTGTGAACAGTAACGAAAAATCTGTATCGAAAAGGTTAAAGATTATCACCCGCGCTATTTACAGTCCCGTGCGGAAATGATAAAGTCATGACATAACGAGAGCGCGCTTTGAAATTCCGTTTCGGCGGCGCGCGGGGTAGCTGAGAGCGCGCGGGCGATCCCGTACCGCGAAAGAACGGAAAAAGGAGAAAAAGGAGAAAAAAGGATGGAGAACAAGAAGAAAAGGCCGTCGTTTGCGCATCATGAGGGACCGCTGTTTCTCAGCGTGATCTGCGAGCGCACGCCGAAAGCGGCGATTGCCGTCATCAAAAACTCGCTCGTCGCGGGCGCCGACGGATTCGACCTGCATATCCCGACGCTGGATCCCAAGTACCGCAACGCGGATTGCATCCGCGAGATCGTTGCGTCGACCGACCGCCCGATTCTCGCCCTGCACTACAACAGGGATTACGACGGCAAGCCGCTCGGCGAGAGCGACGAAAAGCGCATGGAACAACTTCTCGCCGCGGTGGAAGCGGGTGCGAGCGCGGTCGATATGCAGGGTTACACGTTCGACCCCGACATGGCGACGGCGCTCGACGGTGCAAAGCAGGCGTTTGCGAAGAAGTCGCCGCGCGAAGTGACGGTGCGCCCCGAGACGGTCGAAAAGCAGTGCGCGTTCATCGAGAAGGTCCATTCTCTTGGCGCGGAAGTCGTCCTCAGCACGCACACGGGCATCATGATGACCGCGGAAGAGACGGTCGAGCTGGCGCTCATGCTCGAAAAGCGCGGCGCGGACGTCGTCAAGATCATCGGCACGGCGGGGTCCGAGGACGATATTCCCGAATGCCTGCGGACGGTGCTCGCCCTGAAAAAGGCGCTGAAGGTCAAATTCGCGTTCCATCTCGGCGGGGCGGCGGGCATCCCCACGCGGATCATGGCGCCCGCGCTCGGCTCGTATATGCTGTTCTGCTTCGAGCATTACACTCAGTCGAGCAACTTCGAGCAGTGCCACCTTGCAAGCGTAGTCGACGCGTTCCGACGCCTCGGCTGGAAATGAAAACAAAAACCGAGGAGAAAAGATTGGCGTTAAAACGGGAAAAATTCATATGACAAAAGGAGAAAGAGAATGGAGAAGCGATTCGAAGGCAAAGTCGCGCTGGTGACCGGCGCGGCCTCGGGAATGGGGAAACTGCTCTGCCGGTGCTTTGCCGAAGAGGGGGCGATGGTCGCGTTCGTCGACATCGACGAAAAGGGACTTGCCGCGGCGATTTGCGGAGTGGAGAACGCTCTGCCTGTCGTCTGCGACGTCCGCGACTTCAAGCAAGTGGAAAAGTGCGTAAAGACCGTCGTCGAGGCGTTCGGCACGATCGATTATCTCGTGAACATGGCGGGCGGGAGCGAAGAGCGCATTCTGAATTCGCCGCGCGAGTTCTGCGACCAGCCGATCGAGGTACTCGATTGGGGGCTCGACGTCAATCTTCGCGCGCAGATTTATTTCGACCACGAGGTGACGCGCGTCATGCGCGAGCACAGGACGGGCGTCATCGTCCATATCGGCTCGCAGTCGGGCATCGTCGGGACGGCAAACGCCACCTACGGCACGGCGAAGTCGGGTGCAATGGTCGGGCTCACGCGCAGCATGGCGATTTACGGCGCGAAGTACGGATTCCGCAGCGTTTCGGTCGCCCCGGGACCCGTCTTGACCCGCACCAACATGGCGAATATGCCGACGCTTCTCGGTCGGGCGGCGGAGCCTCGGGAAGTCGTGGACCTCATTTTGTATCTCTGCTCTGACAAAGCCGCGTTCATCACGGGCGAATGCGTCGTGATCGACGGCGGACGGCAGCTCCTTCGGTAATTTGAGCGCGGCGAGCACGCCGCGAAAGGAAATCAATATGAAAAAGACATTGAACGTAGGTATTTTCGGTATCGGCCACGCGCACGCGGACAATAACATCGGCGCGATGAAAAAGACGCCGGGCGTGAAGATCGTGGGAATGTGCGAGCCGAACGGCGAACTGATCGAGGCGAAGCGCAGGAACGCGGCGGACATTTACGGAGACATTCCCGTCATGAGCGAGAACGAACTGCTCGGCGCGGGACTCGATGCGGCGCTCATCGAGAGCGTCGTGCCCGACCTCACCCCGCTCGCCGCGAAGTGCGTGGACGCGGGACTGCACGTCCAGATGGACAAACCCGCCTGGATCGACCTCAGCGAGTACAAGCGCATTCTTGACAAGGCGAAGGCAAACGGGCTCGCGTTTCATACGGGATACATGTACCGCTACAACGGCGGATTCCGCGAGATCGTCCGCAGCGTCAAGTCGGGCGAGCTCGGCGACGTTTACAACATCTACGCGCAGATGTGCACCGAGCACACCGTGGACGAGCGCAAGCGCTTCGCCTCTTACGGCGTGCCGCAGCCGATTAACTATATCTTCGGCTGTCATCTTCTCGACCTCATTCTCCTGATTCTCGGCGAACCCAAGCGGGTCGAGGCGTTCGGCGCGTCGAGCGGCAAGGACGGGCTCGATCTCGAAGATACCACGGTCGTCGTTCTCGAATACGAAAAGGGCGTCGCCACGTATAAGGTCTCATCCGTCGAGATCAACGGCGCGAACATGCGCGAGTTCACGGTGGCGGGCAGCAAGCGCACGATCTCGCTGCGTCCGATCGAACCCGCGGCCATGGCGGTGACCGACGCGGGAAAGTATTGGAGTTGCGTCCCCGTCGTCACGTACCCCGACAGCGAATTCCCCGAAGCACGCGGGCGGCGATACGATCTCATGATGCTCGACTTCGTGCGGGCGGCGCGCGGGGAAGACGAGAGCGAGTTTTCCTACGAGCACGAATATCTTCTGCAAAAATATCTCATGCTGACCTGCGGGGTCGGGATTTAAGGAGGCTTAAGAGAATTTTATGAAAACGAAAGGGAAATTTCTGATCCTCGGTGCGACGGGCGCGATGGGCATCTACCTCACGGAGGTCGCCGCGGAGGGCGGATTCGACGTCGACGCGGTATCGCTCGACGACGCGCCCGCGACGTATCCAAACGTGCACCCCATTCGCGTGGGGGACGCGACTGCCCCGGCGTTTATCGAAGAGGCGGCGGCGCGGCATTACGACATTGTCGTCGACTTCATGTCCTATCGGACGGCGAAGTTCCGCTCGATCGTGCCGATATACCTCAAAAACGTAGGCAGGTACGTCTATCTCTCCTCGTGCCGCGTGTTTGCGAACGAGGAGAATCCGATCGTCGAGACGTCGCCGCGCCTCATCGACGTGACGACCGATCAACGGCTCATTCTCTCTGACGACTATTGCATGTACAAGGCGCGCGAGGAGAACGCGCTTCGGGCAGGCAAGTTCCGAAACTGGACGATCGTGCGGCCGTCCACGACCTATTCGAAAAAGCGCTGCCAGCTCGTCACGCTCGAGCGCGACATCATCCTGCGCTGTCTGAGGGCGGGGAAGCCGGTCTTGCTTCCCGAAGAGGCGAGAAACATTCCCGCGTCGCTCACTTGGGGCGGGGACGTGGCGCAGATGATCTTTCGGCTCGCGGTCCTGCCCGAAGCCGCCGGCGAGGACTATAACGTCACCACGTCCGAAGCGCTCACCTGGCAGCAGATTGCAGACATCTATCATGATGTGTTCGGGCTCGAGCACAAGTGGGTGACGGAGGAAGAGTACTACCGATTCAAAAAGCCTGATTACGATCCCGAAAACGACTTGTGGATGATCTGGCAGTTGCGGTACGCGCGCCTGTTCAATCGGGTGTACGACAACACGAAAATGCTCAGCGCCACCGGGCTGAAACAAAGCGAGTTCCTCTCGCTGCGCGACGGCCTCGCGCACGAAAAAAAGACCATCCTCGAGGGGGACTGAAAAATGAAAGCAATGCTCGTAAAAGACGGAAGACTTGTTTTGAGCGAAGTCGCGGAGCCGAAGGTCGGCGCGGACGACGTGATCGTTTCGATCCGTGCGGCGGCGCTCAACCGCGCGGACCTTCTTCAAAAGAAGGGGACGTATCCCTCGCCCGCGGGTTGGCCGGAATGGCCGGGGCTCGAGTGCGCGGGCGTCGTCGAGGCGATCGGCGAAAATGCGCGGAAGAACGCGCGGTTCAAGGTCGGCGACGAGGTGTGCGCGCTCTGCGGCGGCGGCGCGTACGCGGAGAAGATAGCGGTGCCGTATCCGCTCGTCATGCCCATTCCCAAGGGGCTGACGTTCGAAGAGGCGTCGGCGCTTCCCGAGGCGATGGCGACGTCTTACCTCAATCTCGTGTGGGAAGGGCACTTGCGCCCGGGCGGCACGGTGTACGTGGCGGCGGGGGCGAGCGGACTTGCTTCAGCCGCGATCCCGCTCGCAAAGGCGCTCGGCGCGCACGTCGTGACGGACGTCATCAACGCGGACAACGTCCCGAGGGTCAAGGCGCTCGGCGCGGAAGAGGTCATCGACCTCAACAAAGAGACCGTCAGCGAGGCATTCGCGCGGTGGGAAGCCGAGGGGCGGCCGGTGTCGCTCGCGCTCGACTGTCTGGCGGGCGAACAGCTCGGAAAAGCGATCGTGCACATGGCGGAGGGCGGCCATTGGGTGCTCATTTCCACGCTCGCGGGTGTGGAGACCTCGCTCTCGCTTCGTCCCGTCTTGACGCGCGGACTGCACCTTACGGGGAGCATGCTCCGCAAGCGCAGCGTGGAGGAGAAGGGGAGACTGCTCGCGGAGCTCACCGACGCCGTCTGGGACAAGATTGCCGCGGGCGAGATCAGACCCGAGATCGACTGCGTGCTGCCCTTCGAAAAGGCGGAAGAAGCGCAGGGGATCTTGGAGCGGGGCGAAAATGTCGGAAAAGTCGTATTGACTTTTTCGAAGTGTTCCGCCGAAAATCATCCGTAAAAACGCAAAACAGGGAAATGGGGATGAAAAAAATGACAAGCTTGGCAATCAACAACGCGAGGATCTTCGACGGAAAGGGATGGATCGGCGAGGGCGGCGTGCTGGCGGAAAACGGTAGGATTGCCGCGGTCGGCGGGAATTATCAAGCCGAATACGCATTTGACGCGAAGGGCGCGATCGTCGCGCCGGGGCTCGTCGACGTGCATGTTCACTTCCGCGGAATCACGGATGACATATACGGCACTTCGGCGGATTGCTGCTGCTTCCCGTTCGGAGTGACCGCGGCGGCCGACTGCGGCGCGATGTTTGGGGACGAGGCGACGCTGAACGCGTTCGCCGTAAAGAGTCTCGTCTTCGCTTCCGTCGGTTTTTTGCCGAACGGCGAGCCGGGACTGCGCGAGGCGGAGGAGCGCATGGCGAGGTACGGCAGCCGCGCGATTGGGTTCAAATTCGTGTACGACTGCGAGATCCCCGGCAGGACGGAGACGCTTCGCAAGATCGTCCGCCGCGCGCGGGAACTCGGGAAAAAAGTCACCGTGCACACGAACGGCTCGGCGGTGCCGATGGCGGAGATCGCCGCGGCGCTCGGGAAAGGCGACATCCTAACGCACGTGTACCACGGCGGAATGCACACTTCGGCGGACGACGGGTTTCGCTGTCTTTTCGACGCCAAACGGCGCGGAGTGGTCGTCGACGCGGGCATGGCGGGGCATGTGCATACCGATTTCCGCATTCTCCGCGCGGCGGTGGAGGCAGGCGCGGAGCCGGACGTCATCGGGACGGATGTCACGCGTTACAGCACGTTCACGCGCGGCGGGAGATACGGCATGACGATGTGCATGAGCATCGCCCGCGACGCGGGAATGAGCGAGACGAATGTCCTTCGCGCGGTCACGTCGGCCGCGGCGGAAGCGCTCGGAAAGGGCGAAGAGTGGGGGAGAATTGCGGTCGGGCGTGCGGCCGATCTCGCGGTGATCGGCAGCGGCGGAAACGGCTACGATCTGACCGATCGCGCGGGCAACCGCGCCTTCTCCGAGAAAGGATACGAGTGCCTCCTGACCGTTGCAAACGGCGAAGTTGTGTATTCGAAATAGCGAAACGGGGCAAGAAAAACGGGAGAGTCCGCATTTTTCGCGGGCTCTCTCTATGGTGCGCCCGGCGGCGCACGTTTCTAACGGGTGAAAGTCCCGAATCCGCCCGGCAGTGGGAAGGATACAGCCGAAGGCAAGGGTGTCCGCCGCGAGACGGAATCCGAAGGAAGCCGGATGTGGGAAAAGACTAACCAGCAGAGGCCATAGTAGCAGAGATGTGAAGGGCTGTCAGTATTTCCTTATGCTTGAAATAACGCCGCAGCACCGCATGGTGGAGATGGAAATCCCCGACCATACGGACCACACGGCTCTCCTGTGTTTCTGCCTGCGGTAAAAGGCCATGCTCCCTTTGGTATAACCAAGCCTGAGCAGTTCCTGTTCCAGTCCTGAGATCAGGTCTGGCAGGTATGTTTTGTCCACAAATTACACCTCCGATATGGTGAATACTGGTATTTCTTATATGTGATACGAATGGAAAAGGGAAATTTATGGGGGTGGAGGAAAAATTTTTATGGATTTTTCGTTTTTGCTTTCACATAGGTGCTGATTGCTTTCTCGACAGAAGAGTTGAGCGTATCACCATCGTAGAGCGCAACGATGGCTAATCGCTTATGAAGTTCCGGGCTGATCCGAATGTTAAAGGAGCCCTTGTATTCCTTATCCGGACGTTTCCCTACTTCTTTGCAGAATTCCAGGTAATCATCGACCGCATGATGAAACTCCTCTTCAATCTTAGCCGGATCTTCATTCTCGAAATCTACAAAATCGTTGATACCCTCAAGCTTCCCTCTCAAGGTAAGAGAATCCGTGTCAAATTCGATTCTTGTGTGATAACCTTTGTACTCCAGAATATTACTCATAATTATAACTCTCCCAGGTTTGTCAGATATTTTACCAGATCTTTTCCCTTTGTTATGTTCTTCAAAGCCCATATGTATAAGAAGGCTTTTGGCTTCAGAATAAGTATAAAAGACCAATATTTTCCTGTCAAGAAAGTTTGCTTCTTGAGTTTCCGCAGTTCGGGAGTTTGACAGTTAAATAAAAGGAAAAGTACCTCCGTGATCGTCCGCAAACTGGGTACCCTTCAGGAGATGCTTAAAGAGCACGGCCCTACCCGGGATGATGTCATGGAATGGGTCCGGGAACAGGCCCGAATAGAAACCGAAAAGTATAAAAAAGAAAAAGAGGCCAGATACGACGGGCTGTATGCCGTATGCACGGATCTCCTGGACGACGACGTGGCACCCATCCTGAACTGTTAAAGACTGGATTGTAATGTTTTTTCAACATAATATCAAGTAAAATGCATAAAAAGTTCGTTGCAATATATTGACGAAATATCGTAACATATGATAAGTTATGCATACAAAGATAACGCGTCTATAATAGTATTGTGGAATCCATACAAAATGTTGTTAGAATTTCAAAAAGTTTAACTGCGTCATTGAACCAAAGGAGATTGCGGCAATGAAAGTGATTGCACACAGAGGTTACAGCGGAAGATATCCGGAGAACACGATGCTGGCGTTTGAAAAGGCCGTAGAGGCCGGATGTGATGAGATTGAACTGGATGTTCAAGTGACAAAGGACGGGCAGGTGGTGGTCTGTCACGACGAGGTGCTGGGCCGGGCTGCGGACGGCACGGGCGCGGTGAAGGATCATACCTATGAGGAGCTGCGGCAGATGAACGCGGCCAAACTGTATCCGCAGCTGACAAAGTTCGAGAGGATTCCGCTGTTTGAGGAGTACTGCGACTGGGCGGCGGGGCAGAACATTTCCACCAACGTGGAGTTAAAGACAGGGTTTTATTACTATGAAGGGATCGAGGAGAAAACCGCTGAGATCGTGAAGCGGTACGGCCTGCAGCCGCGCGTGATGTTCTCTTCGTTCAATCACGTGAGCCTTCTGCGTATGAAGCAGCTTCTGCCGGAATGCGAGTGCGGCGCGCTGATCAGCCGCTTCGGCATGGGCAACGCGGGATATTACTGCAGCCAATATGGGTTTGAGTGCTATCACCCGGACTATGCGGGCGTGACAGATGAGATTCTGGAAAACTGCGGCCGGTACGGCGTCCGCATCAACGCCTGGACCATCGACGATATGGAGGAGCTGGCGAGGGCCTATGAGAGAGGCTACGCCGGGGTGATCACCAATTATCCGCTGGAATGCAGGGAGTGGCTTAGCAGGAAGGAGTAAATGTGATTCAGGAAGCGCACAACCGGCGCCCGTTTCTGTCACGATACAGGAAGCGCACGGCCGGCGTGAGGATGTGATTTCAAAAAGGCGGTCTTCCGCGGGAGGAAGACCGCCGTCTGCAAAGAAGGGAGAAGAAAATGGGGAAATATCAACGGATTTTTGTAGTCGTCATCGATTCTTTGGGGATCGGCGCCATGCCGAACGCCGCCGAATACGGCGACGTCGGGACGGATACGCTGGGACATATCGACGAGAGGATGGAATCCTTCGCGATTCCGAATCTGGCCAAGCTTGGCATGGCAAATCTGCATCCGCTGACGCACGTGGCGGCGGCCGAAAAGCCGCTGGGGCGCTACGCTAGGCTTTTTGAGGCCAGCGTCGGCAAGGACACGATGACCGGGCATTGGGAAATGATGGGGCTTCATATCACGAAGCCGTTTAAGACATTTACGGATACCGGATTCCCGCAGGAGCTTCTGGATGAGCTCAGCCGCCGCACGGGACACCGAATCGTAGGCAACAAGGCGGCCAGCGGCACGGAGATATTGGATGAACTGGGCGAGCATGAGATCGCCACCGGCGATATGATTGTCTACACCTCGGCGGATTCCGTGCTGCAGATCTGCGGCAATGAGGAGACCTTCGGGCTGCAGGAGCTCTACCGGTGCTGCGAGATCGCCCGGGAGCTGACGATGAAGGACGAGTGGAAGGTGGGACGCGTGATCGCGAGACCCTACGTGGGCCGGAAGAAGGGCGAGTTTAAGCGCACCTCCAACCGTCACGACTATGCCTTAAAGCCCTACGGAAAGACAGCGCTGGACGCGCTGAAAGCGGCAGGGCTGGACGTGATCAGTGTAGGAAAGATCCGGGATATCTTTGACGGTGAGGGTATCACGGAGGCCTATAAATCCAAAAGCAGCGTTCACGGCATGGAGCAGACCATCGAGATCGCGGATAAGGATTTCCATGGACTGTGCTTCGTGAACCTGGTGGACTTTGACGCGCTGTGGGGGCACAGGAGGGATCCCATCGGTTACGGTCAGGAGCTGGAGCGGTTCGACGTAAAGCTGGGCGGGCTGCTGTCGAAGCTTAAGGAGGACGATCTGCTGATCATCACCGCCGACCACGGCAACGATCCGACCCACACGGGGACGGACCATACGAAGGAGACGGTGCCTTTCCTGGCGTATTCGCCGTCCATGGCAGGCGGCGGGGCCCTGCCGGATCAGGACACCTTTGCGGTGATCGGCGCCACGGTGGCCGATAACTTCGGCGTGGAGATGCCGGAGGGGTGCATCGGGGAGTCGATCCTCGGGATGATTGGGTAGATTTTGAAAGCAGAAAGTGAAGGAAACAGACGAATGAAGAATCTATGGCTTCCGCCTGCGATTGAAAAGAAAGTGAGCGGCCTGCCCTGTACGGAGAATACCACTGGTATGTCCGGGGCAGGCGTTTTCACGTTTTTCCATGCGGATGAAACGCCGGCGACGCCCGGTTCGCAAGGGGATATGGTGCTGAAAATCCAGCCTGCCGCCCCGTGGACAAAGCGCGAGGTGACGATGCTTCGGTGGCTTGCGGGAAAAGTCCCCGCGCCGGAGGTGATCGCCTGCGAGGAACAGGATGGGAGGATCTATCTGCTGATGACGCGGGTGAAGGGAAAGATGGCGTGCGACGAAGAATTTCTCGACCGGCCGGAGGTACTGATTCCGCGGCTGGCGGAGGCGATGCGTATGCTGTGGGCGGTGGACGTCTCGTCCTGCCCGGTTACGCGGGATCAGGAGACGGAGCTTGCGGAGGCGCGGTTTTGCGTGGAGCATGGGCTGGTGGATACGGACAATGTAGAGCCGACGACTTTTGGGCCGGGCGGATTTAAGGATCCGGAGGCGCTGCTTTACTGGCTTGAAAATAACCGGCCTGCTTTTGAACCGGTACTGTCCCACGGCGATTTCTGCCTGCCGAATGTATTTCTGACGGATACCGGGATCGGCGGATTTATCGATCTGGGCGACGCCGGCGTGGGCGACCGCTGGCGCGATATCGCGCTGTGCCATCGGAGCCTGCGGCACAATATGGAAGGGAAATACGCGGCGGTGAAGCGCAGGGTGGACGCGGACCGGCTCTTCGACGCGCTGGGCGTCGCGCCGGATCCGGAAAAGCTAAAGTGGTATCTGCTGCTGGACGAGCTGTTCTGAGAGAGACGGAAAACAATTCTTGCAAAAACCGCAAAAAAGGGACCGGCCGGGATTTGACGGCTTGCGTCCCTTACGTTTTTATGTTATGATGATAAACTGACATGACAAACTTCCATGCGCTGCTTAGGCGGTGCATCTACATCATGATGCCCAGGAGGACGAAATGATTCAGAAATTGATCGAGAAGATTCAGAAGACCAAAGCACCGATCTGCGTGGGGCTGGATCCCATGCTCAGCTACATTCCGGAACACATTACGAAGAAAGCATATGCCGGGTTCGGTGAGACCCTGGAAGGGGCGGCCGAGGCCATCTGGCAGTTTAATAAAGAGATCGTGGACAACACCTGGGATCTGATCCCGGCGGTGAAGCCGCAGATCGCCATGTACGAGCAGTTCGGGATTCCGGGGCTTGTTGTTTATAAAAAAACCGTGGATTACTGCCGCGGCAAAGGTCTGATCGTCATCGGCGACGCCAAGCGCGGCGACATCGGTTCCACCTCCGCGGCCTACGCGACGGCCCATCTGGGTCATGTGAAGGTGGGTTCGGCAGATCTGGCCGGATTCGATACGGATTTCGTGACGGTGAATCCGTATCTGGGCACGGACGGCGTGAAGCCGTTCGTGGATGTGTGTTCGGCTGAGGACAAGGGAATCTTCGTGCTGGTGAAGACCTCCAACCCGTCCAGCGGCGAGTTCCAGGACAGACTGATCGACGGCCGGCCCCTTTACGAGCTGGTGGCGGATAAAGTGGTGGAATGGGGCGGCTCTTCCATGGACGGAACCTACAGCAACGTCGGGGCGGTGGTCGGGGCCACATACCCGGAGATGAGCCGGATCCTGCGCAAACAGATGCCGAACACCTATTTCCTGGTGCCGGGCTACGGCGCCCAGGGCGGCACGGCCCAGGATCTGAAATACTGCTTCAATGAGGACGGTCTCGGAGCCATCGTGAATTCTTCCCGCGCCATCATCGCGGCCTATAAGAAGGCGCCCTATGACAGGTTTGGCGCGGAGCACTTCGGCGAGGCGTCCCGGCAGGCCGTGATCGACATGGCCGCGGATATCGGGAGCGTACTGTAAGCGCGGTTTTGCATAAGCCGCGTTTGGAAGAAGTGAAGAACTGCGTTTGGCGTGAATTGGATGGGAGTAACGATGTCGAAAATAAAATTGACTGCGAACGTCATAAGTCAGGAAATGATTGGCCACGATATCTATAGTCTGTGGATTCAGGCGGAGGGGATCGCGGCCCAGGCCCGCGCGGGTCAGTTTGTCTCGGTCTATACGAAGGACGCGTCGAAGCTTCTTCCGCGCCCCATCAGTATCTGCGAGATCGACCGGGAGGCAGGCGCGCTTCGTCTGGTCTACCGGATCGCCGGGGGCGGCACGAGGGAATTTGCCGGATACAGGGCCGGGGACACGGTCACGGTGCTGGGACCTCTGGGCAACGGATTTCCGGAGATCGCGGCGGACCGGCATGCGTTTCTGATCGGCGGAGGCATTGGGATTCCGCCGATGCTGGAACTGGCGAAGGAATTGAAATGTGAGAAGACAGCGGTCCTTGGCTACCGGGATGCGCGGCTTTTTCTGAAAAATGAAATGGAAGCCTGCGCGAAGGTGCTTGTCGCCACGGAGGACGGCAGCGTGGGCACGAAAGGGAATGTGCTGGACGCGATCCGGGAGCAGGGACTGATTGCGGATACGGCTGAGCAGCCGAAACTTCCGGCCGGAGAAGCTGTGAAGCGGAAATCCGCGGCCCCCGTCATCCTGGCCTGCGGCCCTGCGCCCATGCTGCGCGCGCTGAAAGCTTACGCGGCGGAGCATCAGATCGAGTGCTGGCTGTCACTGGAGGAGCGGATGGCCTGCGGCGTCGGCGCGTGCCTGGCCTGCGTCTGTCAGACCGGCGGGGTGGACGCCCATTCCAATGTGCACAATAAGCGGATCTGCAAGGACGG
>CANRHU010000087.1 GCA_947630485.1 uncultured Lachnospiraceae bacterium
ACGGTTCTGCAGAGGCTTCTCAAGAACATGAGCGACAGCAATTCGACGGAAGGGACAATCACCCTGAAAATCGACGTGGAAATGCGCGTGGAGCAGGCAGATTCGTACAATGCCGGCGGAGAGGAAACCCAGAGACAGATCCGGCTTCCGAGTTTCAGCCATAAGGTGACGTCGCAGATGGTGGTCAAGAACGAGATGAAGGGAGCGGTAAACCCGGAGATGGAGCTGGTCTGGGACGATGATTTAAAGGTATACGTCCTGAAATACGTCTCTAACACCGCGCAGAGAAGTTTCTATGACGATGATCTGAAGGAGAGATTTCTGGGCGGAGAGGAAGTCCATGAGGGCAGCCAGGAAGCCGGAAATGGCGCCATATACAATATTTCGGACAGCGAGGCATGGAAACGCAGTGCGCTTCGCATGAAGTTCTCACCGGCCAAGCTGAAAGCTCTTACCAAGAGGAACCTGCAGAAGCTGGCGGTCTCGCTGGGTATTGATATCGGATACCTGGATACGAAGGAAATGCTGATTGACGCTCTCTGTGAGATCATTCTGGACCCGGATGCCTGTGAGAGATTCGGCGATCTTGTGGAGATGGAAACCAAGCTGAAACCGGATGAAGGACCGGAAACCGGGGACGGAATCCCGGGAAGGCCGCTTCTGCCTCCGCCTGATGATTCCGGATCGGACGCAGGTGACGATGAGGAAGATCCGGACGATTACGGCTACGATGAACCGGAGGAAGAATAATATGGCAAAGCGGAAAAAGGGGCTAAGACGTTCAGAAAGCTGCGTTGACAAGGCTCTTACGTACCTGCAAAAGGGACAGACAGACGACGCCAGCTATCTTATGATAACCGGGGCGAACCGGTATTCCGAGCGGATCATGAGGGCAATCTATCCGTATCCAGCTTCCGACGCGGCCGTGGTGGTATGGTCGCTGAGGAATCTGGCGGACCAGATCGAGAAGAACAATCCGACTTCAAAAGGCTTGATTGATTTCCTGGCCGAGAATATGCACGGACCGGATATGGTAGAGCAGCAGAGATTCAGGACATCGAGCAAACTCCAGGTAAGCGGTGCGAATGGAGGTGAGAAGGATGAGGGCTGACAACCGGTTCGGCACATGCCGGATGTGCGGGAAGCAGGTCTTGTGGATCCGGACGAAGAACGGGAAGAACATGCCATGCGACCCGACCATTCACCCATACGTAACAACGCTGGGAGGGAAAGAGAGGATCGTTACGGAGGAAGGAGATGTTGTCTGTGCGGAGATCGTACACTCGCAGCACGGGAATATCACCGGGCACGGCTACATATCGCACTTTGCGACGCGCCAGAAAGCGGGCAAGACAAAAAAGGCTGCGGCCGGATAGAAAAACGGAAGGCCAGGATCCGGATAACCTTCACCTAGCCCTCACGAAACGGTAAATCCAGTATAACGCAGGCCGGAGAAAAATGCAAGGGCTTTTTGCGAAGCTGGTCAGTTTCTTTAAGAAAAATCGTGGAGGATGGGGATATGGGGAAGGGCCAAAAGGTTTTTACCATGACAGAACAGGATATGTCCCGCATGGTGGAGAAGGCGGCAGAAGCCGGGGTGAACGCGTATAAGAAGGAACACGAGGCATCCGCCAAAAGCAAGGTGGACCGTATGTTATACAGAACCCGTGTCCTTCTGGAGAAATACCGATATCTGAAAGAATACAGCGATAAGGCGGTCTACACGCTGGAGAAGGCGGAGGAAGTGGACAACGAGATCGCCGACATTGATGTGCTGACGAAGTTCGGGATATTCGATGATGATAAGACCCTGCACCGCATGAAACGCGGCGTTATTACCGTGAGAATGATTATGGCTCATGTGGACACCATGCTGGACATTTACCGCGCCGAGTGCGAGACATCGGCAAACCCCACCAGGCAGAGAAGGTGGAGGGTGATCTACGGGATGTATCTGGCGGACGACCGGCTGACAACGAAGGAGATTGCAGATCAGGAAGGCGAGGAAATCAGGACGATTCAGAATGACGCGAAGGCGGCCCGGGAAGACCTCACAGCGCTTATATTCGGCATTGATGGGATTCTGATAAGAATATTACGGGACAACGCCTAAAACGGCTCCTACGGCCATTACAGAGCCAGGAGATGCGATTTACGTTTTTTTTACGTTTACTTTTCATATGACCTGATTTATCATGGTAAGTGGCAAGCACCAGAGACAGGTGAAGCCTTCTGCCAGGAACCTGCAATCATGATGGGATTGTCAGTGTTCCATATCACCATTTCCATGGATGGTGACAGCCTTCCTACGGAGCCCGTGTCGAGAGACGCGGGCTTCTGTGTTGTCCGGAAGGCTGGGCGGAAGATCAGAACGCAAAGAAGGAGGGAAGGCAAAGTGGAAAAGCAGAAGCGGATAGAGCTTGTCGAGATGAGGGTAGGCGACCTGAAATCAGGATTCGGCAATCCGCGGAAGATCAAGAAGAAGAAGCGGGAGGAACTGGAGCAATCTCTGGATACCCACGGGGATTTCGGCATATTCGTTATTGACGAAAACGATGATATCATATGCGGGAATCAGCGGGCGCAGGTATTGAAGTACAAGGACCCGGATACCGTGGTTCAGTGCAAGAGGCTGATCGGCTATTCCTACACTGAGAAAAAGGCCATCAACATCAAAGACAACACCCACGCCGGCGAGTGGGACCTGGATCTGCTGGCAGACTGGACGGCGGATCTCATGGTTTCGGATTTAGGGCTGGACATCCACGAGAAGGACCCGGATGAGCGCACGATTAAGGACATGGAGCTGATCCGATATGAGAAGTACGATTATGTGATGATCGTATGCCGGAACGAGCCGGACTACCTGAATCTGTGCAGGGCGCTGGGGATAGACGGCGCCAAAGTGGCGATTCACCAGAAAAGGAAGATCAAGGCAAGGGCCATATGGTTCGACGATATGAAAGCCCAGATCGTTCCGAAAGACGAAGCAAATACAGAGGAAAGCGAGGCAGAAACATCATGATTACAGTGCTTATCACCGGCTGCTCCATGCACTCGGTAGACCTGATCGACGTACTAAGAGACAATTACGACCATGAACCGGTCCGGGTAATCGGGATCAACTGCGAGGACACGGCACTACTGCGGAAGGGAGTGGATGCCGGCTACATTGTTCCCAGAATCACGGAACCGGATTACGTACCCGCGCTGCTGGACATCTGCAGGAAGGAGCGGGTGGACGTTGTGTTCCCATTCATTACGGCCGAGCTTCCGATAGCGGCCAGGTACAAGGAGGAACTGGAGAGAAACGGGGTAAAGGTTTCCGTATCTTCCCTGGAATCCCTTGAAATGACCGGGAACAAGATTTCGCTGGCAAGGAGATATCCGGGGCTCATGCCGACACAGCTTGTGATTCCGAGAAACAGCAAAATGCACGAGCAGCTGGGATACGAGATCCGAGCATTCGCAAAGTCTGTGGGATACCCGGAAAAGGAAATCTGCATCAAGATCCCGGACGGCTGCGGAGGAATGGGATTCGCGATTGCCAGCGAGACGAAGGGCATGGACCTGACGATCTACGGCAAGTTCGGTATTCACCGGTATATCACCCTGGATTATCTGATCCAGCTGGCGGAGCGGTGCGGACGAGATATCATTCTGCAGGAATACGAGGAAGGACTTGATTACAGCATGTGCATCCTGGCCGACCGCGGGAAACTGCTTTACGGCCTCGGATTCGAGGCATATCTGATGGCGTTCGGTTCCGCCATGTTCGCAAAGATCGCGGACAATGATGCGGCTATGGAGATCGCGGAAAAGATCGTAAGGGAGGCCGGGCTGGACGGAAACGCATGCTTTGATTTTATCCTGAAAAAGGACGGAAGCGTCAAGCTGCTGGAAGTAAACCCGAGGCTGTCAGCTACATTACCGTTCATCGCGAAGGCCGGGCTGAATCTCCCGTATCTCAGGGTGAAACAGCTTCTCGGATCCGATGTATCCGGAATGAAGTTTGACATCATTCATGATCTGAGGATGAGCAAAAACTATGAATCAGAATACTTCAAATAATTTTGGTATCTACTGTATGTCCTATAAGCGCTCACACCGGATCATGACAAAGAATTTCTTTGAATACTGCACATACGTGGTTCGGGAGGAAGAAGCGGAGAAATACCGGGAAGCCGGGGTAGATGATCTTCTGGTCATACCGACCGGAGAGGTATCGAGCTTCATGACAACGCTATACTGGATCATAGCTCACACGCCGGAGGATATCATATACGTGGTGGATGATGATATCGTCCGGTTTATCTACCGGATAGACGATAAGAGATACCTGGAGCATAGCAAGGGAGTTCCGGATAAGGAGATGATCACGTCCGAGGTGGAACGGATCGGGCAGCTGATTATGGACCTGAACATCGGCCTTGCATTTGACTGCCCTCAGCCGGCGACCTATGTATATCATGGGGAGTTCGAGTTCAAGGGAATGCCGGGACATATGAGATGGATCAACAAGAAGGCCCTGAAAGCGAAGCTGGTCCTGGAAGATCCGGCACGGTCCGATGTAGATATGATGATGCAGGAGCTTCTGTATAACCGGATCTGCCTGCAGCCGAGGTATCTGTGCGTGGACGCCTATATGGACACCAACGAGGGAGCCCAGAGGACGCGTGGAGCGCATATCGCTCTCACGGAAGCATTGAGGAATAAGTGGGGTAAGTATTATGGATATGACGAAAAAAGAAACATTGGCAGAATACTCGTCAAACGCTGAGTTCGGATTCTATGTGTTCCACGAGGATGTATTCAGGCAGAATATCCGGAACATGAAGGAAGCCTTTTCTTCCAGGTATAAGAATTTCCAGCTGGCATACAGCTTTAAGACGAACTACCTGAAAAGGATCTGCGAAATATGCGCGGAGGAAGGCGTTATGGCCGAGGTGGTGTCTCCGCAGGAATTGAGGTACGCGAAGGAGCTTGGCTTTCGGCCCGGGGAGATCATATACAACGGAATCATTCCGGATACGGCGATGAAGCTGCTCGTTTCCAGGAAAGGATACGTGAACATCGACAATCTGTCGGAGTACACGCGGATAGCGAACCTGGCGAGGAACACCGGAAACCGGATAAGGATCGGTGTGAGGGTAAATCTCGACGTGGGGCAGACATACGCCTCGCGGTTCGGAATGTCCAGGGACGGATCGGACTTCCGTCCGGTGATGAATGACATCGCCGATAATCCGGATATCAGCCTGGCCGGATTCCATTGTCATATCGGATCCTGCCGGCAGCTTCCCTACTGGAAGCGGAAGGCGGAGGAGATGGCGGAGCTGGCCCTGGAGTACGGGGCGGAATACCTGGACATGGGAGGCGGGATGTTCGGACCGATGCCGGATGAGCTGGCGAGCCAGTTTTCAGGATATGTCGGGTCGTATGAGGAATATGCGGAGGCGGTCGCCGGGACCATGAAGAAATACTTCCCGGATGAAACCGTGAAGCTGATTCTGGAACCGGGGACGGCCTTGGTCGGAAACACGATGGACGTTTACGCGAGGGTGGAGAACGTGAAAACGATATCCGACCAGATGTTCATTACCGTAAACTGCAATTCTGGACAGCTGGGGATGATCTGTGACTGCCGTGATATCCCGGTCGAGGTCATGAAGACCTGGCAATCGAAGAAGGAGAACGGATGGGCGGCGAAGGATGCCATCATCGCGGGGAACACGTGCCTGGAATTTGATTACATCAAGAAGGGATTCAGCGGAACCGTCCGGCAGGGAGACACTATGATCTTCCGGAACGTCGGGGCATATTCCATCAGCTCATCCAGGCAGTTCATCGTCCCGAGACTTGCTGTGTATGACTACGAGACTTTGAAGATCCTGAGAGCGCCGGAATCCTACGAGGACATGATGAAAAAATATTTGCAATAGAGGTTTCCAATGGTTTCGGATCGCTTGACGCTCCGGCGTTCTATTTGTTATAATAAGCATATAACAAAAAATTGAAAGGAGCGATGTTATGGATGGCGGAAGGTACAACCCGACGACCAAAAACGGATACGGCATGTATGAAATGTCCTCTATGATCCAGAAGGCAATCAGGAGGTGCGACATACCACACGCGGCATATGCGGCGAATGAGCTTTCGGTCAATTACCGGAAATATCTCTGGAAAAGGCTGCTCACAGTATCGGCGGAAGATTGTTACGGGATCATGACAAAGGAAATTGTGGCACTGCAGCAGGCAGATGAATATGTGAATGCGAAGGCGAAGCCCGGAGCGACAAACGACCTCTTTATTGCTAAAGCGGTCGTTTTGCTTTGTATGGCCCGGAAGAACCGGGACGCAGATTACGTGGCCTGCAATTTCATGTGGGGAGATCGTCCCCTGACGGATCAGGAATACGAGGAATTTGTGGATTACAAGATCGTGGAGGAACTGAAAGCAAAGGACCGGTTCGACATCCCTGGATACGTGTATGACGTACACACGGCGCGGGGAAGGGCGAGAGGTGCGACACAGATGGATTTCTTCCGGACAGAAAATGAATCGCTGGAACCGAGGCAGATGAGCTTATTTGATTACGGAGATTTCGGCGGATGGTATGACCGGAAGCGGGAGCAGGGAAAGCTGTCTCCCAGTGATGAAAGGAGGCTGGAGAAATTCCAGGCCGACAAGAGGGGGACGGATCCGACCCACAACGGAACGGTATGGGCGCCGGAAACCTACGAATGACGGAAGATAGGAAGGAGGCAGAACCGGATGGGCTTGTGCGATACTTGCTACGTAAGAAGATGTAAAAGCCGCAGGTGCGACGAGCGTCTAAGGTTGAAGATGAGCGGGAACATGGAATATACGCTGGTACCTATATGGGATATACCCGTCCTGCAGGTGACGGATATGTGGATGGAGTTTAAGGCACACGGGGAAACCTGCAACGTACTCTATATGATGGAGAGCATGAAGGCTGACGAATTTATGCTAAATGCCAGGGATGATCCAAGAACATACATATTCGCGTATATAGAGCGGTCAAGGTTTTCAGATCCGCCGATGCCGGAATGGCCGATTGGGGTGGGAAGGGTAACGCCGAACCTGAATCACATTGAGAACGGGAACATCGGATTTGCGATCCGGCCGACAGAGAGAGGAAAGGGACACGCATTCGGATTGATAACTCTGCTGGAGAATAAGTGCCTGGATTTCTTTATCGAGAGCCCTACCGCCTGCGCGGATCTCAAAAACCACAGATCGCTCAGAGCGCTGCTGAACGCTGGCTGGATTCCGACCGGGAAGATATATGACTGGTACCCGAATCCGGAGCCAAGAAAGGCAATCGAGTTTACGCCGGGGAGGGGCGGGGAGCCGGGGCCGGAAGAAGATGAACTTAGAAGGGGGTGAACCCGGATGTGGCGAACGAAAAGAACCTTCTAAAAGGACAGTCCACACGCTTTTCAAGCGGCGAGCAAGCGGCGAGAATGGGGTCTAAAGGGGGTAAACGGTCCGCCGAGGTTAAGAAGGCCAAAAAGGGCATGATGGACACCGCGAGACAGATCATGGATTCCAGGGTGAGCGGGAGCATGAAGATCGTTAAGGAGGACCTGGGTAAGTTGGGGATTCCGGAAACAGATCAGACCTATCAGGCCGCCGTGATCGCCCGGCTGGTAAACAAAGCCATGAAAACCGGCGATGTCGGAACGATACGATTTCTTGGGGAGCTGACCGGGCAAATGTCCCGGGACGGCTCCCTCGTTGATTCAGATTTCGTTCCGGATTATCCATCTATCATCATACCGGATAACGGCCGGGACACTCGCAGGAAGGATGTTCTGATGCCGCAGGCTGGACCGCAGACAGAGTTCATGACCAACCCGGCAGACATCATCATATACGGCGGGGCAGCCGGAGGCGGAAAGACTTATGCTCTGCTTCTGGAAACTCTGAGGCATAAAGATGTGAAGGGATTCGGCGGAGTGATATTCCGCCATAACTACAACCAGATCACGGCAGAAGGCGGATTGTGGGACGCCAGCACCAAGATATTCTCCAACGTACCGGGATCAAAGCCCGGAAAGACGCCCAGGCTACACTGGGACTTTGCGGGAGGATCCAGACTTAGCTTCGCACATCTGGAATGCGATGCGGACCTTCACTCCTGGCAGGGAACAGAAATTGCATATATCGGATTCGATGAGCTGACGCATTTTACCAAGCGTCAGTTTTTGTATATGCTCTCCAGAAACAGATCAACGTGCGGCGTGGCTCCATACATGAGAGCGACATGCAATCCGGATTCTGATTCGTGGGTAGCCGAGTTCATATCCTGGTGGATAGATCAGAACACCGGATACCCGATCCCGGAGCGAAGCGGACGGGTACGGTGGATGGTGAATCTGAATGACAACATTACGTGGTATGACACCAAAGAAGATGGGATCCGGTATGGCATCCAACAGGGAATGTCGGATGAGGAAGCGGCGGACCTTCCAAAGAGCGTTACGTTCATAGCCTCAAAGCTGAACGACAACAAAATTCTTATGGAGATCAACCCGGGCTATATGGCGAACCTGAAAGCCTTACCGCTGGTCGATATGGAGCGGCTGCTGAAAGGAAACTGGAAGATCAAAGCCGCGGCCGGTCTGTTCTTCCGCAGGACACAGGTAACGCTGATCGAAGCTCTCCCGACCGATGTAATACTCTGGGCGAGAGGCTGGGACCTGGCGGCCACGTCGGAGGATGAAGATGGGGATCCCGCATACACGGCCGGGGTATTGATCGGAAAGAGAAGGAACGGACGCTATATCATAGCGGACGTTATCAACAAAAGGCTTTCCGCTTCCGAGGTGCGTGTGCTTATCAAAATGACCTGTATGCTGGATAAGCAGAAGTACGGCCGGGTGATCGAGCGATTGCCGAAAGACCCGGGGCAGGCAGGAAAGGAACAGGCGGAATCATACACCAAAATGCTGGCAGGCTTCCTGGTAAAGACCATAGCTGAATCTGGATCCAAGGAGAGCCGGGCGGAACCGCTTGCGGCACAATGGCAGGCCGGGAACGTGGACGTCCTTTTGGCTCCATGGAACGAGATGTATTTCAATCAGGCAGAATCGTTCCCGGAATCAAAGTTCAAGGATATGATCGACGCTTCCAGCTCTGCATTCAACGAAATTGAAAATGGAGCCACCTACTCCACGCCGGGGAGCAATTCCCTTGGCAAGGAGAGCTACTGGCGAAAGTGAGGTGATGAAGAATGGCTAATGAAGAAATCGGACGGATAGGACAGCGAAGATACGGCGGAGTGTTCTATGAGGAATTTCTGCCGGAGCTGAGAGGCAGGAAGGGTATCGAGGTATATCATGAGATGGCCGAGAATGATGATATCGTCGGCGCCATTCTATTCTCCATCGAAATGCTTATCCGGCAATCTGATTGGAGCATAGAGCCAGGCGGGACATCATCCATCGACAAGGAGGCTGCAGAGTTCGTGGAATCCTGCATGAACGATATGGAGGAAACCTGGAGCGACACCATATCCGAGGTACTGTCTTTCCTGACATATGGATGGTCCCTGCACGAGATCGTCTATAAACGCAGGATGGGAAGGACCAAAGATCCGAGGACGCGGAGCAAGTATAATGATGGTCTGATCGGTTGGAGGAAGCTGCCGATCAGATCCCAGGAGACCTTGTATAAGTGGGAGTACGACGATAACGATAATCTGGTCGGAATGACACAGCAGCCGCCACCGTCATTCAATCTCTACACCATACCACTGACCAAGGCTATGCTGTTCCGCACGAAGTCACAGAAGGACAATCCGGAAGGGAGATCCGTGCTTAGAAATGCTTATAGGTCATGGTACTTCAAGAGACGCATTCAGGAGATAGAGGGAATCGGAATCGAAAGAGACCTGGCCGGGCTTCCGGTCATTACGGCTCCGGAGGGCCTGGATATCTGGGACGAAAACGACCCGAATATCACCAGGATGAGGGCGGCACTGGAGAGCATGGTTAAGAACATCCGGAGGGATCAGGCGGAAGGAATCGTCCTCCCGTATGGGTTTGATTTGACGCTTCTCAATTCCGGAGGGGCAAGGCAGTTTAATACGTCCGGGATTATAGACCGATATGACACCAGAATCGCTATGACGGTTCTGGCTGATTTCATATTCCTGGGTCATCAGCAGACCGGATCTTTCGCACTGAGTTCGGACAAAACGGAATTGTTCAGCCTGGCAATCGGGTCCTACCTGGATATCATCTGCGAGACGTTCAACAACAAAGCCATACCGGCACTGCTGGAGATTAACGGGGATCATTTTGCTTCCATAACGGACTTCCCGAAAATGAAGCACGGCGATATCGAGGACGTTGACCTGACCAAGCTGGGAGCATTTATCCGGGATATGACCGGTATCGGCATCCTGCTTCCTGACGATGGACTGGAAGATTACATACGCATGGTTGCACATCTTCCGGAGCGGACCGGGGACACGCGGATCATAGATCAGGTCAGACAGAACCAACAGGACCGGAACCAGCCACCAAAGGCCAGAACGGCGGCAAGGAGCGGCTCTGAGGAAGAACCCGAAGAAATACCCGATGATGAGGCTAAGGCCGCCAGAAGGCGGCTAGGGAGGCCGGATGAATGAGCTGGACGATAATACCCGCCAGCCGGGTGAAGAAACGGAGTAAATCAGGGAATGCACAGGAAGTCCTGGACAGGCTGAACAGCTTCCTGACTGACGAGATGGAAGGACCGGCAGAAATCATGTGCGGTTTCTGGAAGGAGCAGCAAAATGCCATCTCATACCAGGAATTGCGAGAGGCCGTGCTGACCGGGGACATCACTGAGGAAACTTACCAGGCATGGTCAAACGATTACGCTGCTCTGGTAAAGGAAAGATTCAACGGAATATGGGAATCAGCTATTGCAAAAGGATCCACGTCACAGCCCATCATGGACAAGATTGCGGATTCTTTTGTTTTTAATACGCAGTCACCCGGAATCCTGGAATGGATCGCAGACCGCGGAGCTACCCTGGTCACGAACAGTACGTTAGTACAGACAGAGGCCATAAGGGCTCTTCTGGAGGAACGAATCAGGGAACGGTATGGAGTTGACGAACTCGCCAGGCTGATCCGCCCATGTGTTGGTCTGACGGTCCCGCAGACGCAAAGCGCGAGGAAATTCTATGATCGCGCCGTGGAAAAGCTGATTAAGGACCACCCGAGAATGAGCGACGAGAATATCCGCAAGAATGCCCTGAAAAGCACGTCGGTATATGCTGAGAGGCTTCACAGGCAGAGGGCCGTCACGATTGCCAGAACAGAGCTTGCGTCTGCATATAACCATGGGGCGGACCTGGGAATAAGACAGGCTCAGGCGGACTATCTGATCGGAACCTGCATCAAGAAATGGTCCACGGCCTTGAATGAAAACGTATGCCCGACGTGCGAGGCTCTGGAAGGAACCGAAG
>CANRHU010000088.1 GCA_947630485.1 uncultured Lachnospiraceae bacterium
ACGGATCTGGAGTGTGCGGAAGGAACCGACGCCGGACAGATTCAGGAAGCCTTCAAGGCCGCTATGGTCACATACCATCAGCAGGCAAAGGACGATGGGGAGATCAAATACAATATCGCACACGCCACGCTGACGGGACTGAGCGGCGTCTTGGATTTCCGGAATTTTGCTGTAAACGGAGGAACGGAGAACGTCCAGCTGTCCGAGGCGGAATATCCGACAGTCGGCGATGTTACCTTCTCTGAATAAGGGGGTGGGCGAGTGGATTTAGAGAATTTCCCTACAAGCCCTGCGGCAAAGCGGATGATGGAGGACATCTCGGCGGAGTTTTACGAGAAATCGTATGTTGGCAAGTGGCTGTTTCAGGTAATGGGAATCGAGTGGGATGCTGTATGGGACATTATAGACACCCTTCCGGAACAGCTATTTCCGGAAACGGCTACCTGGGGTCTGATGTACCATGAGGCAAAATACCATCTGCCTATCAGGCGGGATGATGATTACGTGGAAAGGCGGAAGCAGATATTCCGGAAGCGGGACTTTAAGGCCCCGATGAATCCCTACCGAATGGAGCGGTTTCTGAATAACGTAACAGATTTTGAGGTATACGTTGCCGACGTGAACGATCCGGGAGAATTTGCCTATGAGCCGGAACATCCCAACGTATTCATGATCTACTGCATGGGCGAGGGGACACTGGACGTCGAGAAGATCCGGAACGAGATTGACCGGCTGAAACAGTCCCATACGGTATATAAGATTAACGATCTTGTGAGGATCACGATAGACCACACCGGCCTTGAAAGGTTCCAGATCAGCAGCATGAATATATACGCACAATTCCCGTTCTGGAGGTGCCGGATCCTGAATGGCGACACGTACCTGGACGGGAGCGAGTTTCTGAATGCCCTCCGTGCATACAGCATGTTCCTTGGAGTGAATGCCGGAGCCTACAAGATTCAGAACACCGAATCTGCCAAAATCGACAGCACCCTGGTCCGCATGGGATTCCGGATCGACGAAAGGCCGAAGATCAGCGATGCCGCATCCGGAGGCAGGCTTGATTTCTGGCATTCGAGATATCTGGACGGAAGCTCTTTGCTGGACGGAAGTCTGGAGCTGAATTATATCAGGAAGAAGATGGCGGCCGGAGCGGCCGTCCATGGTGCGGTGAGGACCAGGGAGAGGATTGCCCCTGGTCCTGTTATTATTTCACGGAATCCGGCGTTTGTGGACGGGAGCCTGCTTCTCGACGGCTCCAAAACGCTTGATTCGATATATCGAAAGGAGGAAATAGAATGGCAAGCATAGACGGAAATGAATATACCGTCATAACACGCAAGGCGCGCAAGAAAATCCTAAAAGCACGGGCCGGTGATAGCGCCCTTCCAAAGATCACCAAGATGGCGCTTGGAAGCGGAGGCTGTGACGCGGATGGCAACGCGAAGAAGCCGACAGAAGATCAGGAAGAACTGGTGGAGGAAATCATTCGTAAGGACGTAGACGGCCATTCCTATATCGACGATTTTACGTGCCGGTATACCTGCAAGCTGACCCAGGAGGAATGCACCGGAAAGTTTATTAGCGAGATGGCTCTGATAGATGCGGATGGTGATGCCGTCGCGATCATGAACTGCATGAAGAAGGGCAAGGACGGGTATATCGAAATGACCTTCACGCTGGATGATATTTTCTGAGAAAGGAGCTGATAGCAGATGAAAGATTACAGCAACACGTCTCCGGAGTTTGCAGACAAGATCAAACTGCTGGAGACTACGGACACCAATCACGCAGACAATTTCAACTACGCGACGCGGATCCTGTTCGACAATACCATGTTTCTGAAGAATCAGGCCGGGACGCCTCCGGAATACGATCCGGAAACACCGTTTTCGCCGGGTGATGTAGTCACCCACGAGGGAGCGACTTACAAATGCACGGTGAAGATCGAGGAAGGGGAGGAATGGGACCCGGCGCACTGGCAGGAGATCAACCTGCTTTCCGAAATGGAGGTATCGCTGCAGCATACCGCCGAGATCCTGCGAAAGGTGGATATCCTGGTAAATAACCTGGTACCGCTGGACAAGCCGGTATACGGATTCATCGTCCATGAAACCACCGATCAGGATCCGGAATCCCGGGTGGAGTATATCGGCGCGAATAAGAACTTCCGTCCGATGAAGATGAACAAGGAGACCCACGTCATGGACCTTGGCGACTGGGGCTCCTTTGATTATTTGAAGGGAATGGTCCCGGTCATGGCGAATTTTGATGGCGGGATTGATTACTACCTGAACCCGGACAACTACGCGCAGAAGGCTGACGGAACGGAATCCAACGTCTCAGACGCCACGTATAACGGAAACGCTATGTTTGTTATCCCGAAGGCGTATACGTGGGAGTATAAGCTGGCCGGTGACAGGTACGTGCTGATCTCGGAACGGAAGCTGACCGATGATTTTGAGGCGCAGGGCTTCAACGTCCTCGGGAAGGAGCGGCCCTACATGCTCGGCCCGATGTTCTACGGCTCGATTGACGATCAGGGAAGGCTGAGAAGTCTTGCGGGTCAGATGTGCTATGGTACAGCTTCCGGAGCCCAGGCTGACGTCGCGGAGGACGCGCCGTTCAAGGAAAAGCTGGGAGTGACTGCCGGGATCACCACGGATATCCAGTGGAAAGCGATACAGAACACCTCGAAAAACGGATTGTTTTTTGGCGGACCGATCACGAATTTCCTCGCGAACCTCTGCATCCTGATTTCCAAGAGTACGAACAGCCAGGAGGCGTTCGGCGGAGGAATGAGCGGTGCATACGTCAATGATAAAGCGCAGGCTTACGGCACGAAGAAGAACGAGGTCGTAAACGGCGGGATGTTCTGGGGCTCCAGCGACAATAAGAGCTTCAACAAGATTTTCCATTCTGCTGTGTTAGGATCCTACATGGTCTGGCAACGCGACCCGTACATGGTACTGTCCTCCGGTAGAATCAAGGTATCCACGGATTACACCTATGATCCGACCGGTGAGAAGTATCTGGATACCGGAATCGACTTTAAGCCCGGCGACACGAACCCTCATTACTACCCGACGTACAATGTGGTCAAGGGTTACGGCGCGGTTCCGTGTGCGGATATGAAGGATAAAGCCACTTCCGCCACCGGTTATTGCGACGCGACCTGGGCGAACGCCGAAGGCGTGAGGGTTTCGCTCCGCCTCGGCGATGTGTACTATGGGGCCGGCGATGGTCTCTGGGCTCGGTCGTTGGCTGACGTGGCTACGGGCGCCTGGTGGGGCCTCGGGGCGTCCCTGCTTCTCCCTGCACCTGCCGCCGCGTAGCGGCGGAATGGGGGGATCGGGGGCTCTCCCCCGCTATCCATACCGGAAGGAAGAACATAGAATTTTGCAAAGTTTTATAACGTAACAATAGGGGCTGATGGAGACGTCCTCTCCGGCAGTTTCGCTCCGCCTCGGCAATGTGAACAATGGGGCCAACGATGGTCTCTGGGCTCGGACGTTGAATGACGTGGCTACGAACGCCAGGTGGAACAACGGGGCGTCCCTTAACATCTACCAATACAGTGCGTCAACCAAAATGTCTCTGTCGGTCCTACACCGCTGGCGGTTGAAATACCGCTATATCCGCCCTTTACGGGTTTTGGTGAGTGGAAATGATTCCGGATCAGGCGTTGCAAGTAGTAGGCAAAGTTCGAAAGCGACGAGGAGGTAGAAGATAACTGATCCAACAACAAAGTGAGTAGGAGGTTATGAGGAATAGAAGGCTGATGAAGCGCGGTGAGTATGCCATCGAGAAGGCGACCGGAATCAGGTGGGTACGTAAGAAATCGTACCGCTATCTGTATAAGCTGGCCTGCCGGAAAGATGTCATAAGAGCCGCATACTTCAAAATGAAAAGGAAAAAGACCAAGCGGAATGATATCCAGGAAGTGGAAGCCGACCTGGATAGCTGGGTCGATAAGATACAGCAAATCATCATCAATACGAAGCCGGCAGATTGGAAGGCAGAACATCCGGAGCTGGCTTTTAATCCGCCCAGGCACAGCCCTTTGATTCTGCGCGAGAAAGGGAAGGTCCGGATCATATACGTCCCGACGCTGGTAGAGCTCTGGATCCAGCACGTTATCGTCATGATCCTGGAACCGATCATCTATGGCAGCAGTTATCACCATAGCTATTCATCGTTCCCAAATCGCGGCGGTTTGAGGGGCAAGCAGGCAATCGCCCGGTGGATACGATCAGGAAAAGGAATCCGGAATTTCGCCCAATGCGATATCCGGCATTTCTACGGCCACGTAAAGACGAAGTACGTCATGGAGAAGTTGGAGGCGTGGATCCATGACAGACTGTTCCTGCATCTGATCGCTGTATCTTTGAAGTGGTTCCCGAATCAACTTCCGCTTGGGTTCTATCTGTCTCAATGGCTTGCAAATTTCGTTCTGCAGGATCTCGACCATGAATTAAAAACCGTGGTCAAAGTCGCGCACTATGCGCGGTACATGGATAACTTTACCCTGGCCGATGATAACAAGAAAAAGCTGCACACGGCAATCTTGTATATCAGGCGGTACTTGGCGAAAATCGGTCTCCGCATGAAGGGAGACTGGCAGGTATTCCGCTTCGAGTATGTCCGGAAAAACGGGAAGATCACCGGAAGACCGGTATCCGCGATGGGATGGGTATTCCACCGGAACCGGACCGTAATGCGCGAATGCAACATCATACATCTTTCCCGAGTGGCACAGAAGATATACAAGAAGAAGCAGAAGAAGCAAAGGTTCCCGCTGAAAACGTGCAGGGCATTCTCGTCCCTGATGGGATGGGTCGGTCACTCAGATGTTTACAACTGGTACCTGGACAGAATAAAGCCTTATGTCCGGTACAAGACCATCAAGAAAATTATCTCAAAGGCAGATAAGGAGGAAGCGAGGAAAAATGCGGAAATGGCAACAGGAATTATGCGCCGTGCGGCCTAAAGAGCTGGAGCTGGTGAACCGTAATACGTTCATCCAGAGACGGAACATCGAGCCGTATGAGCGGGAAGGAATGGACGGCCAGGCAGAAAGCGGATTTACCTGCGAGAGCCGGTTTCTCAGCCTGGACGAATATTACGAACTCCAGGAGCAGGAAGCCAAGCAGTCCGCCATTCTAAAAGACCTCTTGACGTCCATGGGAGGCCAGGCGGATATTTACGAGGCGATCATGGAGCAGCAGGATAACCAAATGCTTATCATGAGCGGGATGGCAGACATCTACGAAGAAATCGAGGCCATCAAAGCAAAGGAAGGGGGTGCGTAAAATGCTGGGTATCTACATCAAGTTGGTAGAGAGCGGCCGTGATATCGAGACCGTCCCGGAGAAGTTCCGGGAGCAGGTCCGCGAGGCTGTTTATGGAGGCGCAGGCGATGAATGATGGTCTGTACATGGTGGTAGAGAAACAGAATGAGATCATCCGGATGCAGTCCGAAGTGATTAACGACCTGTTCCAGGTAGTGATGCAGCACATCGGCGCGGAGGAAGCCGACCGGCTTCCATGCGTCCGGACGATCAATGAGGCGGCGAAGATTCGTCAGCAAATCGAAGAATGACCTTAGAAGGAGGCTAGAGAGCATGAATGTAGTGAGTAAGTACAATTTGACGGTCGCGGCCGTTACAACGGTCCTATCGGCCATTCTGGGGCGTTATTACTACCTTTTCGTGGGGTTCCTGTTATGTAACGTCCTGGACTGGCTGACGGGCTGGTACCGGAGCTATAAGCTCCACCAGGAATCAAGCTATATCGGTCTGAAAGGGATCGTGAAGAAGGTCGGGTACTGGGCGATTATCCTGGTATCGTTCCTGATTCCGAATCTGCTGGTACAATTCCTGAATGATATGCTGCACATAGACGCCGGATTCCTGATCCTGTTTGGCTGGTTCACCCTGGCAACATTACTGATAAACGAGCTGAGGTCCATCCTGGAGAATCTGGTGGAGGCCGGCTTCAACGTCCCGAAATTTCTGGTTCAGGGGCTTGCAGTTGCGGAAAAGCTGGTCACTGCACATATCGAATTTGGAGAGGATGAAGATACCGCAGACGGCGGACCGAAAGAAAAGGGAGATCCCGGTGCAGGCTATGTGAAGGACTGAGGCGTACCGGGATCACAGATCACAGAGGGCGGGAAATCCGCCCTCTGATTTTTCAAGGAGGACTGTTATGAACAAGGAGGAATTTATTGAATACATGGCGCCGATGGCGACAGCGGCAATCAATTATGCGCTTATCCTGCCGAGCGTGACAATCGCGCAGGCTTGTCTGGAAAGCGCATATGGAACATCTGATCTGGCTGTCAATGCACATAATGTTTTCGGGATGAAGGCGGAGTTGTCCGGGAATACGTGGCCGAGCGCATGGGACGGGACATCAATCTACACCAAAAAGAGCCCGGAGCAGGATGAACAAGGTAACACGACGTATCTGGAATCCGATTTCCGGCGATACCCGGATGTACAGCAGAGCGTAATCGACCATACCTTGTATCTGGCCGGGGCGATGAAAGGTTCTGAGCTGAGATATAAGGGGCTCGTCGGGGAATTAAGCTACCGCAAGGCCGCCCAGATCATCAAGGACGGCGGGTATGCGACGGACATAAATTACGTCGATAAGATATGCTCGATCATAGAGACATATGATCTGACATTATACGATGTGTTTGGAATAGGAGCGGGAAATAAAATGACGAAGATATGTATTGATGCCGGCCATTATGGCAAGTATAACCAGAGCCCGTGTAATTCGGCATATTACGAATCGGACATGGTTTGGAAACTGCATTTGCTGTTAAAGAAACACCTGGAGGAATACAACGGCGTAGAGATAATCACCACCAGGCCGAACCAGGAGACGGACCGGGTGCTGTATGACCGCGGAGCGGCGTCGAAGGGCTGCAATCTGTTCATCAGCCTTCACAGCAACGCCACGGCTTCTGCGAAGCGTGAATCCATCGACTATCCGGCTGCATACTGCGCTATCAACCACAGCGCGGATGAGATCGGACTGAAACTGGCGAAGTGCGTTGAGATGGTCATGCAGACCCAGCAGGAAGGGCATATCGAGAATGTACCGGGGAAGAACGGCGATTATTACGGAGTGGTCCGCGGGGCGACGGCCGTAGGGACGCCGGGGCTGATCCTGGAACATTCCTTCCATACCAACAGCCGTTCTACCGCCTGGCTGATGGACGACGGGAATCTGGAGCGGCTGGCGGAAGCGGAAGCTGCCGTTATTGCCGAACACTACGGACTGACGAAGAAACAGACGAGCTACATTCCCGGCTGGTACAGTGATGATATTGGCTGGTGGTATCGGAACGAGGACGGAAGCTATCCGGCAGGGACCTGGGCTTGGCTGCACGAGGCAACCGGAGACACCTGGGCCTGGTACCTGTTCGACGAGCGCGGGTATATGCTGAAAGGAGCCCACCGGGCGCCGGACGGCAGGCTGTTCTACCTCTGCGAGGATCCGGGCATCAACGAAGGCAAGTGCATGGTTACGGATGACCAGGGAGCCTTGCAGATTGCCGAGTATGACACGGTTGCGAAAAGATATCTGATCTGACGATAATATGAGCCTTTCCGGGAGATCCGGGGAGGCTCTATTTTTGTGCCCGGATTTACGGAATAATAGTCTTGCAGATCCGCGGAACATGGAGTATAATCAAATTGACGATGAAAATGATTGCGCGAATGATAATCGTTTTGCGCGGAAACACTATCAGAAGGAGGTTTGGCTTATGATTAGCACCTATTCAAGGCCGTGTACGGTATCCGAATCTATTGCCCGGTCCTGCAGGGAAGTAAAGAGTATGCGCACGGGCCAGGCTCCGAAGCGCTCACTTGATGATCTCTTTTCCAGGATCGGTGAGTTAACAAAAGAGAGGAGGGAATGTTATGCTGCGAGGGATTGATGTTGCATTATATTTTCTGAGCCTTGATAAGGATAGAAGTCTTTTTAATAAGGATCATCTTCGCTATCAAAACGGTAGAAAATTTTATGAAGGAAATGCGCGGCTGAATAAGTATCTCCATATGGCACAGAATATTTATATTGCAAAATACGGAAAGCCGCTAATGGATTCTGTGTTTTATGCGTATGACAATGGAGCCGTTGACCCGAATATTCAGGAACGATATTCTGTTTTGCTGGAAAAAAGAAATTTCCCAGTTTCGATACCGGGAGAGGAAAAAAGTTTTCTTGACAAAATTTACAGAGCCTTCCAGGGAGCGACGTTGGATGAGCTTATAGAATTATCGCATGAGGATCCGGAATGGGAAAATAAGCATTCTTTCTACCGGAAAGAGGATCAGAAAATGGATTCCATGGCACACCGCGAGGATTATGCCAAGCAGTATGCCGATATTGTGAAGATCCTGGAAAGGATGCCGGCATGAGTGAACTAGAAATCGGGCAAGTCCTGAATTTCCGCATTAGGTTCAATAATGATGGACTAATCTCTCGGACCAGGCATCCGTATTTAATCGTTGGAATTGATGGGGAACTGAATACCGTAGAGATTGCGCAGATTGATTCCTTGGCAGGAAAAGAATATAAGGCTGCCATGAGGAGCAATAAGGTTATATATGCAGACAATCCTCATGAAACGGTTATAGATAAGGACAGCTATATTCAACTGGACAATACGCTGAAAGTTGAACTGCATGACGACCTGAAAATGTACCGGAGGCAGGAGGACAAGCTGAGTAGTGACAAACTCAATGATGTGCTAACAGCGTACTATACATATCATGAAAAATATCAGATTGATGAAAATAAACAAGTATATATGACAAAACAAGAATTTGACCAGATACAGAAATCTGCCATCGTCTAATTGAATCTGCCCCCTTCGCATCATACCCGGTGCGGAGGGGTGTTATTTTACATATAATCGGTACGTTTTCCCATAAGGCTCTTTTCTTAGAAGAAGTGAATATCTGCAAAAATGTCTGGCATTGGGTTTTTCGCTTTCATCAAGGTTAGCTGTCTTATATATATCCTTTTGAAGAAATCCGGGATGTTCTCTGAGGAACAGGATAATCTTTTCCGCTGTTTTTTGATAGTTTTGACAGTATTCAAGTGCTTCCTGCCCTTCTTCTGGCGGAAAAAAAGCATTGATTTGAATACAATATTTGACCGTTTCTATGGCTTTATCCCATTCGCCAATTTGCATATATAAAAGAGGTGCCTTATCCCGACAGAGAATATACGGCGGAAGCTCACCATCCATTTCAAGATATGTATTTACAAAGCCTGGAAGAAGTTCTAATGATTTTTCGCAGGCCTTAATTCGGTCATGTATATCTGATCCATGTTCAATTATATCAGATAAATTATAAAATTCACTAGTTTCTTTGCTCTCTTCAAAATCTATTTCGCATTCCATTAAATCAGAATCATCTGTCAAAATATGTGAAGAATCTTCGTTATCATCATTATCTCTGTTTGCTCGATTAGAAAATAGCATTTCTTTTATCTTTGAAAGTATTGACATGTTTTCCACCTAAACCCGCTATATAGTATTTGTAAAACTATTATACAATAGATAGCTAAAAAAGCAATCATAATGAGTATTGAAATTTGAGATATGAACAAAAAGACGTCTTTTGAGACGTCACGCAAGACGTCTTTTGAGACGCTAAAGAAATTGACACCAGTAATTTTGCACCCCCTATTTAGCAGCTCCGATCCACGCCGGATCAAGTATCCGAAAAATGACTTTCTACTTAATTATAATACCGATCACGTAAGACGTCTTTTAAGACGTCACGCAAGACGTCTTTTAAGACGCCTAAAAAGAAAATAGAATATATATAATATATAAATACATACTCTGCGAAATTAAGACGTCTTTTGAGACGTCATGCAAGCTGTCTTTTGAGACGTCTTGTAAATCCTTCTATTCTATCGGCTGTCCCGGGATCTATCCAGAAAAATTTTCACATTTTGCAATAATTGGCTTGACGTAACGCACCATAGTGAGTTATACTATACTCAGATACAGAAAAAACTCACGAAACGGAGGGCATTGCAGTGAAAAAGTTTTTCGATCTTTATGCAGAGTTGGTAAACAGAGGATTCAAAGAGCAGAAGAACGCATTCGGGCTTACGGAGCTTGAAAAGAGTTATGAGAAGGAAGTTGAGGTAGCCTGGTATGGAAAATGTAAGTCTGAGTACAAGGTATCGGTAGTATTCAGCCAGGATAAGGGAACGCTGACCGCCTACTACTACAAGGGCTTCGGAAGCCCAGTCAAGGTAAAGTCCCATTTGAATGACAAGAGGGCGCTGAACGCCATCATCGCAACTGTCGAAAATGCAGGGTTCGCAATCTAAGGAGGCAATCGGAGTGGAGGTAAGGATCAAGTGCAAGGGAGACGTCCCGGTGCAGAGAATGACGCCAGCAGAGGTCAGGTACGTGGATAACGGTTACATCAAGTTTGTGAACTTGGTTGACGATTCCGGCTTTACCACATCGTATAGGATATCTGATCTGGATTTTCTGGAAGTAACCCAGATTCCATCGGTTATCAGAATGCGGTTCACAGACGGGCAGTTCGACGGTCCGGACCAGGATTTTATGTGGAAATAGGAGGCAGCTATGACGGTCGTAGAGATCAGGGAAGTCATTGGTAATTCTGATAGCAGCTTTGAAATCAGACGTCGCCTGGACAGGGCGGGGATCAAGTATATGGACAAGACGCGTGAATCTGGGTATTTCGATATCCAGATTCCGAACGTTAAGGGGTATGTGAAGGTATACCGGAGCTTCCGGAACGAGATCAAGGTAATCCAGATGTTTTCGGTTATCATGGAGCGGTCCGGCATCCTGATCCGGGAACCGGCAGGAAGGAGGATATGATGGATGCGCCGTACAAGATGGTTCTGGAGAAAATGAGCATGAAGAATCTGGTTGAGACGTTCTGCATGACTGAGAAGATGAATGGTGAGGATATTCCGACCGTTCGAGGTTGGTTGATGGATGAGATCGAGAGCCGCAATCCGGAAGGGTTCGACAGGTGGTTGGATGAATCAGCAGAGGATTCGGAACTCGGAAAATACGTTTTGAAGGAGGCAAGGTGAAATGTACGCAATATTGGATGACAAGCAGCTCAGATGGGCATATATGGACCTGATCACGTTCAGAGAGTTCGGCCTTACTGATTATCTGAAAGAGGTCAAGGAAGGGATCAGGAAGTACCACGCAAGGAAGGTTCAGCCGCGCCGGATCATCAAGGACTACGGCATTGATGGCTTTGTAGAGTTAGAGCAGCTGGAAGATGCGCTGGACG
>CANRHU010000089.1 GCA_947630485.1 uncultured Lachnospiraceae bacterium
AGGGGCAGGGCCTCCTTCACGATCTTCTTCATCTCCGCCTCGATCTTCTCCAGATCCTCCGCGGTGATCGGCTCCTCAAAGTCAATGTCGTAGTAGAAGCCGTCCGCGATGGACGGGCCGATAGCCAGCTTCGCGCCCGGGTAAAGCCGCTTGACAGCCTGGGCCATCACATGGCTCGCCGTATGGCGCAGGGCCGCCAGTCCCTTTTCGTCTTTGGCGGTCAAAATATTCAAGGTGCAGTCATGATCCACCACAGTGCGCAGATCCACGCCCTCGCCGTCGATCTCGCCCAGGCACGCAGCGCGGGCCAGCCCGGCGCTTATGTCAGATACGATGTCGATCACCGGCATGGGCTGGGCGTATTCCTTGAAACTTCCGTCTTTTAAGGTTACTTTCATGTTCGTAAACTCCTCTCTTAATAGTTAATTGTACTCCGCAGAAAGAGAAAATTGCAGGAATCGTCGCAAGCGTCCTTTCCTGCACGCAGATACAAAAAATCCCTTCCTGCATACTGCCGCAAGAAGGGACGATTTTCAAATCGCGGTTCCACCCTTATTGAGTGAGCGGACAAGCGCCGCCCAAACCACTTCATTTGTGAAGATAACGGATTCACCGGACCCGATTAAGGGCCGCTCAGGGATGGTCTTCACGGAAAACTCCCGCGGGACGCTTCCACCGTACGCGTCCCTCTCTGGCCGTTCGTCCTCCGCTACTGTTCCCGTCAGCGCGTTTTCTTATCATTAACGATTATATGCGCCGGAGCCGGGTTTGTCAAGGAGTTTCCGCAAACGCGGGTGCGGGTCTTCTTATGAAACTTCCTGCGAGGCTTCTTTGCGGATCTTCCTGCGAGACTTCACGCGGGTCATCCCGCGAGGCTTCTCATACGAGTCTCTTAGCAAAGCAAGTCTCCTTGTAAAGCGAATCTCCCAGCAAAGCGAGTCTCTCCGGGCAGGAATCAGGTCTCCGGTTTTGAGCCCCTTGAAAAATGCATATAATCAGGATTGCTCTCCCAGCTCCCGCCCCATGTGAACCCCGCTTCGGTAAATAACCGGTAACAGAGATCATTTTCATCAATCTTGTAGTCAAAATTCCGACTGCGATCCATATAAACGCGTCCGTTTTCCGGCGCGCAGCCGGCGCCGCCGTTCGTCACATACGGATTATAGAGCGGATTAATATCAATCGCCACCCCGAGCGCATGGAGGGACAGGCTGCTGCTTCCGGCCACGGTCCTGTAATTGAAACAGGAGGTATTGTTGTCGGAGCTGGACGCGTCGTCATCCGCATTGTACTCGTCGACAAGAACGATCTTTTCAATCGGATATTTCGCGCTGTAAAGCTGGTGGAAGATGGAAAGCAGGTCGCTGCTGATCGACTGGTTGCATATTAGCTCTCCCACCCGGATATTTCCGTCGAAATCATAGTGCAGCACACGTAAATACCGCAGGCTGCTGACCGGAACCGGACATCCGCTGCCGTAGGATTTTCCATTGATGCGCGCGTAAGTGTTCTCTGTGATCTTACTCTGCCAGAACAGGTTATCCTCTCCGATCCGTTCCACCAGCTCATCCGACAGCACATCCCCGACAGAAACGGTCGGCAATCCGGGCTCGCTTTCTGCCAGCGCCTCCGTTGTCTCCTCAGCGGACGTTTCTGGCGGCGGCGCGTCCGTCGTCTCTTCCGGATTTACGGCCGCGCCGTTTTCCGTTTCCGTCAGCGGTTCCGTGCTGCTTTCTGTCGGGGCTGCCGGCCGCGTCCCTGACGGCGAACGGTCAAACGGTGTCACGGACTGGTCAATAACAATCCGGATTGGCTGCATAACAGCCGCCGTCTCTGTCTCATAGACGGCTTTCTTGTAATGGCCGCCGAAGATTCCGGTTGTCAGGCCCAGAATAAGCGCCGCCAGCGGAATCATCATGAAAAAGGGCGTCAGCGACACCCTCTTCCTGCGGTAAGGCTTCTTTGCGGTTCTGTATCGGACGGAACCGGGACGCCGGCTGCCGGAAATAGCGCTGCCTGATCGATTCCTGTCATAATGGGAATATCTCCGCATATTCCCTGCCCGGCGATAACGGTTCGACCGCCTTCTTCTCCGACGATAACCCGAAGCGCCGCTATACATAGAGTTCCTTCAATCGTTTGCGATCGATCTTGCCGTTTGCATTGCGGGGCATCTCATCCAGGAAAATATACTTGTTGGGAAGCATATATCTGGGTATCCGTTCCGACAGCGTCCTGGAAAGCATCTTTTTATCCAGTTGTGTTCCGGTATACAGAAACAGGATCATCTGCTTTCCGTTGTCGTAGATACACGCGCAGTCTTTAATCTCGGAGATTCTGCCGGCAGCCGCTTCGATCTCCCCAAGCTCAATCCGATATCCCAGGCGTTTGATCTGATAGTCGAGGCGGTCATGGTACATAAGCTCGCCGCGCTCATTGTAGCTGACCAGATCGCCGGTTCGGTATATCAGCTCCGGATAAGCGCTGTTCAGCGGATTCTGGACGAAACGCTCCGCCGTCCGTTCCGGATTGTTGTAATAGCCGCTTGCAAGCGTACAGCCTCTGACGCACAATTCCCCTTCCCCGCCGCTGTCCGGCAGCACCAGACGGTTCTGATCGTCCAATACCATAATGTCGATATTGCCGCAGGGCCAGCCGATCGGGAGCGTTTCATCGTCGGTAAACTCCCGGTCGAGATTGTAGTAAGTACACACATAGGTCTCCGTCGGACCGTACATATTGCAGTAGAGCGCGTCGGGTACGTATTTTCTCCAGTAATTCAGCTGCTTCATCGGCATGACCTCGCCGGCGAAAAATACATACCGCAGGTACTTCGGCGTCTCCGCCTCAAAACCGCGCAGATTCGCCACCACGCTGAGGGCGAAGGGCACCCAGAATATGGCTGTCACATGGCGGCTGTTGAGGAAGGAAATCAGATTGGCCGGAAACGTGAAATGTTCCTGCGGGATGATTACGGTTCTGCAGCCGAATTTCAAAGGACAGTAAACATCATGGTCGGATACGTCAAAATACAGCGGAACCTGATTTCCCAGGACATCCGTCTCCCGGAAATCATATTCCTGCTCCAGCCACTGCATATTATTGATCACGACGCGGTGGCTGACGACGACGCCTTTCGGGACGCCGGTAGAGCCGCTGGTAAATAAGACGTAGAGCGGATCGGAGTCGACCTGCCGGCTGCGCCGCGCGGCAAGAAGCCGCGTATCCACGGGACTGTGCGTCAGTTCATCAAACAGAAACACCGGGCAGTCCGCGCCGACGCTCTGAGCCAGCGCAAGCTGAGACTGCTCCGTGACGACCGCTGCCGGTTTCAGAACGGAAAATATGGTTCTGATCCTGTCTGCCGGCATCGTGACGTCGATGGGACAGTAAAAACAGCCTCCATAGACAATCCCCAGGAATGCAACGATCATCGAGGTGCTTTTTTCCATCAGGACAGCCACGGGCCTCTGGCGGACCCTTAAAGCCGCGATGCGGCTTCCGATCGCGCGCGCCGTCTGCGCGGTCCAGCTGAATGTGTAGCTGTTATTGATATCCTCATAGGCACAACGATCCGGAAAGCGTTTTTCCGATGTCTCCAGAAATTCCAGCACACTACTGATCATGACGGTAATCTCCTAATTGTCTCCCGGCACGACAAGATACTCAATCCCATCAACAACATCGCCGGTGGTATAGATGTTAAGCTCTGTTTTGCCGTCGTTTACGCGGTAGACGCCAAATTCTTCCGTATACTGGCCCTCGTAAGCCTTTTTGACCTCTTCCGAAGTGGAACCGATTCGGATCCCCTCTGCCGTAGCAACCGAATCATCGAGAACATATACCGACGAAACGCATTCCGTGTCGTCCGCCGGATAGGTGCTGATTTCAAATCCCGGATAGGTATAGACCCGATCCTTGCCCTGATAAGCGCAGCTGTCCTGTTCAAAAACATCTGTCGGCTCTCCGAGCGCGGCAAGAATCGGCGCGGCTTCCGCACCCATAGTTATAGTTATGCCTCCGCCCACAAAATTATAACCGGATACAGCTTCCGCAGGAGCCGCCGCCGTCTCAGAAGCTTCCGCGGGCTCCGTTTCCGCAGCCGTGGTCTCAGCCTCAGCCGTCGTTTCCGCAGCCGCGTTCTCCGTTTCTTTGGTCGTCTCCGCAGCTGTGGTCTCGGCCTTTGCCGTCCCACTTTCCGTACTCTCCGTCTCCTCCGCGGCTGTCGTCTCCGCGGCTTCCGATGCTTCCGTGGTTTCCGCCGCCGTCGTCTCCGCGGCCGTCGTCGTTGTCACACCGGCTTCCGATGCTTCCGTGGTTTCCGCCGCCGTCGTCTCCGCGGTCGCCGTCGTTGTCACACCGGCTTCCGTCGCCGTCTCCGCAGTATTTCCCGTCTCCGCGCCCGTATTCGGCGAAGCGCAGGAAGTTGCCAAAAATGCTGCCGTTAACATGGTGCAGCTGCCGGTTACCAGATACTTTACAGATCTCTTCATAGTAACCTCCCCATCATTCTTCTGTTTTAAATTGTTTCAGATAGCCGAACTGCGCAAACTCTTCTTCCTGCTGCGCTTTCATGCTGTCATAATACAATCCCTTTTCAGCCCAGACGGCGGCAAGTTCCGCGTCGTCACGGCGATCAACCGCCCCGGCCTCAAGCAGGAACGGCCCCAGGTATCGGGACAGTTTCTCCGCGCCGTAGACGTTCATATGCAGTCCGCCGTCATAGGTATCCTGCGAAAAATCAATGCCGATACTGTCGATGGCGTCGATGCAGTTGATATATGTCAGCTGGTGTTCCTGCGCGTAAGCGACGATCTGCTCATCCCACTGATCGTGCCATGCCGGATAGAGGGACGGCGCCTTGATCAGAATAAAAGCAATGCCCTTTTCGCTGCACAGGCTGCGCATCCGATCCAGGTATTCCCAGGCCCGCTCGTCAAACGAATAGTCGGCGAGACGTCTGACTGCCGGCAGATGTCCGACCGGCCTCACATCAGCGCGCATATAATAGCCGTTGTGGGTTACTTTCCCCCGCCGCAGGAAATACCGGAAATCATCCGGCTCCAGCTGATTGTAGCGGCTGTGGAAACGCAGCAGCGGGAACAGGTACTCGATCATATGCTCTTCTTCCATCGCTGTTTCCCGGATGGCGTTGAACTTGGACGAAGACCATCTCATACCGTCAAATGTCATGCGGTTGTAGGTCTCGTTCGTCTGTTCGTACTGCTGCATTGCGGAAACACTGAATACCACGGCCCTGGGCGTTTCCGTTTTCAGCGTCTCTTCCAGGAGATAATAGGACTGGGCGATCAGCTGCTGCGCGCTGCCCCGGATATAACTGGTAATACCGAATTCACGGAACAGGACAATCGGGGAAATATTCTCATAGACCTCGCAGTCCCCGAGGAAGATGACATCATGGTCGGAAGTTTCCTCATAGTATTCGTGAATGAAATTTCCCTCCACCACCAGCCCCATATACTTCGGCATCAGAAGGCGCTGCAGCGCCGCAAGCAGGAACACAGAACACAAGACAACCGCCAGAAGCGTCAGAAGTTTTTTCCTTTTCATCTCGCACGCCTCCTAAAACTGATTGTAAATGAACTGGCTCGCATCATAACCATGCCCATAGGCGCCGGTCAGCAGCACCACCAGAAAGAGTCCGAATACAGCCGCGTACTGAAGCCAGACCGGTTTCTGATCCAGCTTCTCACGGAAACCGTGGAAGCGGCGAAAGACCGCGCCAAGCGCCATCACCGCGACGCTGACGCCCAAAAGCCGCCAGTCGGACGCGGACAGACCAAGCGCCGCCATGCGGCCGTCAAAAAGCTGCGAAATCCGCGACGAAGTCAGCATATTGCCGAACATGGCAAATACCGTCGTGAACGGATAATACTCGAACATCTCCAGGCAGCAGAACAGGAAAAAGGTCCTGACGACCGTGAAGCAACGGTATCCCTTCGTATCGGTCCAGGCAAAGCGTTTGTGCCACGACCGGTATGCGCCCGCGAGCTCCGCAGAAATCAGCATGACAACGCAGTTGGCCATGCCCCAGGCCACAAACTTCCAGGACGCGCCGTGCCAGATACCGGCGACAAGCCATACGACGATATTGGCGACGTAAACGGGGGCTTTCTGAGACGCCTTCTTACCGAAAATCTTTCCGGTCAGTACGGATATCTTCTTGGACAGACGGCTCGTGGACACCGGGAAGAAAATATATTCCCTGAGCCACTGCATCAGCGTCATATGCCATCTGCGCCAGAACTCCGCCAGACTGGAGGCGAGAAACGGCCGGTCAAAATTCTCCGGAAGCTTCACGCCGAGGATCTGGGCCGCGCCGATGACGATATCGATCCCGCCCGCAAAATCCGCATACATCCAGACCGTGTAGCCAACCATGCCAAGGAAGGCATAAATTCCGTTATACTCCGCAGGCGAAGCGATTATGACGGATACCGCGGGCCCTAACCGGTCCGCGATCACAAGCTTCTTGAAATATCCCCAGAGCATCCGCTCCGCCCCGAGTTTTACCTGCCTAAAGTCAAACGGGTGGGCAGCGAACAATTCTTCCTTCATCTGATCAAAGCGGCTGATGGGACCGGCGACCAGCTGCGGGAAGAAGGAAACAAACAGCGCGAAACGGGCCGGATTCTGTTCCGGCTCATATTTTCCGTTATAGACATCGATCAGATAACCCATGGACTGGAAAGTATAATAGGAAATGCCAAGCGGCAGAAGCCAGCCGACTGCATAGAATTCCATGGGAACCCTAAAGAAACGCAGCAGACCGTTTGTGTTCTGAAGGACAAAGTTCATATATTTTAAAACGGCCAGAATGCCAAAATTCAAAAAAAGTCCCAAAAGAAGCAGCGGCTTTTTACGTTTTCTGACCGTCTGGTTATAGGCCTTTTTCTCTTCCCGGCCGAGCTTCATTTCCTTTATATGCCTGCGGGCATCCGCTGTAACTGTGCCGATCTTCCGGGCCAGAAACCAGGTGGTGAATGTAGTAACCAGCGGATAGACGACATACACCGGACCGCCGCATAGATAGAAAAGATAGCTGGCCGCAAGCAGGAGAATCCACTGGAAGCGTTTCGGCGCCAGATAATACACCGCTGTTAAAAGGAGAAGGAACAGCATAAATTCATAGGACACCAGAAACATTTACTCTTCTCCTTCCAGTTCCTGAATCAGCGCCCATATGCCGGCTGCGGAATTGAAATTCTCCGGTACGATCTTCACGGCCGGAATTTTCACATCGAAAGCGTCTTCGATCTGCGTCACCAACATGACAACTTCAAAGGAAGTCAGTATGCCGTCGTTGATCAGCGTATCACAGTTTTCATAATCCGCATCCGGATTGATGCCTTCCAGTATTTCAATAAGTTCTTCCATAATCGGTAAAAGTTCCTTTCTGCGAATTTACGGAGTCCGCGGGTACAGCGATTGGTCAAAGGCAAAGCAGCCGCCGTGCTGGGCAGAATAACTCAGCATCTGCGCATCCGTCCAAAGGCAGAAATATCCGCCCGCCCTTCTGGGCGTCGCGTCAAAATGATACCAGCTGCCGTCGTCAAGCTGAACCAGATTCCAGTAATGATCGTTATCCGTATAACGAATCACCTCAATGCTTGGGATTCCCGCCCTCACGAGCAGTGCCTGGGAAACCGCAAAGTATGTATAGCAGTCGCCATGACGCTTGCGGATACCCTGATAGGCCTCTTCCACCCAATCCCTTGTCGCCGAATGTCCTGTATATGTGAAATTTGCGCGGATCCACGCATAGATTTTCTCAGCCTTCTGCTGTCTCGACATAGAACTGTTGATCAGTCCGGAGAGGATCGTGTCAACCATCGAATCCACCGTCTTGCGCAGGTCAGACTTTTCCGAATCCGGAATGTCCGTCGTAACCGCCTTATACGGCCACCCCGCGGCGCCCGTACTGTCAAATGTATAGGTCACGCCGCCAATGGTACGCTGCCCATCATGCGCCATCGCACCGCTGACCTCATCCAGATAATAGATTTTTCCGTCAATCTCAAGAAGACCGGTTTTCATATACCCGGCCTCGTCAAAATAATAGGTCTCCCCGTCAATCTTTTTCCATCCGTTCGTCGCCAAGCTGCCGTCAGGCAGACGGTAATACCACCCTACACGGTCCAGCAGCCATCCGGTATACCTGTCCGAAAGTCTATTCGCAACGCCCGTTGACGCAAAGCGCCATACCCCCCCGAGATGGATGTGGTGCAGTCCGCGATCATGGTTCCGTCCTCCGGACGAAGATAATAGGTCAAACCATCGTCCGTCAGCCATTCATGATGCGCGTATCCGTCCGCATCAAAATAATACCAGGAACCGCTCGCCGCATCACGGTACCATCCGTATACGGCGTTCCCGTTATCATCAAGGCATCTGAGCCCCTTATCATCACTGTACAGTGTGCCCGCAAAGGATGTAATTCCAAATAAACATGAAAAAACAAGCAAAAGAATTGATAACCGTACCTTCATAATCCCCTTATCCGTCCTGTTCTTATCGGCCTTTAAAAAGGCCCTCTTTCATTGTACACCGCAATAAATATATCATCATTGAGAAAAGATGTCAATATTTTACTTGACCTTCTCAAAGTGCATGTAGTCCGGCGTACTCGCCCAGCTTCCTCCCCAGGTAAAGCCGGCTTCCAGAAACAACTGGCAGCATATATCCGTTTCGTCAATCTTGTGTTCAAAGTCCCGGGTCCGGTCCATATAGGGAATTCCCAATGGAGGAACGCAGCTTCCGTTGTCGGCGGTAATATATGGATTATACAGCGGATTTACGTCGATCGCCAGTCCCCGCGCATGCTTTGACAGACCCGTTCCGTAGGTTGTGTTTCGATAGTTAAAACAGGAAGTGTTGTTATCCGAGCTGGAAAGCCAGTCGTCCGCGTCATACTCGTCAATCAGAAGGACTTTCTCAATCGGATACTGGTAATCATATAGCTGGCGGAATATGTAGAGAAGGTCGTCGCTGATCTGCTCATTGCATACCAGCTCGCCCACCCGCACCTTGCCGTCGAAGTCAAAATGAAGGATCTGAAGATACCGCAGCTGATCCCTGAGATTGCAGCCTTCCCCGTAAGACTTGCCTTCCATACGCTCAAAAACAGCATCGCTTATGCCGCTCTGCCAGAAAAAGGAATCGACGACATCGTCTTTCCTCAAGAGTTTCCTGGAAAGTATCTCTCCTGCTTTGACGTCATAAGGGGACGGCAGTTCCTCATATACCACCGTATCCGAATCCGGATCCGCCAACACGTCTTCATCCAAAACCGGCATTGTCTCTGACATGGTGCTGACAGGGCCGGAAGCCTCCGAATCAGAACCGGGAAGTTTCAGCGGCATGATGGAACAGCCGCTGACGGCGGCAGCGATCACCATAATTAGTATTACCGGAACACTGTTTCTGTTTCTCATCATCTCACCTCACCCGTTCCTGTTTCGTTTCCATAGCCGGTCGTCTGCGCAGCATATTCTGTTAAAACCCAGTGCAAAAAGAGCAGCCTGCCATGATCCGCGAGCGGCCACTCTTTATTCTAACGATATTTTAAATCTTTGTCAATTGCGATCAGGCCTTTTCTGCGAGAGCGGGCAGGATTGCCGTCTTACTTCTGCGGCAGCAAGATCTCGGTCGTGAACGCCCCGTCCTCGCTGTTGCGGCTGATATAGCCGTCCAGCCGCTCGACGATCGCGTCGATCCGGACAAGTCCGAAGCCGTGGCCCTCGCCCTTGGAACTGCGGAACAGCCCGCCCTCTTTTTTCAGCTTCTTCCGGCCGGTAAAATTGGTGAAGGAAATATAAAGCTGCGTATTGCGCATATCCATGTACACGCGGATGATCCGCTTCTCCTCCGGCAGCTGCATGCTGGCCTCGATGGCGTTGTCGAACAGATTGCCGATGATGCAGCAGAGATCGATCTCCGAAGATTTCAGCTTCAGGGGGACAAACGCGTCGGCGACCACCTGGATATTCTTTGAACGGGCCAGAGAAATCTTGGAATTCAAAATCGCGTCCGTCATCGGATTGCCCGTCTTAACGACCGTATCGACCGTCGTCAGGTCTTCATCCAGCAGATCCAGATACCGGACGATCGCCTCCCAGTCCTCCGCCGCCGCGTAAGCCTTCATTGTCTGGATATGGTTGCGGTAATCGTGCCGCCAGCCGCGGATCTGCCGGTACATATTGTCCACCTCACGATAGTGTGTCTCGATCAGTTCCCGCTGGTACGCGGCGATCCGCTTGTCGATCTGTTTCGCAAATAGTCCCATCGGTGTCACCTCTTTCAACAAACTGCCGGGAAGCCTCCCTGACAATAACGCATCGCATATCCCGCAAATTCACTTCGCAAATCACCTTTGCAAATCTCCGAAAAAATATGTTGAAAACATAGCGAAAATGTTATATAATATGTTTGACAAGAGAGCCGAAAGCTAGTTGCGCCTAGCTGCCGGCAAAATAGGTGTTACAAAAGTAGCGTCTTAGTTTTGCAGGCTGAGGGCGCTACTTTTTGCGTATCGCATAAATAACAAGAGTTGCAACGGCGCAAAGCATAATCACAAATGTAAATAAATCCGCATATGTAACCATAGCACCAGCCCCCTTTCGTAAAGTCCGGCGGCTGACGTAATCGCCCCTTCGGCTCCCTGGTAAAGCATATTATATTTCCACATGAAGATTATACAATACCTTACTTACGGAGTCAATCCAGGAAAGACGCGTGAAAGGAGCCGACCATAAAACCGGCTCCTTTTTGACGTCACTCCTTATAATACTGCGCCTGCGCGTTCCAAAGCTCATAATATCTCCCGCCCGCTTTGAGCAGGCTGTCATGCGTTCCGCGCTCGGCGATCCCTCCGCCTTCAAAGACAAGGATTTCCCGGCAGAAGCGGCAGCTGGAGAGACGGTGGCTGATGTAGATCGCCGTGCGGTCGCCAACGATATCGTCGAAATTTTTGTAGATCTCCGCCTCGGCGATGGGATCCAGGCTGGCGGTCGGCTCGTCCAGAACGATAAACGGCGCGTCCTTGTAAAGCGCCCGCGCGATGGCGATCTTCTGGCGCTCGCCGCCGCTGACCACGATACCGTCCTCGTCAAAATCCTTGCCGAGCCATGTTTCAAGGCCGTCGGGAAGCTCCTCAAGCCTGTCTCCGAAGCCCGCGTCCTTAAGGCATCGGACAGCGCGCTCCTCGTCCACGTCGCAGGAGCCCGCCACGTTCTGCCCCAGCTTATGGGACATCAGCCAGAAGTCCTGGAAAACCACCGAGAATATCTGCATGTACTCGTCGTAGCGGTATTTC
>CANRHU010000090.1 GCA_947630485.1 uncultured Lachnospiraceae bacterium
TGCCTGGCCTGCGTCTGTCAGACCGGCGGGGTGGACGCCCATTCCAATGTGCACAATAAGCGGATCTGCAAGGACGGACCGGTATTTGAGGCCGGGGAGGTGGAGCTGTGACGGACACAAGAGTAACCATCGCCGGCGTGGAGCTTAAGAATCCGGTCATGACGGCGTCCGGAACCTTCGGTTCCGGGGAAGAATATTCGGAGTTTGTAGATCTGAACCGCCTGGGCGCCGTGGTGACCAAGGGCGTCGCGAATGTCCCCTGGCCGGGGAATCCCACGCCCAGGATCGCGGAGGTTTACGGCGGGATGCTGAATGCCATCGGCCTGCAGAATCCCGGCATCGACGTGTTTGCGCGGCGGGATATCCCGTTTTTAAAGAAATACGATACGAAGATCGTGGTCAACGTCTGCGGACGCACCGCGGAAGACTATATCGACGTGGTGGAGCGGCTGGGCGACGAGCCGGTGGATCTGCTGGAGATCAATATTTCCTGCCCCAATGTGAAGGAGGGCGGCATTGCCTTCGGTCAGGATCCGAAGGCGGTGGAGAGTATCACCCGTCAGGTGAAGAGCCATGCCAGGCAGCCGATCATCATGAAGCTGAGTCCCAATGTGACCGACATCACGGTCATGGCGAAGGCGGCGGAGGCAGGCGGCGCGGACGCGTTGTCCCTGATCAACACGCTGACCGGCATGAAGATTGACATTCAGAAGCGGACGTTCGCGCTGGCCAATAAGACCGGAGGCATGTCCGGCCCGGCCATCAAGCCGATCGCGGTGCGCATGGTCTACCAGGCGGCGAACGCGGTGAAGCTGCCGATCGTTGGTATGGGCGGGATCGCGACGGCGGAGGACGCCATCGAGTTTCTGCTGGCAGGCGCGACGGCGGTTTCGGTGGGAACCGCGAATTTCTTCAATCCGAACGCCACGGTGGAGATCGTGGAGGGGATCGAAAGCTACATGGAACGATATGGAATCGCCGATGTGAAGGAACTGATCGGCGCTGTCCGATAACGCGCCCAAAAGACAAATTGTGATGCGGACAGCGCGCCCAACAGACAAAAGGACAGAAGTAACCGACGGCGGAATTGTGACGTGGGCAGCGCGGAAGGAAAAGGAGAATTGTGGAGATGGAAAAATACAAACAGGAATTTATAGAGTTCATGGTGGAGAGCAATGTGCTCAAATTTGGCGATTTCACCCTCAAAAGTGGGAGAAAGTCTCCGTTTTTCATGAACGCCGGCGCGTACGTGACGGGCTCTCAGCTGATGCGGCTGGGCCGCTACTACGCGGAGGCGATCCACGAGCATTACGGCGATGATTTTGACGTGCTCTTCGGGCCGGCCTATAAGGGCATTCCGCTGAGCGTGGCGACGGTGATCGCTTATCATGAGATGTACGGCAGGGAGATCCGCTACTGTTCCAACCGCAAGGAGGTGAAGGATCACGGCGACACCGGGATTCTTCTTGGCAGTAAGCTGCGGGACGGGGATAAGGTCGTTATCATCGAGGATGTGACCACCTCCGGAAAGTCCATCGAGGAGACATTTCCGATTCTGAAGGCCCAGGGCGACGTGACGATCGTGGGTCTGATGGTGTCTTTAAACCGCATGGAGCGGGGCAAAGGGGAGAAGAGCGCCCTCGAGGAGATCAGAGAGCTTTACGGTATCGAGGCCAACGCGATCGTGACCATGGCGGATGTGGTGGAGCATCTGTATAACCGGGAATGCCGGGGAAAGATTGTGATCGACGATACGTTAAAGGCGGCGATCGACGCGTATTACGCGCAGTACGGCGCGAAGTAAAACCGGGCGGACGCGCGGCAAGCGCAGAAGGGGGATTATCATGGAAAAAGTGTATCGGACAATGAGAAATACCGGAGCGGCCAACATTGCGGTCGGCATTATCATGATCGTGGCGGGACTCAGCGCGGGGATCGTGGCGATCGTCAGCGGAGCTGTCCTGCTGAAAAGAAAATCAGAGCTGACGTTCTGATGACAGCCGTATGAGGAAGGGGATCAGGCGCGCTTTCTGTATCGCATCTGGATGCGGGAAAGGGCGCTGACGGCGTGTTTCCGCATATGCCGCGACGGTTTAGACTGGAGCATAGTTATGTTTTCAAAATATACGAAGAACCAGAGGCGCGTCCTTGTGGTATTTTTTCTGTACCTGTCCGTGCTGATCTATCTGGTGCTGTTTTCTGAGACTTACCGGCGGGGCGGGAGCCTCGGCGACGGGTATGCCTATAATCTGGAACCGTTTAAGGAGATACGGCGGTTTTATGGAAATATCGAGCAGCTGGGCTTTCGGACGGTATTTATCAATCTGGGAGGGAATATTCTGGCGTTTATTCCCTTTGCCTTTTTTCTTCCGGTGGTCAGCGAGAGGGCAGAAGGGCTCTTTCAGACGGTGTTTCTGACGTTTCTTTTGAGCCTGTGTATCGAATGCACGCAGCTTGTCACGAAGGTGGGGAGCTTTGATGTAGATGATCTGATCCTGAATACGGCGGGTGGACTGGTCGGCTATCTGCTGCACTGGATCGGTCAGCGGATGTGGATGAGGAGGAATTCAGGTGCCGGGACGTAAGAACAACAGGCCCGTGTCCAAGCGCCGCACGATGTCCGCGGAGGAGCGGGAGGCGCTTAAGGCCAGGCAGGAGCGGAAAGAACGGAATATCAGGGAGCAGAAGGAGGCGGCCGCGGGGCGGGTGTCCTATGTCCGCAAACCCATTTCCGCGCGCAGCGTCATAGGAACGGTGCTGACGGCGATCGCCGCCGCCTTTGGCGCGTACTGTCTCTATCTGGGGTATGATACCTATGGCCAGGTTCCGTTTTCGGCGGGCGGGGCGGCGCTTTGCAGTATCGTCTGCAGTCTGGCGGCGCTTGCGTACCACATCAGCGCGATGCGGGAATGGGACACCAATTTGATTTTGTCCAGGATAGGTATCGTTTTGGCGGCGCTTTTGCTTCTTGCGTGGGCCGCGATTCTTGTGCTAGGAATGCAGGGATCCTAAGGATGGACGGACGTTTCTGCAGGAAAAGATAGGAGTCTGCGGACAAATCGTGAATTTCAGCGGAAAAGAGGTATCAGGGATGGATTATCGTGAATTTTGGCAGGAGGAAAATGAATCCGTGCGGGAGCGGTACGAGCTTTCCGTCGAGCGTCTCAGACTGATCCGGACGGAGGAGACGGTACCGGAGCCGTTCCGGGCGTATTTTAAGGCAGCGGCAGAATTTATGACGTTCGCGGCGGAGATGTATGAGATGAACGACATCGGGGCGTTCCGAAATTGGTCGATCGGTCGCCTTCAGCAGATCAATGATATGCTGTATCATGACATTCTGCCCGCAAACTATGATACGAGCTACGCAAATCCCTCCTTTGCGGCCGCGCAGCTGGGCGGGGACTACGGAAAGCTGCTTTCTTATCTGTTATCCGAGATCCGCGGACAGATCGTATTTGCCCATGAATGCCGGCTGACGGAGCTGACCATTTTAAATGAACTGTTCATCGAGATCTACAATATGTTCGAGGAAGAGGAGCTTCCCGCGCCGGAGCGGATTCAGGAGACGATCTACTGGTTTATCAGCGATTACACGGATCTGACGGCGGAGTACCGGCTCCGGGAACAGGTGGATCCGGCGATTACCTTTGCGAAGGATATCGTGATGGAATCGGATCTGTCGGATCTTAGGTATCTTTATTTCTACGGTGAGTATGTGTCGGAGGAGGAGCTGAAAATTGCGCGCTTTATGAACCGTCTGCCGCAGGAGACCATCGACTGCATGGCCGATACCTACACGGAAGGCTACCGGAAGGGCTTTACGGTCATGAACGTGGATCTGTCGAAGAAGAAAAGCGTGGCGGTGATCTATGAATTGGGCTACGAGCGGATGGTGAAAAAGGCGATCGAGAATTTCACGGCCATGGGGCTGGATGTAATCATTTTCCGCGGCGGCGTCTGGTCCATGGACCGGCAGGGCGGCCGCAGGTCCGGCTATCACGGGACGTCTCCCAACCGGCAGTATGATTACGACCACCGCTTCGACAGCGCGGTCTATTACCGGAAGGCGTATACGGACCGCAGGCAGGCGGTGCTCGGGACGGTCTATGAGACGTATCGAAAGCAGTGTGCGGATTACGCGGGACCGGCCGTGATCGAGACCTTCGGCGAAGCCGGTTTTGAGCCGGTGAACAAGCCGGAGGCGTGGGCGCTTACGGAGAAGCAGGAGAAGCTGAAGGTTGCGGCGGCGGGCGCGGCGGCCCAGCTGCGGGAGAACTATATTCCCAGCGATGAGACCAGTTTTACGATCATCGCGTTCCCGAAGCCGTCCATCGGCGCGGATTTCGAGGAGATATTCGCGGAGACCATCCGCATCAATACGCTGGATTATGGGCTGTACAGCAGGATTCAGCAGGAGATGATTGACCGCCTGGATCAGGCTGAGTACGTGACCGTCACCGGCGCCGGAGACAACCACACCCATATGAAGGTGATGCTGCACCGGCTTTCCGACCCGTCCGCGCAGACGAATTTCGAAAACTGCGCGGCGGATGTCAATATCCCGCTGGGAGAAGTGTTTACTTCCCCGGTGCTTGCCGGGACGGAAGGCGTTTTGGAGGTCGGCAGCGTCTACATCGGGGAGTTCCAGCTTAAGAATCTGCATATAGAGTTTTCGGACGGGAGGATCACGGAGTACAGCTGTGAGAACTTCGACGATCCGAAGGAGAACCGGAAGCTCTTAAAGCAGATGATTCTGCACAACCACGACACGCTTCCCATCGGGGAGTTCGCCATCGGCACCAACACGGCTGCCTACGCCATGGCCAGGCGCTTTGGCATTATCGACCGTCTGCCGATTCTGATTGCGGAGAAAATGGGGCCGCATTTCGCGGTGGGAGACACCTGCTACAGCCGCGCGGAGGATTCGCCCATGTATAATCCCAACGGCAAAGAGGTGATCGCCAGGGAGAACGAGTGCTCGGCCCTGCGTCATACGGAGCCGGAGAAGGCGTATTTCAACTGCCACACGGATATCACGATCCCCTATCCGGAGATCGGCGAGATCTACGGCGTGACGGCGGAGGGCGAGAAGCTGCCGATCATTGCCGGAGGGCGGTTCGTCGTGCCGGGCACGGAGCTTTTGAACGAGGCGCTGGGGGAAATATAGCTGCGGAGAGCTGAGACGGTTTGGAGGAGGAGGACAGGGGGTTCTTACTGATGGAAGAAAAGGAACACGGCGCGATTTCGTTTCTCTTTGTCCTGTTGATATTCCTTTTATGCTAACGACCTGAATGGTTATTTGATATAATTGCTATAAATAGGCGGTCGTTTATTCTCATACAAAGGAGTGTGTCACATGGATTTTATCGAGAGCGCTAAGATTCTGGTCCCCGCTCTATGCGGCCTTAATTTATCCGTATTTTGTGATGACGGCCAAACACAGCCGCTCCGCCTTTTTGAGAAACGGTATGCCTTTTCTGCAAAGCTGCAGCCTTCTTTTACAGAAAAAGGTTTATTGAGCCTGTTTGAGAAAAAAGGGGCAGAGAATATATTGGTTATAAGGGATGCGCTTGATATCTTCGCGGTTATGATTAAAATCAACAAGCGATGGATTCTCTTAGGCCCGTTTTGCACAGCGAACTGGAATGAAAGTAATGCCATTTCTCTCCTTGCCAAAAACGGATTGGGTATTGCCGCGCTGCTGCCTTATAAGTCTTACCGCTGCGGACTACCCGTTATGAGCGAGGAATACATTATCAAAATTGCTGCTTTGCTTCTAACAAATACAGTCGGCAACCCTCCGAGAGAATTGGAAATTATAAATATGGCAGCCCTAAAACTCGATGACCTTCCTCCTCAAATTTCAGAGGCATACAACGATTTTTCGCAAGTCAACCGCCGTTATGCATGGGAAAACGATTTAATGGACGCGGTACGTCAGGGGCAGACTGCAAGGGCTTTAAATCTGTTGGAAGGTGATAAGGGATTATGGACCGGCATCCGCTTTTTGACCGACAGCATCACCGATCAGATCGCCGGTAGCTGCACGCTGCGAACGCTGGTTCGCCATGCTGCCCAGCAGGCGGGCCTGACGCCGGTTTTTATTGACGCTCTAAGCCAGGAATACGCCCAGAAAATGCACCGCCATGCCACCGATGCGCAGCAGCTGAACGATCTGCTCCATCAGTATATTGCCGCATTTTGCCGTGCCGTGCGCGATAACAAAAAAACAGACTATTCAATCCATGTCAAGCGCTCGGTCCAGTATATTGAGCTTCACCTTAGTCAACCTATCTCAATGGATACATTGTGCGAACTGAATGGCATCACTCGCCAACGGCTTGGAGCATTATTCAAAAAGGAAATCGGTAAGACCGTTAAGCAATATATCATGCAGCGCCGGTGTGAATGCGCCGCAGGATTATTACAGGACAGCCGCCTCCAGGTACAAGAGATCGGTCGCTATGTTGGATATGAGGACGGCGTATACTTTGCCCGCGTATTTAAGTCTGTGATGGGTCAATCCCCGCAAGAATTCAGAAATCAGAAAAAATATTTTTAAAAAAGTTTCCCTTTGTGCCGCTGCCATTCTGTTGATCCTAACGGAATGGCGGCGTTTTTTGTTATAATAACTAAAGAATTCAGCGAAAGGAGGAAAATTATGGCTGATAATAACATTTGGGGTGACCCCAACCTGACCCGCCAGAAAACGCCGGAGGAAAGCAAGCCCTTCCCGCTGCCCGCCGCCGACAAGGCCTGGCTGGATGACGTGTACCAAAAGCTCGTTGTCAAGATGAAGGCTGAAACCGAGCGCGTAGGCTCGGCCATCCCCTATACGACGAAGGACGGCAAATACTTTGACTATGCCGCCGTCAAGGAGATGGGCGGCCTCGGATTTTGGACCAACGGCTTCTGGCCTGGCATGCTGTGGCAGATGTTTTCCGCCACCGGCGATGAAATCTACCGCACGACGGCACAGGCCGTCGGCGACCGGCTGGCCGTACTGCTCGACCAGTTCGAGGGGCTTGACCACGACATCGGCTTTTTGTTCCTGCCCTCGGCCGTGGCCGACTACCGCACCACCGGCAGCGCAGAGGCCCGCCGCCGCGGCCTGCATGCCGCCAACCTGCTGGCCGGGCGCTACAACCCCGTAGGGCGCTACATCCGCGCCTGGAACAATAATACGTTCTTCGGTGATGACGTCAGCGGCCGCATGATCATCGACTGCATGATGAACATCCCGCTGCTGTACTGGGCCAGCAAGGAAGCGAACGACCCGCGCTTTGCCCACATCGCCAGGGCGCACGCCCGCACGGCGCAGCAATACATCGTGCGGCCGGACGGCAGCTGCAACCACATGATCGATTTCGATTCCGCCACCGGCGAGTTTATCAACAACCCAGGCGGTCAGGGCTTCGGGCAGGGTTCCTGCTGGAGCCGCGGGCAATCCTGGGCCGTGTACGGCTTTGCGCTCAGCTACCGTCACACCGGCGAGGAAGAGTTTTTGAACACCGCCAAGCGCTGCGCGCACTACTGTATTTCCAGCCTTGCCACCAACGGCTGGCTGCCGCTCGTCGATTACCGCGCCCCGGCCGAGCCGGTCAAGTACGATTCCACAGCCGGCATGATCACGGCCGCCGGTCTTTTGGAGATCGCCGGCCATGTGGGCGAATACGAGAAGCCGATCTACACCAAGGCCGCGCTCAGCATTTTGCAGGCCTGTGACAAAAAGTTCTGCAACTGGGATCCCGAGCAGGATTCCATCGTCGACGGCGGCACCTTCTTCTACCATGACCCGACCGGCGATAACACGGAAGTACCGATCATCTACGGCGACTACTATTTCATCGAGGCCGTGCTGCGCCTGCTGGGAAAAGACCTGTTCATCTGGTAACGGCCGTCTTTTTGGGAGGCTCCGGCCATAGGTAAAATGTCCGGATCGATCGTACATTCCACATTTACAAGGAGGAATCAAAAGTTATGGGTAAGTATTCACACGGCAACTATGACGGGCCAAACGGCATCCACGGCGTACCGCTGTGGCGGCTTATCGGCTTTGTGTGCAACAACACAAGCTCCAACTGCTACCTGATGATGATGGGATACATCGCCTACTACCTGACCGGCCCCGTCGGCGTGAGCCGCAGCCGGACGGCAGCCGCCACCCGTTTGACAGCTTTATTCGCGCCAAGACCCCTGCCAACCGCTGGGGTGAGGCCGAGGATCTGGGCGGCCCGGCACGTACTGCGTGCAGTTTGAGGATACCATGCCGGAGGCGCTCGTCTACATCGCCCAGAACCGCATCGTCTTCCCGGTGCCGCTGCCGCTCACAGAACAGCCCGCTCCGATTCCGTACAGCCCCAAGAGCTTTACAGGCAGCTGCCACATCCTGCGCGCGCGCTTTGCAGCGCCGGAGGAGATCACCCGACGCCGTAATCTGGCTTTCAACCCCTATGACCATACTTTTTACGGTCAGGGCCCGATGGGCAACGGCAAGGATACCGGCTTTTATCCGCACGCCACCTCCAACATTGAGCCGACCAGCCCCGGATTTGCGCCGCGAACAGCCATCGACGGCGTGTTTGAAAACGGCGCACACCTGATTTGGCCGTATCAGGCGTGGAGCAACGACCGCAAGCCGGAGGCGGAATTGACCATCGATTTCGGGCGGCCGGTCTGCCTGGACGAGCTGCGCCTGACCTTACGCGCCGATTTCCCGCACGATGGCTGGTGGACGGAAGCAGACGTGCGCTTTTCCGACGGCAGCCACGAGCACTTAAAGCTGGAAAAATCCGCCGCGCCGCAGATCTTTGCCATCACGCCGCGCACCGTGACCAGCCTGACGCTGTACAATTTACAAAAACATGAGGACCCGGCCCTTTACACCGCGCTTACGCAGTTGGAGGCATGGGGCACTGAGGCCGGCCCGGACAGTCTAAAGAAAAAGGAGTGATCCCATGCACATTGCCCTGATTAATGAAAACAGCCAGGCCGCCAAAAACGGCACGATCCTGAACGCTCTGCGGAAAGTTGTGGAGCCGATGGGCCACACGGTGGACAACTACGGTATGTATAACGCCGATGACGCCGCCCAGCTCACCTATGTGCAGTGCGGCATCCTGGCCACGATCCTGCTGAACAGCGGCGCGGCCGATTATGTCATCACCGGCTGCGGCACCGGCGAAGGCGCTATGCTGGCGCTGAACTCTTTCCCCGGCGTGATCTGTGGTCACGTCGAGGACCCGGTGGATGCTTATACCTTTGCCCACGTCAACGACGGCAACGCCGTGGCCATGCCCTTTGCCGAGCTGTTCTTTGCCAACTGCAGGGATACCAATATTGCCAGCTATGTTAAGAAATTGTTGCAGTGACAACAGTATTGCCTATTATGAGTAAGAAGAAAAAGAACTCTCTAAAACAAGAAGAAAAAATCAATGCGGCCGATGTCATTGCCACCTATGATGAATTAGACCGCCTGCGGGAAGAACACCCGGACATAGCTGCCGAGGTCAACCCACGATACGGTAAGAAAAACATCGTGGAACGGCTGACTGGTTTTTATCTTTCCATGCGGGAACGCTTTCATATTGAAACACGAGTGAAGCGAAAAACCTATTTGTGGCTGCATTTGCTGGGGGGATTTGGTATACATCATTTCTATTCCCGCCATTGGATCAAAGGTATCATCTATTTGGCAATATGTTGGACTGGTATCAGTTATGGTATGACATTCATTGATTGGCTGGCGGCCTTTCCAAAACAAGCGGACGAAAACGGGTACATTGTGGTATAGGCCATATTCTTTTGCTCGACCAGATGCTCGTCAGAAGCAGTACCCGGCGGTTTCGACAGATTACATGCATAGACTGATACGCAATGGCTAGATCATAAAAGCCTGACCGTATCAGTCTCTCTTTTGATAATTCCCTATTAATGCCGGGTTTCCGTACTCCTCAGTTGTTAAGTGTACAGCGCTGCCGGCGATGAAGTGTACCTCAGCGCCGCCGAGGGAGTAGAGGATCGGCTGAAAGAGCTTTTGGTTACCTATGACGGTCTCGATCACGATATCGGATTTCTGTTTCTGCCGTCTGCGGTAGCCAATTACCGTAAGACCGACAGTCCCGAGTCCCGCAGGACCGGTCTTCACGCCGCCAATATCCTGGCCGGGCGGTTCAATCCGGCGGGAAATTACA
>CANRHU010000091.1 GCA_947630485.1 uncultured Lachnospiraceae bacterium
ATCGCAAGCCTAATTTCCGTATAATAGCCCGGGCAAGCATTTCATCAATTTCAGTATGCCTTGGAATCGCTTCTGTCCTGAAGGATTATAATTAGGTATTTTCTCTTTAAACAGACTCTGCTTACGGTCTGCGTTTGCTCCGCCAGCTATTCCGCGGTCACTCCTGCCGGATCACGATGGATGTGATCACCGGCTGGTCTTCCTTCGCGATGCTGCCGTTGCCGTCTGTCGGCTTCGCGTCCTTGCAGATCTGATCCACATACTCCATGCCGGAGGTCACGTAGCCGAACGCCGCGTACTGGCCGTCCAGATATGTGCTGTCGGACTGAACGATGAAGAACTGGGAGCTGGCGCTGTCATAATTCTGGGACCTTGCCATCGAGATCGCTCCTCTGGTATGGGACAACGGATTGTCATAGCCATTCGCCGCAAACTCGCCGGGAATCGTCTCATCCGCTCCGCCGAGACCGGTTCCCTCCGGGTCGCCTCCCTGCATCATGAAGCCGTCAATGATCCGATGAAAGGTCAGACCGTCGTAAAAGCCTTCTTCCGCCAGCGCGGTGAAATTCCGTACCGTCGCGGGGGCTGCCGCCGCGTCCAGCGCGACCGTGATCGTGCCGTAGCCCTCAACGCTAATATCCGCGTAAATCGGATTTTCGATCGCCTCCGCGCCGTTTGTTTCCTTGTCCCCGGCCGCCAAAGCGCCTGCCGCTTCGTCCCCGGCCGCCGCAGCGCCGCTCCCGCTCTCCGCGGCCGCTTCTCCTCCCGCCGTCTCCTCATGCGATCCGGCCGGGCGCGCCAGTCCCCTGGCCGCAAACACCACAAGAAGAACCGCGGCCGCCGCGGCGATCAGCGCGCACAAAAGAGCGAGTCCGTTCCCATCCTGCGTCTTCTTTGACTTCTTCTGCGGTTTCTTTTGTGAATCCCTGTTCATCTCTGTGATTCCTTCTTTCCTCTTATAATTTTCGCCACGCATATAGTATAAGCGATGCTTCCGGGCCTGTTATTCTGTTTTCTGCCCCAGAAGCAGAATACGCGCCTTCTCCCAAAGAATCCCGGAGCCGCGTTTTTCAAAAAGCTCATAAAACCCATGGGACGCCAGAAGGATCAGGCCCGTAGATAAGATAAAATTGAGCGCGATGGACAGCTTCGGACTTCCGGCGTAAAACCGCAGGTAAAACCAGCTGGAAAATGAGCAGATTACCAGCCAATGAGTCAGAAAAACCGAATAGCTTCTCTCTCCCACCCATACAATCAGTCCTGTCAGCCAGAAACGCCGTCCCTCCAGCAAAAGCTCCCACAGCAGGATAAAACCGGCCGAAGCCAGCGCGCCTCCGACGCTCAGCCAGAAATTCGCATCCCAGAAAACGATGATCCAGTAATAGAACGCGTCCACACCGGCCAGGACAAACGCCTCCAGCGCGATTGCCAAACCGGCCGTCAGAAGGACGAGACCCAGGCCCAGAAAAGGAAGACGGCGAAATCCTTCCTTCTTCCGCAGCTCCTCCAGGCGCACCAGACCGAACGCGAGAAGATTGCCCAGATAGAAGCTGAAATAGTATCCGCCCATAATGAGGAAAGCGGCGCCCATAAGTCCATAAAGAAGAATCCGTCCCCTCGCGCAAAGCTTTCCCACCACCTCTGACAGAATAATGGAAAAGAATGTACCGAAAAAAATATAGGGAATCATCCAGAGCGGCCCGTAAAGGGAACTGTCGCCCTGAAATACCGTCGTCACAAGGGCCGCCGTGAACAGCTTATGAAGCGGCGTCGGTTCCCCGTAGAAATTTCCAAGAAACGACGTCGGCGCATAGGGCGCGGCAGCCTGGTTAAAGAAAAGGCCGAGACGCTCAAAAAGAATCACAAGGGCGGAAACCGCAAAGATCGGGACGACAAGGCGCAGATAGCGCCGCACCGCCTCCTGCGGCCAGGAATAGGGACGGCCCCTAAAGATTTTCATGGAGACGAGCGCGCCGCTGAGCATGAAAAACACATAGACGCACATGGTTCCGTAACCGAACAGCCGCATAATCCCCCAATCCAGATGGCGGTCCACAAATCCCACGCCGAAGCCGCCGAACGCGCCGATCCAGTGCGTCGTAAATACGAGCAGGCAGGCAATTCCTTTGATTGCGGTGATGCTGTCATATCTCTTCATAAAGTCCTTTTCTTCCTTTCTCTGTCCGCATTTCGCACTCGCCGTGGAGAATTTTACAGAGGGCGCGCCCGTCTCCCGCCCAGGCCGCTAGCGCAGGTTCTGCTTAAACTCCCTCTGCACTTCTCTCCTCTGATCCTTCTTGGCGATGTCTTCCCGCTTGTCGTAGAGCTTCTTGCCGCGGGCAAGGCCCACCTCGACCTTCGCCAGACTTCCCTTAAAATAGACCTGCAGCGGAACCAGCGTATAGCCCTTCTGGGCGATTTTGCTCTCCAGTCTGCGAATCTCCTGCCGGTGCAGGAGAAGCTTGCGGACCCGCAGCGGATCCCGGTTAAAGATATTGCCCTTTTCGTAGGGATTTACATGCATACCATGGATGAACACCTCTCCCCGCTCAATGCGGATATAGGCCTCCTTGATGCTGCATTTGCCCATACGGATCGATTTGACCTCGGTGCCGTACAGCTCGATGCCGGCCTCGAATTTATCCTCAATAAAATAATCATGATACGCCTTTTTATTATTTGCAATCAGTTTGAAGGAATCCTTTGACATACAATCTTCTCTCCCCTCATATCATTCTGTCCGAAACAATCATAAAATCGATCGTCCGCGTCAGCTTGTCCGCCCCGGCTACCTGCACCGTCACCTTCTGCCCCAGCTGATAGCGGCAGTTCGTCCTCTCGCCGATCAGCTCCAGCCTGGACTCGTCGAAAATGAAGTCGTCTCCCTCCAGATCGCTGACACGCGCCATACCTTCCACGGTATTCGGAAGTTCCACGTAAATGCCCCAGGTGGTAATGCCGGAAATGACGCCGTCATAGATTTCACCGATGCGTTTCTCCATATATTCGCACTTTTTCAGCTTCTCCGTCTCGCGCTCCGCCTCCTCGGCCCGCCGCTCCAGCGCGGACGACTGCGCGGCCACCTTCGGCAGCAGCTCCGCGTAATGGGCCGTGCGCCGCTCCGTCAGGCCCCCGCGCAGATTCTCCTTGATAATCCGGTGAATCTGCAGATCCGGATAGCGGCGGATCGGCGATGTGAAATGCGTATAATAGCGGGCGGCCAGTCCGAAATGGCCGGTACAGGCGGTGGTGTAGCAGGCCTGTTTCATGGAGCGCAGCGTCATGCGGGAAAGCAGGGCTTCCTCCTGCGTCCCCTCGATTTTCGCCAGAAGCTTCTGTACCTCCTTCGGATGAACCTCGCCGTTCGGAATCCGCAGGACATAGCCGAAATTGTTGATAAACGCGGCCAGCTTCTTCATTTTCTCCGGATCCGGCTCCTCGTGAGTCCGGTAAAGAAACGGTATCTCCTGCCAGAAATAGTCCTCCGCCACCGTTTCATTGGCCATCAGCATGAAATCCTCGATAATCTTCGTGGCCGCGCTGCGCGCATACGGCCGGATCTCAATCGGGCGGCCGCGTCCGTCCAGCGTGATTTTGCTCTCCGGAAAATCGAAATCAATGGAACCGCGCCGTCCCCTCCTTGCCCGAAGAAGATCCGACAGCTCCTTCATCAGGTCGAACATTTCCACAAAACCTTCATACTGCGCCATTACGGCTTCGTCCCGATCCGCAATGATCGCGTTGACAGCCGTGTAAGTCATACGGCGATCCACGCAGATCACGGTCTCCGCGATCTGATGGCTGACAACAACTCCGGAAGCGTCGATCTCCATGATGCAGCTTAAGGCCAGCCGGTCCTCGCCCTCATTTAAGGAACAGATCCCGTTGGACAGCTTATGCGGCAGCATCGGAATCACACGGTCCACCAGATAGACGCTGGTGCCGCGCCGCAGCGCCTCCTGGTCAAGAGGCGACCCCTCCGTCACATAATGGCTCACATCGGCAATGTGGACGCCCAGCGTATAATGCCCGTCGCTTTCTTTCGAAATGGTGACGGCGTCGTCTAAGTCCTTGGCGTCCTCGCCGTCGATGGTGACGGTAGGAAGACGGCGAAGATCGAGTCTCTGACGGGAAGCGGACGGCAAACCGTCCGAAATCCCCGCCGCCTGCTCCATCGCCTCTGCCGGGAATTCCTCCGGCAGATTATAAGCGCGCACGATGGAGAGGATATCCACTCCCGGGTCGTTCGCATGTCCCAGAATCTCCGTGATCTCGCCCTCCGGATTCTGCCTTCCATTTCCATAATCCGTAATCCGCGCCGCCACCTTATGTCCCGTGACCGCGCCCATGTCCCTCCCCGCGGGGATGAATACGTTCTGGGTCAGCTTCTGATTGTCAGGAATCACGAAACCGCAGGTTTTGTCCTTGCGGTAAAGGCCGATCACCGTCGCGTTGGCGCGCTTAAGGATACGCGTGACCGCGCCTTCCGCCCTGCGTCCGTCCGAGGCCTCCTTAACGACGGCTTCTACCTGATCGCCGTGCATCGCGCCTTTCGTCTTGTCGGCCGGGATAAAAATGTCTTGTTTCCGCTCCGGCACAGTCACAAAACCGAAACCTTTCGCCGTCGCGCTGAAGATTCCGATCATCGTTTCCCGGATCGGCTTGCCATAGCGGCCCTTCTTTGAAACGCCGGCCTTGCCCTCAGCCACCAGCTGAGTCAGAACCTCTTCCAGCTCTTCCCTCTGCTCCCTCGGCACGTCAAGAAGAACGGCCAGCTCCTTTAGCTTCATCGGATGGTAGGCCTTGTCGTAAAACAGTTCCGTCAGCATCGACTTGCGTCTATCTCTCTCTTCGTCCGTCATTGTCATACCTCCGTCGCTGCCGGCTCACCGCCGCGGTCTATCCCCAGAAAAAAACACTCTTGTTTCCAAGAGTGTCTGTCCTTTGCATTTACCAGATGATGTTCAATATCAGCGCCAGAATCAGAAGCGCGGCGGCTGCAAACTTCGTGAACTTCTCCAGCGTGCCCTCCATAGAACGGCCTCTGTTCTTGCCCCAGTAGCTGTCCGCCATACCGCTGATGGAACCGAGTCCCGCGGATTTGCCTTCCTGCAAAAGCACGATAGCGGTCAGGGCGATACATATAAGAACAAACACAACCGATAAAATTACTTTCAGCACTGCCATGCTCTACACCTCCTGTAATAAAACAAAAGTATTCTAGCACATTTTCGGAAGAATGACAACTGTTTTTGAGAAAAGTTAGCAAAAACATTACAGCTGCTCCTCGATCCGCAGCAGCTGGTTATATTTCGCCACCCGGTCGGTGCGGCAGGGCGCGCCTGTCTTGATCTGGCGGGCGTTTGTCGCCACCGCGATATCGGCGATGATGGAATCCTCCGTCTCGCCGGACCGGTGGGAAATGATCGTACCGAAACCGGCCCGTTTCGCCATCTCAATGGCCTCGAAGCTTTCCGTCAGTGTGCCGATCTGGTTCACCTTCACAAGAATCGCGTTGCCCGCGCCAAGTTCGATGCCTTTCTTGAGCCGCTCCGTATTCGTCACAAAGAGATCGTCGCCTACAAGCTGTACCCGCTCTCCCAGCGCCTCCGTCAGCATCTGCCACCCCTCCCAGTCCTCCTCATGGAGTCCGTCCTCGATGGAAATGATCGGAAAATGTTCCACAAGCCGCTCGTAATAGGCCACCATCTCCTGCGCCTTCCGCCTGACATCTCCGCCGCTCATTCTGCTTTCTCCGGGAAAATAGTAGATACCGGCAGCGTCGTCATAAAGCTCGCTGGAGGCCGCGTCCATGGCGATGGACACCTGCTCGCCGGGCTTGTAGCCGCTGAGTCTGATCGCGTCCACCATATAGCTTAAGACCTCCTCCGCGTCCCTGAGATCCGGCGCGAAACCGCCCTCGTCGCCGACAGCCGTAGAGTATCCGGATGTTTTCAGCACCTTTTTCAGCGTGTGATAAATCTCGGCGCACATCCGCAGGCCTTCGGAGAAACTGCGCGCGCCGGTCGGCATGATCATAAACTCCTGCAGATCGACGGTATTGTCCGCATGGACGCCGCCGTTTAAGATATTCATCATGGGCATCGGAAGCTCACAGGCGCCGACGCCGCCCAGATAGCGGTACAGCGGGATCCGCAGCTGAGACGCGGCGGCGCGGGCCACCGCCATGGAGACGGCGAGAATCGCGTTGGCGCCAAGCTTCGCCTTGTTGCCGGTGCCGTCCGTCTCCTTGAGAATCGCGTCGATACGCCGCTGATTTAAGGCGTTTTCAAATGCGACGGCGTCCGCCAGAACCGTATTGACATGCTCCACGGCTTCCAATACGCCCTTGCCGCCGTAGCGGGTTCCCCCGTCGCGAAGTTCCACGGCCTCAAATTTGCCGGTGGACGCGCCGGACGGAACGGCGGCGCGTCCGCAGGCTCCGCCCTCCAGCTTTACCTCGGCCTCTACCGTTGGGTTGCCGCGGGAATCCAGGATTTCGCGGGCGCGGACCTCGATGATTTCAAATTTATCGTACATAAAGTGAATCCTCCTGTTCGCACTTATTCTGTGAGATAGGATGGATGAGGACGCGCGAAAATATGTATGGGATGAGGGGAATAATAGCGCAAATGTTTGCGCAGTTATTCCCTCAGACTGATTCCCATGCTGCTCAGGCCGTGGAGGATCTTCTTCATTACGTCGCCGACTTCTTTGTCTTCCAGCGTGTGATCTTTGGCGCGGAAGGTGATGGAGTAGGCGACGGACTTGTAGCCGGCGAGGATCTGGGCGCCTTCGTAGATATCGAAGAGGCTGCAGTCCTCCAGGATCTTGCCGCCGCGCTGGCGGATCATATCCTCGATCTGGCCTACCAGGATATCCTTGGGCACCACCATGCTGATGTCGCGGGTGACGGCCGGGTATTTGGCCACGCCCTCGTACTTGCGGTCGAAGGTGGTATACGGCAGGACGGACGGAAGATCCAGGACCGCCACATAGGCCTTGTCGCCGATCTTGTAGTTGTCGGCCACATCCGGATGAAGCTCACCGAGATAGCCGACCGTCCTGCCATCGTAGACGATACCGGCCTGGCGGCCGGGATGCAGGAAGGTCAATCCGGCGTTGGGATCGTAATGAACCTTCATCGTCATGCCGACCTTGTCGAAGAACTCCTCGACTACGCCCTTCATGCTGAAGAAATCCACGTCGCCGTAGGCGCCGAGAACGAACTGCTGACGCTCATCCGGCAGCTCCGTCAGCGGAAGCGCTTTGGGAAGGTAGACCTTGGCCAGCTCGTAGAGGCGGACGTTCTTGTTGCGGCGGTTGTAGTTGGTCGAAAGGGATGTCAGCATTCCGTTTAACGGCAGCGTGCGCATGATGCTGAAATCCTCGCCCAGCGGATTGGAGATCTCCACCGCGTTTCTGAGCGGAGAATCTGCCGGAATCAGGAGCTTATCGTAAACCTTGGGACTCTCAAAGGAGTAGGTCATACTCTGGCTGAAACCGGAGAACTGGGCGATATCCTTCGCCACGTTCTCGATACGGAGGTCATAAGGCAGACCGCCCATAGTCGCCTCCCCGGAGGGCAGCGTGGTGGGGATATTGTCATAGCCGTAGAAACGGGCCACCTCTTCCGCCAGGTCGCAGGGGCGCTCCAGATCCTGCCGGAACGTGGGAGCGACGACTTCCCGCTTCTCCGCGTCGAATTTCAGATCCAGCTTCTTAAAGTAGCCAAGCATGGTCTGCTCATCCACGTTGGTTCCCAGAAGCGCGTTGATCTGATCCGGATCAAACGGAATCCGCTTCTCCGTCTTCTTTTTCGGGTAAATGTCAATGATTCCGCCGACGACATCGCCTGCGCCCAGCTCCTCAATCAGCTGGCAGGCACGGTTGATGGCCTCCTCGGCATTGTTGGGATCGAGCCCTTTCTCAAATTTGCCGGAAGCATCGGTGCGCAGGCCGATCTTCTTTGCGGACAGGCGGATATTGGTGCCGTCGAAGCAGGCCGCCTCGAAGACCATGGTCTTCACATCGTCGGTGATTTTGGAATTCTCGCCGCCCATGATGCCGGCGATACCGACTTCCTTTTCCCCGTCGTTGATCATCAGGACTGTGTGATCCAGTTTCCGCTCCTGACCGTCCAGGGTCTGGAACGTGTCGCCGTCCTTGGCGCATTTGACAATGATCTCGTGGCCGGCCAGCAGGTCGTAGTCAAAGGCGTGCATGGGCTGGCCGTACTCTTCCATCACGTAATTCGTGATGTCGACAAGATTGTTGATCGGCCGGATGCCGCTGGCCGCCAGGCGGCGCTGCATCCACCGAGGCGACGGAGCGAGCCTTATATTCTTGACCATCCTCGCGCAGTATCTGGGGCACAGCTCCGGATCGGCCACCGTCACCTTCAGATAGTCGTGAATGTCCTCGTCATTGCCGGTAACCGTCACCTGCGGCGGATAGAACGGCTTGTCAAAGGTGGCCGCGGCTTCGCGGGCAATGCCGACGACGCTGTAGCAGTCCACGCGGTTGGACGTGATCTCGTACTCAAAGACCGCGTCGTGAAGTCCCAGAACCTCGATGGCGTCCGCGCCCAGAGGCGTGTCCTCCGGCATGATGTAAATACCGTTTTCCGGCGCGTCGGGATACATATCCCGGGAGGAGCCCAGCTCCTCGATGGAGCACATCATTCCGTTGGACTCGATGCCGCGAAGTTTTCCTTTCTTAATGGCGATGCCGTCCTCCGGCATGGGGCCGCCGTCGTGGCCGCCTGCCACCTTGCCGCCGTCTAGGACGACCGGCACCTTCTGCCCCACCTCCACGTTGGGAGCGCCGGTGACGATCTGGATAATATTGTCATCGCCAAGATCCACCTGGCATACCACCAGCTTCGTCGCGTCCGGATGGGGTTCGATCTTCGTGATCTGGCCGACGACAATCTTCTCAAGATTCTTGTCAAGGCAGGTATAGCCCTCTACCTTGGTGCCGGATAATGTCATGGCGTCCGTGTACTGTTTGGGCGTCACATCCAAATCCGGGACATATGCTTTGATCCATGATAATGCTGTATTCATGATCGGATTCTCCTTATTTTACTAGATTTTACTGAAAAATATATTAGTGCCAATTTCTGTTCCACCAGAGGTTCCCGGTCTGACAGTCGGTTTGCTCGTTTCTTATTCTCCTGTTTTCTGATTCAGCTCCGGCCTGCCGGACTCTGGTTTCCTTGATTCGACTCCGGTATACCAACCTTCAAAGCTGCGTAGTCTCATCGCTGATTAAAATTGTTTTAAGAAGCGTATATCATTCTCATACAGCAGTCTCATGTCGTCGATCTCATACTTCAGCAGGGAAATTCGCTCCAGGCCGACGCCGAACGCGAAGCCGGTATACACATCCGGATCCACGCCGCACATCTCGAATACATGGGGATGAACCATGCCGCAGCCCAGGATCTCGATCCAGCCGGTGCCCTTGCAGAACCGGCAGCCCTTGCCGCCGCATTTGAAGCA
>CANRHU010000092.1 GCA_947630485.1 uncultured Lachnospiraceae bacterium
TCTCTGCGTTGCACCCCTGTTTGGCAGCTACCCAATGTCAGTACTGTTTCGATACTGTTTTATTGGAAGCTACCGCACTGGCGCGTTTTTTGCATACTGACGTAATACAGAAAACGTGTCACTGGCGCGTTTTTTGCATACTGACGTAATACAGAAAACGCGTCACTGGCGCTCCGTTTGCATGAAAACACAAGGCTGCCGCAGCGTACAGTCAGTCTCAAACCTGCACGCTTTGCAGCAGCCCTCAGTACCGGGATGCCCCTCAGAGGCACCCGTCCGCTCTCCCTCCGCAGTTCTCCGCGCAGGATTTAAATCTTCTCAAACCGCTCCACATCCGTCACAAAGATCGTAGCGCCGCCCAGCTCCACTGTCATCGGCATCATCATGTAACCTGCCGAAATCGAGGCCACATTGGGCGTGGGGACATTGCAAGTGATCTTCTGACGCTTCCCGCAGGTCTCCTGGATCAGGCGAATCGCCTCATCCACCTTCTCTTCCTCGGTTCCAATCAGCAGCGTCGCATTGCCCTTCTTTAAAAAGCCTCCCGTAGTCGCCAGCCTGGTTACTCCGAAGCCATGCTCGTTCAGCGCGTCCGTGACTCTTGTGCCGTCATCCGAACCGACAATCGCAAAGATAATCTTCACAACTACACACCCCCAATTCATTCAATGATGTATTATTTTGAAATCTGTACAACCGTGCTTCCCTGGTAGCTGATCTTTACCGTATTCCCCTGCTGGAGATCAGAAGGAATACTGGAAGAACCCCAGGAGAATGTATAGGACGTTCCGTTGGATGCCTGGATCGTCACGCCGGAAGGGCTCAAATCCGTCACGGTTCCGGTTACGCTCCCGTTAGCGCCTCCGGTCGTGCCGCCTGATGTACCGGTTCCCGGATTCGTCGCTGCGCCTGTCGCTCCCGGTCCCTGCGTATTGCCCGGACTTGGCGAGGTATTGGAGCCCGGCGTTGTGCCGCCCGGTGTCGTGCCCGTTCCCGGCGTTGTTCCGGCGCCCGGCGTTGTACCTGTTCCCGGCGTCGTACCGGCGCCCGGCGTCGAATTTCCCGACTGGGTTGCGGTAGGACGGCTGTTCTCCGAAGCTGCCGCCGTCGTAGCGGGCGGCGTATCAGACAGGTAGCTCTTGGATACGAATCCGGTCTGCCCCTTCCATGTCACGCGCATCCACCCATTATCTGATTCTCCGGTAATCGTCACGCTTTCTCCTTCCGCAAGCGAACCCAGGATATCGGAAGAGGTCGAATAGCTGGCCCGGACGCGAACAGAAGAGTTGGCATACATCGTCTTACTCACGTCGCGCACCGCGTATTCCCTGGCTGCCGTCGTAGCGGGCGCCGCAGTGGTGGGCGCTGCAGTCGTAGGAGCCGCGGTCGTGGGGGCCGATGTCGGCGCCGGCGTTGTCTCCGGCTCCGTCTCTGCAGCCGTGGACGCTTCCGTCTCGACCGTAATAATATCAATCTTCGTACCGCCTGACGCAGACGATTCCTCTGCCGGAGACGTCTCCTCGCCTTCCGCCGCAGAGGCATCCGCGCCGCTCTGAACCTCCGCTCCCCCCTGCGCTCCAGTCGTACCGTTAATGACAATCCCTTCGCCGTTGCCGCAGGCCGTCACCAGCAGCGCAGCCATAACCGCCGCTGCCAGCGTAATCATTTTCCTTCTCATCGCCCATCCTCCGTCCTATATTCATTCTACTTTTAATTATACATCATTTTGGAATCTATTTCCACTGTTTCTCTGCTTCCGGATTCTGCTTCCGGATACCCGGTTAATTCCAAAACAGCGGCCGCAGGTTCGTCACTTCCCCCAGCGCCTCCGGCTGAAGGAACGAATCATAGCTGTAAAAACAGTAACCGCTCACATCCCCCGACTGCCTTCCTGCCGCCACCTGACGCGCCAGAATATCATTGCGCCTGAGCCATTCTGAGGTCTCATTATAATCTGTCACATTCGTCCCCGCGCGATACATTGCAAGCCCTAAATACAGCTTCACATTCCCTGTCCGTTTCAGAGCCCGCCAGGTATCCAGATTCGCCGCAAACGCATAGGGGGCGGCCTTCCCATCGGATGTCTTCGTCTCAAACCCCCAGTACAGCTGGGGCATCACATAGTCAATATATCCCGGTTCTGACATCCACCGGTCAATATCGACAAACAGGTTATGATCGCTGCGAAGATGCTCCACATAGCCCTGCGGACTGATTCCGAACACCACCTGTGGCTTCTCCGCTTTGATGGACTGCCAGACCCGGCGCACCAGATCGCTGACCTGATCCCTTCTCCACTGGGCAGCCGGCAAACTGCTGCCGCTCGCCAGATATTCCGGCAGGTCAAACCAGCGTCCCTCCAGCGTATCGTCCAGCTCCGGATAAAAGTAATCGTCAAAATGGATCCCGTCTACATCGTAACCTCGCACAACCTCCATAACCCCGTTCACTACCATCTGCTTAACCTCTTCCGAGGACGGATTATAGTAGTACGAACCGTCGTGGAGCAGCACATTGCGGTCATTGGACGGATCTCCGTCAAAAGCCCATCTTTTGGCAGGACTCGTGCTGGAAACCTCGGACCAGTTCATCAGGTAACCTGTAATCCTATAAGGGTTAAACCAGGCATGAAACTGAAGTCCCCTCGCGTGGGCCGCCTGAACGAAATACGCCAGCGGATCATACCCCGGACTGCGTCCCTGAGAGCCGCTGACAAATTTGGACCAGGGATAAACCGCGGACGGATACATGGCGTCGCTGTGCGATCGGACATGGACGAACACCGCGTTCATGCCCCAATCCTTACAGTTATCCAGGATTTCGTCAACCTGCATCTGAAACGTCGTCTGGTCCGCCGAAAGCTTATCCCAAATCAAATAGGATATCCAGACGCCGCGAAGCTCCCCCTCCGGCGCCGGCGCGTTCAGGTCGATGGTCTGGGAGGACGTACTTCCGGGACCGTACAGACGACCGGGACCGACGCCCGGACCGGCCGCGCGAACCGCCCCCGGCAAAGCCGCGGCGAGACAAACAGCCGTCACTGCCAACGCATAGATTTTGGCAAATAATTTCCTCATCTGAGACCTCCTATAGTCTGTTCCTATTACATCATACCATAGGGAAGAGTCCAACGCTATTTAAGATTTTGTGACAAAACAGTAGGTTTTCTTAAGGTTCGGCCAGGGAGCGCCGGCGCCGGCAGGGCGGCGTAAAGCTTTCCATATCGTTCAATTCCGCAGCCGCCACGGAATATGTCATGCCGGACAACTTTCCGCTTCACAGCAATGGTTGTGCCTATTTTTGTGGCAGAAAGCGCCGCTTATTACGCTGTATTCCATATATACCCTTCATTCCAACGGACAGTTCTCCTCTGGAACCTATGATGTATCCGTTGACCAACAGCATTAAAAATATTATTCAGATGACAATGCTCCAGCTATTCCTAAACTTTTTGTCTCCCCTGCATTATCCGGAAAAAAGAATATATAAAACTCCGGCTTTGAGAAGTCGTCGATCATGTGATACCGACCGCCATACATTATTCCGGGCGCAGCAGTAAGAGCAGCCACCATCCAGCCGATCACCAGATTAATATTCTGTATCTGGTCTTTGATGCAGACATACCTGTTATTCATGGCAGGAATGCTCTCCGCGGCCGCGGCCGCCTGCGTCATGTTCATGGCCATGGAAATATCCCCGTTTTCTCACACTGTTAGAATGCATTGCTCCTCATAACCGGAAATGGGCGCATCATGGGTGAGAAATATCATTCCCTCTGTACACGCCTGACAGATCAGCAACCGGTCAAACGGATCTTTGTGAGCCGGCGCATCCGGTTTACGCCTGAGATTTTCCAGCGCAACAATATGCTGTTCCAGAAGCGGCAACCTCATGTAACCTGCCTTCGTGCAATACTTTGACAATTCTTTCGCGGTTACCGTGATCACGTCGGGACGCGCCAGGCGTTTCAGTTCGGTTTCCCACAGCGACAGGATACTGTAATAGATCTCGTTCCTCTCATTAAGGATCAATTCCCTGGCATGCTCACACAGATGCGGATCATTCGTAAGGGCCCATAAAAGGATATGGGTATCAAGCAGTATTCTCATATCTCTCCTCCGAACATTTCTTCCACTTCTTTGTCCCATGCATCAAATTCATCCGGAACCTTGAATTTTCCTTCAGCTGCACCGATACGGTCTGCCGCTTTTTGGGGAGGGACTAATGTTATCTGAGCCACCGCATGGCCGTTTCTCGCAAGATAGATGATCTCTTCCTGCTCTGTTTCCAGCATTTTTATGAGTTTTGATAACTCTGTTTTAGCTTCCAGCATATTGACCTGGATCATGTTGCCTCCTCCTCCTTGATTTCTCCTTGTTTTTCATCTAGTCTGCTTAGCTAAGGACAATAAAAGGGCTTTTTCAAGCATATTTTGGGGGCGGGACGAGAACCGCGACTCCGCCAGGCGGCATCCGATGATGCCGTAGGCACCATCGGATGTGGGCTTTCGCCCCATAGCATCTTCAAGAAGAAGTCCCTCTGGCGAACAAGTTCGCCGAAGGGACTTCTTCTTTCATCTGCTGCCCGGCTCAATGCTTTAGCATGTTTTCAACAAATATCCCATAACCTCTTGTACTGTCCTGTATAAATACATGAGTTACTGCGCCGATTAGTTTTCCGTCCTGAATGATCGGGCTGCCGCTCATGATTGTGTCAATATATGGACAACAGATTTTTCCGCGATTTTGCAGGCTTTCGTCGGATCCTGAAAAACTATGTCCGATTGTAGTCTGCCAATGATAAAAGCTTATTTTCTTTGAAATTCCATTTAATCCGCATCTCTCCGTCCGGCATAATCGTTACACGATCAATGAACTCTTTCATCAGGGCATCGTTTAGGGTGTCGAATGCTCCAAATTTCTTCAGATACTGATTACGAATCTCCGTCTTTTCCCTCTGCAGATTATTCTTTGCCTTCTGGGCTTCCAACTCGTCTCTTTGCTGCTCCAGCGCCTTCTTATCGGTAAGCAAGTGTTCCTTCTGCTTCATATATAACATCTTATCAATCTTCCCGGTAATATAATCCTCATATAAGGCAAGGGATTCATCCATCCAGGACTCCAGTCTGCCCGATATTCTCTTTATCTCCCGGTCCAGTTCCTGCTGCCTGTGTGACATCTTCTGTCCCTTTATCGTTTCTGTCACGGAAATACCCGCAACATCCAGCTGCATCTGAATCGCATGCAGCAGTACTGTTTTCACTTTATCGGCCGGCGCCTTTACCTGACTGCACTCCTTGTCACCGGCGTACCGGGCCGAGGCGCAGTAAAACTTTTTATTTCCATCCTTTCCCTTGATCAAACGGTTCCCGCAGCAGCCGCATACCAGATAACCCGAAAGAACATCCCCCTTACCATGCTTTTTTGTCTCTCCTTTGTGCTTAACCACATTCCTGGCTTCAAAATACATCTCCCTGCTTATGATCGCCGGATGCGTATTCTCGATCACCGGCCTCTCCTGCGCCGGAATCTGTTTCACTCTGTCGCTTCCAACCTGTACGACATGGGACTTGAAAATTTCCGTGTCCCCTGTGTAAATACGATTCGTCATAATGTTCCGCACGGATTCGTAGGTCCAGAATTCCCGAATCTTATAGTTCTTCCGAATCTGCGCCATATATACGCTTGGCGTGATAATCTTTCTGTCATTCAACTCTCTGGCGATCTGCGTGATCGTTTTTCCTTCACAGGTCAGTTCAAAAATACTCCTCACGATTTCTGCCGCAGGCGGATCAATTTCAATCGTGTTCTTCACTTTCCCCTTTACATACCCAAACGGAACCGCACCATAAACATATTCGCCGTCATACTTTTTCATATCGACGACGCTTTTTATCTTTCTGGAGATATCTCGGCTATACCATTCATTGATTAAATTCTTTATCACAAGGTCAATCCCGGGTATCTCTCCGCTTCCTTCTCCACTGTCATATCCGTCGTTCACCAGAATTACCCGGACGTGATAGAAGGGAAAATACTTTTCAAGATAATATCCTACTTCAATATAATTCCTGCCCAGTCTGGAGAGATCCTTGATAAGCAGGGTGCGCACATTACCCGCCATGATTTCCCGGAGCAACCGCCTAAATCCCGGCCTCTCAAAATTTGTACCCGTATAACCGTCGTCTATGAACTCTGCAGGCGGTTCTTCCATCTGCAGATGGGTCCTCGCATATTCCTGAATACAAAGGCGTTGAGAAGCGATACTGTTGCTCTCCTGTTTCCCATTCCCTTTTTCAGAAACAATATCGCCGTCCGCCAGGGAAAGCCTGAAATATGCCGCATTGATTCTTCTGTCAGTCTTCATTTAGATATCCTCCCCATGTACATTCAGGAATTCATTCCGGTAGTTTAAGACAATCTCTATCTGTTTGTCGTGGTAAATGCGGATTTCTTTTATAAGAAAGTCCAAGCTTTCAGGTAAAGTCCCATCCTCCATCCAGGCCTTATCCGCAAACTCCAGCCATTTTTCTGCTGCCAGCCGGATATCTTTTCGCTTTGCCTCCTCTTTTTCTAAATCATGCTCCTTCTCTTCCAACTCCTGAATTGCCCGATCCGTTCTTTTCTTCGCAGATACGTATTCTTCCTTACTCAGCAGTCCATCCGCATAATCCTGCCACAACCGGCTCTTTTTCTCATTCTGCTTTTCTGCCTGTCTCCGAATCGTCCGCAGCTCTGCACCCGACGAACAGCCTTCCTTAAGTATGGAACCCAGTTTCTGATCATCGACCGTCACTGAAGTATGCAGAAGCAGAACCTTCCGGATTTCTGATATAACAGTTTTCTCCGGAATATAATGATTGCTGCAGTTCCCCTTCCGGATTTTGTTCAAATAGCTGCTGCACTGATAATAAATAGAATTTTCGCGCCTGCTGCCTTCCCGCTGGATGCGTTTCATACCGGCCATTCTGGCTCCGCAATCCCCACAGACTATTTTTCCTCTCAGAAATTGCCTGCTATCATCCGCCGCTTTCGCCCGCGGCTTAAACTCCGAACGGCGATCCGCCTGTTCCTGGTTATACTTTTGTACCTCATCAAATAATTCCTGTGAAATGATCGGCTCATGGGCATTTCGGATGTACTGCCATGCAGAAGGATCTGTTTGTCTTTTCGGCGACCCCATTTTTTCGCGTTTAATCTTTCCATGTACGCGATGCCCCAAATACACTTCGTTATGAACCATAGACCGAATTGTCTTCCGATCCCAGACTGCAGTTTCAAACCGCCCGTCCATCGTCATTCCACGCATATAACGGAGCCTTCCCGGAGATGGGATTCCTTCTTCATTCATGATTCTGGCAATCTGTACATAAGGCTTTCCCTGCGCCCGCAGCTGATAAATCCTGACAACATTCCCGCGTACTTCCTCATCGACTTCGTATGTCTCCTGCCCTCTTATGTACCCATACGGAATGCTGCCTGAAGATGCCATAAACTCACCAGCAGACATTTTTGTCTGAATTGCGCTCCTGATCTTTTGGGAAGTATCCTTTGCGTAATAATCATTGACTATGTTCGCCACCGGGATCGATATTGCCAGATTGACCGGCGTGTCCTTCATGCTGTCATATTGATTATTGACAGCGATAAATCGCACTCCTTTCTGCGGAAAGACACGCTCGACCAATTCACTTGTCTCAATATATTCCCTCCCCAGTCTGGATAAATCTTTTACAATCACGCAGTTGATCTTCCCAGATTCAATGTCTTCCATCATCTGACGAAATCCGCCGCGCGAATAATTCGTCCCTGTAAAGCCATTATCGGTATAAACAGAAACCAACCGGATTTCCTGATTCCGGCTGAGATAATCCATGCAGATCTTTCGTTGATTCTCTATCGAATTCTCTTCCAGATCACTCCGATCCTCATCAGACAGCCGCTGATACAATCCACATAACCATTCGTCCTCCGGCAGCCTCGGACCGACTGCCGTTTCCCTTCTGCTCCGCCGTGCCATGCGATCACCCCGCCTCCTTCGATTCATAATCCAGATACTTCCGGATTTCCTCCAGTTCATCCTTAAAATTAAAGACAATCTCAAACCGCTTGTCTTCATATATGAATATCTGGTCGACTGCAAGCATCACCAGTTCACGGTTTAAGCTTTCTGCCTGCCCATACCGCAGGAAATGATCCATCCAGGAGCAGGACGTAAACAGACCGTCATTGATTTTCCTCAGTTCTTCCTCCAGCTGTTTCAATTCTTTCTGGCACTCCTCGATTTTCCGCGTGTAATGTTGGCGAAGATTCACATACTCCTCACGCGTGATGATCTCATCTACAAAAGATTCATAGAGCTTCATCCGGTAATCTTTATTATCATCGATCTCCCTTCTTTTTGCCTCTATCAAATCGTCGTACCGCCGCGCCCGATAAAACCTGAGCCTCTCATCTCCCAATTTCTGAGAATCCTTTCTTACATCCGTAACCAGTTTTATCCAAGCATTAATCGCCCGCAAAACGGCTTCCTCCAGCTTTTCCGCCGAAAAACTATGGCTGCTGCAGCCACGGCCGGTACGGTTGGCGCCGCATACATAATATCCGTGAATCACTCCATTGCGTTTTACCGACCGATATACCATCTGGTTTTTGCAGTCCCCGCAGTATAAATAACCGGACAGAGGACGGACAACTCCGTCTTTTGATATCCTCGTATCCCTTTTCAGTATCCTCTGAACAGCAGTAAAAACCTTATCATCTATAATCGGTTCATGATTATGTTCCACAACGACCCATTCATCCTTCGGCTTTTCCACCATTTTCTTTACTTTGTAATTCGGTGTACCTCTTTTTCCCTGTTCAAGGCATCCTGTATAGATACGATTTGTCAAAATTCTGGTAATGGCGACCGCTGTCCATCTGCTCTCCGCCCTCTGCTGAAAACCGCTTTGATACTTCAGGCCGCAAAGCTTTTTATATTCTGCCGGCGCCGGTATTCCCTTACCGTTCAAATCATCAGCGATCTGCTGCTGACTGTTCCCCTTTAGTTTCATCTGGAAAATTTCACGTACAACATCGGCTGCAAACGGATCGATTTCCAGTTTATGCTTATCCGCCTCTGACTTTACATATCCAAAAAACACATAGGGTCCGATATATTCTCCCTTTTTTCTCTGCACGCGAAACTGACCTCTCAACTTTAGTGAGAGATCCCGGCAATAAGAATCGTTAATCAGGTTCTTAAACGGAATAATCAGATCATCTGCCCGGTCCGAACGGCCGGAATCTAC
>CANRHU010000093.1 GCA_947630485.1 uncultured Lachnospiraceae bacterium
AATTCTGGAGTGGAAAACTGTACCGGGCCTGGAAAATTTTCCCCTCTTTTGTGCCCGAGTTTCATGAAACAACCCTGTTCCCACCCAAACAGGAGTTGCTTTTACAGACAAAATGATGTATAATAACGCCGTTGCCTGACACAAAGACGCTGTGTCTGCGTGAAAGGTACGGCACAGTCATGGAATGGAAACGGCAAGGGGTCTGTCCTGCGCTTTTTTGTTCATGTTATTCTGATTTTTCAGCCGTACCGGTTCGGGTACGGCTTTTTTGTTACCCGAAAGCGGCAAACTATCACAATAAGGAGGAACCTGTCATGAAGACACGAGTCGCAGTCATGAGCATTATCGTCAAGAGCGGTGATACGGTGGAAAGGCTGAACCACATTCTGCATGATTACGGCGAGTACATCATCGGCCGTATGGGCATTCCCTACCGGCAGCGGAACATCAATATCATCAGTATCGCCATTGACGCGCCCCAGGACACGATCTCCGCGCTGGCCGGAAAGCTTGGCAACCTGGACGGCATCAGCGTGAAAACCGCGTTTTCTGAGGTGAAAGATGAGGAGTGATAGGGCGGCAGACGGAGCGGCAGAGGCGGATAAACGGCAGGAAACGGGCAATGCCGCGGCGGCAAGCCCGGACAGGGCATCTAACCAGCCGGAAATGGGCGGCGCAGTGATTGGCCGCCGGAATCTGAGCCCACTGATCGATAAACTCTGCGCCGACCACAGCCTATCCCTCGCGGAATACGAATTTCTGATCGCCAACCGCACCCCGGAAGCCGCCCGGCTTCTGTCGGAGCGCGCCGCCGCGGTCCGCAAAAGTATCTACGGCAATACCGTCTACATCCGCGGCCTGATCGAGATATCCAATATCTGCCGGAACGACTGCCTCTACTGCGGCATCCGGAAGAGCAATTCCAACTGCAGCCGCTACCGGCTGACGCCGGAGGAGATTCTGTCCTGCGCCAATGAAGGCTATGCTCTGGGCTTCCGCACTTTCGTGCTGCAGGGCGGCGAAGACGGTTATTTCAATGATACTGTCCTCTGCGGAATCGTCAGGCGAATCAAAGAGCGGCATCCTGACTGCGCGGTGACGCTCTCCATGGGCGAGCGAAGCCGTGAGAGTTACAAGCTGCTGCGCGACGCGGGCGCGGACCGCTATCTTCTCCGCCATGAGACCGCGGACAAGGCCCACTATGAGAAGCTCCATCCGGTACAGATGTCCTACGATAACCGGATGCGATGCCTGCGCGATCTGCGGGAGACCGGTTATCAGGTGGGCTGCGGATTTATGGTAGGATCACCGTATCAGACGCCTGCCGAACTGGCAAAAGACTTAAAATTCATCGAAAATTTCCGCCCGGATATGTGTGGAATTGGGCCATTCATCCCCCACAGGGACACGCCCTTCGGCGGTTTTCCTGCCGGCACGGTGGAACTGACCTGCTATCTTCTGTCCATCATCCGGCTGATCCGCCCGCCTGTCCTGCTGCCGTCCACAACAGCCCTTGGCACCATCCACCCGACAGGTCGGGAAATGGGCATTCTTTCCGGCGCTAACGTGATCATGCCCAACCTGTCGCCGGTCTCGGTCCGAAAGAAATACGAGCTGTACAACAACAAAATCTGCACCGGCGAGGAATCCGCCCAGTGCAGGGCGGATCTGGAGCGCCGTATGCGGGCTATCGGGTACGAGGTCGTGACGGCCCGCGGAGACATCCGCAGGGACACACGACAACGCCCCTGAAACGGCAGATTATCCCTCAGGCAGCCCAAAATTTACAGACATTGATCATTGCAAAAACGACATCAAAGGAGACTAACACACTATGGCTATTTATGATCCGAAATCCCTGAAAGCAGAAGAATTTATCAATGACGAAGAGATCCGGGAAACTCTGGCCTATGCCGAAGCGAACAAGAACAACGCAGAACTCATCGACCGGATCCTTGAAAAGGCCCGGCCAAAGAAGACGGCCAACGGCCATGTCTGCGCCGGCCTGACCCATCGGGAGGCGTCTGTTCTTCTGGCCTGCGAGATCCCGGAGAAGATCGAGGAAATGTACAAGATCGCCGAGGAAATCAAGATGGCCTTCTACGGCAACCGCATCGTCATTTTCGCGCCATTATATCTGTCAAATTACTGCGTTAACGGCTGTCTCTACTGTCCGTATCATATGAAGAATAAACATATCCCGCGCAAGAAACTGACCCAGGAGGAAGTGAAGGCCGAGGTCATCGCGCTGCAGGACATGGGGCACAAGCGCCTGGCTATCGAAGCCGGCGAGGATCCCGTCAATAACCCGATCGAGTACATTCTGGAATGCATCAAGACCATTTACAGCGTTCACCACAAAAACGGCGACATCCGCCGCGTCAATGTAAACATCGCCGCCACCACGGTGGAAAACTACCGGAAGCTGAAGGAGGCCGGCATCGGCACCTACATTCTGTTCCAGGAGACCTACCACAAGGAAAGCTATCTGCAACTGCATCCCACCGGTCCAAAGCACGACTATGACTATCACACCGAAGCTATGGACCGCGCCATGGAGGGCGGCATCGACGACGTAGGGCTGGGCGTCCTGTTCGGGCTTGAACTGTACAAATACGAATTCGCCGGTCTGATCATGCACGCGGAGCATCTGGAAGCCGTCCACGGCGTCGGCCCCCACACCATCAGTGTGCCGCGCCTGAAACGTGCCGACGATATCAATCCGGATGATTTCGACAACGGTATCGACGACGAGACATTTGCGAAGATCACGGCCTGCATCCGTCTGGCTGTGCCTTACACCGGCATGATCATTTCCACCCGCGAGACGGAAGCCGTCCGCGCGAAGCTGCTGCGGCTGGGCATCTCCCAGGTCAGCGGCGGTTCCCGCACCTCTGTCGGCGGCTATGCTGAGGAAGAACGCCCCCACGATACGGAGCAGTTCGACGTTTCCGACCAGCGCTCCCTGGATGAAGTCGTGCGCTGGCTGATGGAAATGGGTCACATTCCGTCTTTCTGCACCGCCTGCTACCGGGAGGGCCGGACCGGCGACCGCTTCATGAGTCTGTGCAAGAGCGGTCAGATCCTGAACTGCTGCCACCCCAACGCCCTGCTGACGCTGTCTGAATATCTGGAGGACTATGCGTCGGAGGAGACGAAAAAGGTCGGTTACGCGATGGTAGAAAAAGAGCTTGCGAAGATCCCGAACGAGAAGGTTCGCCGGATCGCAACAGAGGATATCCGAAATATCCGGAACTCAAACCGGCGTGATTTCCGGTTCTAGGCATCCGCACGCTGCCGGAGCTTTCCGGCAAGATTTCTATTAAAATATTCTGTAAGAAAGAGGTGGAAAAATGGGACTAAACGAAACCGTATCCGCCGAGCGCCTGCACATCGGCTTTTTCGGCGTCCGCAACGCCGGCAAATCCAGCCTGGTCAACGCGGTCACCGGCCAGGATCTGGCCGTCGTTTCTGATATCAAAGGCACCACCACCGATCCGGTGAAGAAGGCCATGGAACTGCTTCCCCTGGGTCCGGTCGTGATCATCGACACGCCCGGTCTGGACGACGAAGGAGAGCTGGGGGCTCAGCGCGTCAGGAAGACCCGGCAGGTCCTGGCACAGACGGATATCGCCATTCTGGTAATCGATTCCACACGGGGCCTCACCGGGGCGGACGGAGAGCTGATCGCTCTGTTTGAGGAAAAGAAGCTCCCGTATCTGGTCGTTTACAATAAGGCAGACCTGATCGAGTGGAAACCGGCGCTCAAAGACAACGAACTTCTCGTCAGCGCCGCCACCCGCGAGGGTATTCACGAGCTGAAAGAAAAGATCGGCGCCTTCGCACCGGCCACGGCAAAAGACAAATATATTCTGGCCGATCTCCTGAACCCCGGCGACATCGTCGTCCTGGTGATTCCGGTGGACGAAGCCGCGCCCAAAGGCCGTCTGATCCTGCCCCAGCAGCAGACTATGCGGGAGATTCTGGACATCCACTGCACCTTCATCACCTGCCAGCCCGAAGAATTGAAGCAAACGCTGGCGAATCTCGCCCGGAAACCGAAGCTGGTCGTCACCGACTCCCAGGCATTCAGGAAGGTGGCCGCGGACACGCCAGATGATATACTCCTTACTTCATTTTCTATTCTGTTCGCCCGCTACAAGGGCAGTCTGCCGCGGCTGGTCGAAGGCGCCGCCCAGCTGGCCCGCTTAAGGAACGGCGACAAGGTCCTCATCAGCGAGGGCTGTACCCACCACCGCCAGTGCAACGACATCGGGACTGTCAAGCTGCCCCACTGGATCGAAGCGTACAGCGGCGCGAAACCGGCCTATACCTTTACTTCCGGCACCGAATTCCCGGAGGATCTCTCCTCCTACGCGCTGGTGGTTCACTGCGGCGGTTGTATGCTGAATGAGAAGGAAATGAAGCACCGCATCGGCCGCGCCGTCCAGGCCGGCGTCCCCATCGTCAACTACGGCATCGCCATCGCCTGCATGAACGGCATCCTTCCGCGAAGCCTGCAGGCGTTTCCGGATATTCTGGCGCTGCTGGAAGAGGCGTGAGATATTAAGGCGCCGCCTTTTGTCTGCAGTTCCACCTTGCGGCTATAAAAACCGCCCTGCTTCAGAAGGGTGTCCGGCGTTCCCCGCTCGAACACCCTTCCGTCAGATTTCCATACGTTATATGATTTCCTGCTCCCTGTTATGAAGTTATTGTTCCTGTTTAGCCTATGTGCCGAAAATCGATATGGTTTTGGGTAATTTTAAGTGCGTTTCCACTCAAAAAAACGCATTTATTTTCATAATATCTAGCTGCACGTTCTTTTCCTTCCAATCGCAATATCCTTTCGGTCTGCATTTTATCCAAAGTAGTTCTTGCCTGCTGCCTTGTAAAACCACACAACTCTCTGTTTTTTTCATTTGGCATCATCTGGGAAAAAGCGCCCGGCTCAAGCGTCCACAGCAGAGCCGTGGATACATTGAACACCACACACATAGCAAGTCCGTCCAGTACGACCCTCGTCCAGTTCATCTCACCAGACCTCTTTCCAGAACGCCAGTGTCTTTTCAAGGGCGTCCATGTCGCTCTCCCAGCACTGTTCCGGGTATTTCCTCTCTACCCGAAACATGACCGTGGATCGGGACTTCAGCGGGATCAGCATATGACTGGCGTATTTGTAGCTGACACACTTGCAAGGGTGGGAAAAGTTCTTCTCTTTCAGGCGCGCCCTGATTTTCTCTGCCGACAGCTCAGAGGGCCACATGGCATCATACTCTGGGTAGAACAGCAGCACCGGGCCGCTGATATTTTCCACCTTGATCTGCGCCTCCTCCGGTGCGCTCCGCACTGCGTCCTCATAGCAGGAGCGCAGGCAAACGCTCCGCTCCCGCAGGCTGTCCCGGAGAATAGCGGACTTGGAAACCTTCAGTCTTGCCCAAGGCAGATCTTTTCCACGCCGACTAAAAGCGGAACACTCCAGTTGTTGGATGCCTTTTTTCTTCACAAAGCCCTGCCCGCGCAGCCACAACGCGGCTTTTTCCACTGACTCCACCGGGACTTTTTCAAAGCTATCCGGCAGCCCCGGTTCGTTCCAGTAAGCCAGCGCCAGGATTGTCATGCCCCGCTTCACATATTCTTCGGCGACGAGTCTGGTAAGCGGATAAATGCCGTCGCTGCCGCCGAACATGACGACCGCCTTTCCTGGGTACTCGTCCCGCTCCGGCCGATACATAGCTCCGATAAAGCCGTCCCTCTCCAATGTAAACTCAGCGGCCGGCGTTAAAGTCAGCCATTCCCATGCACGCTCCGCGTTTGTTTTCATGATCTCATCCTTCTTTCTGCCAAAAAGGCACTGTCTGACCAGTTGTTAGCTTTTGCTAACCTAGCAGCTTAATACAAACGGATCGTCACTGGCGCTCCGTTTGCATAGAAATACAAGCACGGCGCGTCACTGGTGCCTTGCTCGCATGGAAATAAAAGCCGCTTTAGGAAGCAGCAAAAACCATTCGTTAGCATCCGCTAACCGCAATATACCATAGCCTCCGACTGTATGTCAAGTATTAACATTTTCCAAACAAAACTCAAAAACTTCGCAAATATTCATATTCTACAATAATACCGCTGACAGATGAGAGATCACCTGAACAAAATGATTCGGAGGCTATCACTATGAAGAAGAAAGACTTTGTGACCCTTATCATGATCGTGATCGGCGACATTCTCTTTGCCCTCGATATGTGTATGGTCCTGCTCCCGGAATGGGGCGCTATGTCGCAGGGTGTGGTAATCGGCATCGTCAGCGCGGCGGTGCTGCTGGCCATGGTGCCTGTCCGCCGAAAAATGGACGGGAAGCCGGCGATTGTACTTAACGGCAAAGTTATCGGAACAATATTTCTGGGCATTTTCGGCGCCGTCGTTCTCGGCGTGGGAATGTGTTGCACGACGCTTCCCGGCTGGGAGCAATATTTCATCCCCGGTATTGTAATCGGAATTATCGGCATTACCGGCGTAATCGCCGCCTATCCGATCTACGCCCGCATGGTCAAACGCAGAAGATCGAAGCTGGCGCCGGAGATCCTGCGGCTGGCGGATGAACTGATGAAATGACAATCGTTGTTTCCCGATTGCTAAACTCAATTTTATTGCGGGAATCTCTTTTTGTGTTAATAAAACAAAATCGTGAAGCGGGAATCTTTGGAGAGCAGAAAGCAAACCAGGCTCTCTGAAAGCAGTGAAACGGCGACGGTGTTCTTTACCAGTTCGACGAACTGACTGATAAGACACTTCCCACCGTCAATCGAATGCGCTATGACAGCATTCTGGAAGATCCTGACTACCTGGCAGTGCTTAAATACGCCGCAGGAGATCAAAAAATGATTATATCCGAGAGGGACGGCTCATCGCAAATACTCAAAAACAATACCTTGTGATAGCAGACCGGAAAGAGCCCTGCGATGTGTTTATCAGTTTTTATAGAGTCAACTGCGCAGCGTGCGGCAAACATTTCGTCAGCGAAGACGAACTGTATTTCGGCCAGATCCTTGACAACGCATATGTCCACTCGAAATTCCTGGCGGAACGGAATGTCACTTAAACTGGCCCTTGGTACGGATCTTCCCACACTGCTGTATATGATCTTTGACACCGTGCGCGTCCTCGCAAAAAATGTACTTTATTACAGCTATGCGGTTCTGGCGGTGTTCATGGTGCTTCTGGCAGTGTTTACGCGGCAGATGGCAGGCAAAAAAGGAAATTTTGATTCTGATATTTACTTTTGTGCTAATCTCGAATATAACATTAGCATGAAAGGAATGAACAAAATGAAACGATTTGAACAGCTCGATCAACTTGTAGAAAAAAACGATGGCACAGTCCAGACCTCTCAAGTATTAGAAGCCGGAATTAGTAAACCTGTCTTTTATGCTTATACAAAGGAAAAGGGATTGCAGCAGGCGGCGCACGGCGTTTATGTCGCGCCGGATGCCTGGACGGATGCCTTTTATCTTCTTCATTTGCCTTGCGGGCAGGCCATATTCTCCCATGAAACAGCCTTGTTCTTCCACAATCTGACTGATCGGGAGCCGTTCCGGTATTCCATCACCGTCAAGACGGGTTACAATCCGTCACGGCTTCAGGAAGATAATATTCAGGTCTATACAGTTTAAAAAAAATTGCATAAGATCGGCCTGACCGATACTAAAACTCCTTTCGGCCATACTGTACCTGTTTATGATATGGAGCGGACTGTCTGCGATCTTCTCCGCAGCCGGAGCCGTATAGAAATTCAGGTATTTCAAGATGCACTAAAACAATACGCCCAGAGAAAAGACAAAAATCTGCGGACGCTCATGCAGTATGCCGCCCTATTCCATGTAGAAAAAATGCTTCGGCAATATCTGGAGGTGCTTCTCTAATGATAACAACGTCAAGACAGCTAAAGGTTTTGAAGATCTCGCACTGCTGGCGCGAGAAATGGAGGTGCGCATGGGAAAGAATGAAATTACAGGATATGAACCTCTCGTATATTATCTAAAACAAATGATCCAGTAAAAACAATATCGTGTATTGCAGATGGTTAATTCTGAAACGATAAATCTTTATTGGGAAATTGGGGAGGAAATATATAAACAGCAGAAAGAAAAAGGCTGAGGAAAATCTATTGTTCAAGTATTATCGAATTTCTATCTCAAAAATCTCACGGTTTATGAAGGAACCTTGTTTCCTCAATGTTCGGGATCTTTGAAAACTGAATAAAAAGAGCTTCAGATACTTTCTGCATTGGAGCCGGAAGGACAAGCCCAGCGGCAGGCAGCGCCATGACATCCTGTGGTCAGAGGACAGGACGAACGAGATAAAACCGTCACACCCAATGAGTACGGCGCACCCACAAGTATGGGACGGGGTGAGATTCCCATGAGGGCCGGTATGCCGCCGCCCGTCTGAAGTCTCTGGCAAATCGTAACAAAACCACAGGACAGCCATGCCAAAAACAATCCGCTTTTGTTTGTCGGGCCTGATCTGACTGGTATGGCTGTCCTTTTTTACCCTATCCATTTTAATCTGCCGCAAGATTGCTTCGGGGATATGGGCCAGTTATAATAAAGTCGTGTTGTATGAAACGACATTGATGCACCCGATCCAATCCGATTGCGGTAGAAAAAGGAAGCGCACTGATGTGCGCGCAGGTCATCAACCTTCGGTTGGTGACAAAAGAAAGGAGGTCTTTGCAATCGGACATGAAACCGCTATCAACCCTGGAAAGAGGACTTATTCCGTAGACGAGGTCAGAGAGATTCTCGGCATCAGCAGACGGAAAGC
>CANRHU010000094.1 GCA_947630485.1 uncultured Lachnospiraceae bacterium
ACGTCGATTTTCAGGGTGATTGTCCCTTCCGTCGAATTGCTGTCGCTCATGTTCTTGAGAAGCCTCTGCAGAACCGTATCGAACGACTGCCTTGCAGATTCAAAGGTATCATCCTGCATACATAACGTCTTATAATCTTCCATGGATTTCCTCCTTTTCCGGCTCCGGGCCGGTTTCTTTGATCGTCACCACCACCCGCGGTGTCTCTGAGTAGAACTTCCGGATCTGGCAATCTACAATCTGCGTATCGTCATGGTATGCGATTCCGTTCAGGCTGTCTGCTATGATCTTAACCACGTTATCCATATCCGGCTTCTTAATCGGACGGGCCATGCCGTTTAGCATAGCCGCCCTCTTTTTCTTGCTCGCAGACTTCGGGACCGAATAGAATGCCTGGATCCTCATGTCCAGCATGGAGCCGTCCGGGAAGCGGAAGCCCTTAGTCTGCGAACCATATTCCATTTTTACCAGATTCTCGTAAATCTCCGTGTCCTTCGGCGTGATGGCCCGTCCGGTCTTTGGAATAAACCTCGGACGTCCCTTTCCCTTCGGCTCCCCCGGAATCACGAATCTAACGTCCATCGGCCGGTCCTCTGCTCGTGTCAGCGTTCTGGCTGTCCCGTCTCACAATCAGGAAATAATCCAGAATCTTCCCGGTTTCCGTCCGCTTCTCCTTGCCCCGGCTCACGGTGTACCCGTTTTTCAGCAGGATCGATGCCACGTCCAGGCGGTCCTGCTGCTGGAATATCAGCAGCTTCATTCCCGGATCTTTCTTCTTCTCCTTCTCCTGCTTTGCCCCGGTCAGGAGGCGGTCAGCCGTAATGCCGACCGCCCCGGCGATCTTCTCCAGCACGTCCACCGTGATCGTCTCGCCGTTCTCGTATCCCCGGACGGTGCTTTCACTCCGTCCGATCTTTCCTCCGAGTTCCTTCCGAGACAGGCCCGCCGCTTCCCTGGCCTGCCTGATATTCTCACTCACCTTTCCCATGTCAGCCCTCCAAAATCTTCTGCATCCGGTCAAATCGTTCCTCTGCAGCGATCCACCGGAATGATTTTCCTTCGACATAGACCGGGTAGCACGTCTCCAGAATACGGTCATAGATTCTCTTGTACCGGATATCCTGGCAATCCATCATTTCTGACAACTCCAGATTCGTGGTCAGAATCATGGGCTTTGATGCCCTCGATCTGCTGTCTACGATGTTGTAAACCTTCTCAATCGCGTACTCCGTTGTACGCTCCGCGCCTAAGTCATCCAGGATTAACAGCTTCGCACTGTTGAGCATTTCCAGATACTCGCCCTCATCCCTTCCAGCGATATTCCGCATGATCTTGACAAAAGAGGTCATAATAACAGGCGTCTGTCTTTCCAGAAGCCGATTCGCTATGCAGGCGGCTGTATAGCTCTTTCCGGCGCCGACCGGTCCATAAAAGAGAAGTCCCTGGTTCTGCTCGTACATCTCAGCAAATTTCTCGGCGTAATTCTCGGCCACCTTCTTCACCTTCTGATTCGTTCCGGTGATCTGGTAAGCCTCGAAGGTCGCGTCTCTGTACTTGCTATCCATCAGCGAGGCGTCCTTCATTCTGCGTATCTGGAGCATCTTTTCCTCGAACTCCTGCCGCTCCTTGCGCTTCTTCCAGACTTCCTCCTGGCACCGGCAGGCAACCGGGACCACAACGGTCTTTCCGGGTCCTCCCGCCAGAATCTCCGGAACCAGAATGATCTTCTGCTTCCGCATTCCGCACTTCCCGCAATAGATCAGCCCACCCTCTCCGCGGTAGTCGCCTTCTTCCATCACGCTGTCCGGGAACTCAGCTGCCCCTGCCATTCCACGGATCACATCTGCCGGTCTCTGTGCTTCCATACGCTAACTCCTTCTGAATGGATTTGAGCCAGTCCCGGTCTGTACCGGGAGCGGTTCCCTTTGCTCTCGGAGGTAATCCTGAAACGCCAGGTTCGGCCCAAGAAACGTCTTTGCCTGCTTTATGTATCTGGTTTCCGTGTGTTCCCTCCTGCACCTGTCTGCATACGCCCTGGCGGCCCGGATCAGATCCTCCGCCTTAAAGCCGTTGTTTATCCTGGCTCCGAACTTATTAAACGCCTCGGCCTTATCATCGTGCCTGGGATAAGCAGACCAAAATTCCTCAAACTCCGGACCGTATTTCTCGATCTGGGATTTCTTCTGGCTCTGCTTCTTCGGCTTCGGATCTTCCTCCTTCCCCTCCGGCTCAGCAAAGACGTCTTTTGTGACGTCTTGCGAGACGTCTTTTGAGACGTTTTCCGTCTCGTTGCTTCGTACTCTTTTTTCACGATATCTCTGGTTCCGTTCGGCGCGGCTTTTCTTATCTTGCATGAACCTGTTATAGTAAGTCCTCCATTCGCCCCAATCATGGATGCGCATTCCGGCATCGTCCCGGTCGATCCAACCGGTTGCAATCAATGAATCGAGAACTGTGCCTGCATCCAGATCCTCGCTCATGCCGTTTTCTATTACCCCCATAACATCTTCTCGGTCCGCGCTGGTCAAAAGTCCATCTGATTCTGCATTATCCAGCCCCCACAGCCACAGCCCTATCAATATGCCGATTGCCTCATTTCTGGAGCAACCCAGGGTCTTATGCAGGTTTCTCAGCTTCTTTCCGATCAGTCTTTGGTCCACGCTTATCCACGCCATTCAGATCACCTTCCCTTACACTTCCGATGTGATGTCCAGCAAGCCTACCGGACAATGCAAAACCCTTGTGTCAAGACAATACCCGCATATCTCGCATCTCCCCGGAGGTTCCTTCCCGGACTTCACTTCTTTTACCCGGTTTATGTTGTAAGCGACAGACGCCATAGCCTGTCTTAAAAAGATGTCCTGGACGTGGATGACCTGAATCTCTGGTACCGGCTCTTTCGTAGCTGCCGCTATGTAGAACGGGAGCTTCTTTCCGGTGTTCTGGTAAACAACCTCTTGATATATCGCCCCCTGAACGTCATAACCCCAGTACCTAATGAAATCCAGATACCCGATATCTTTAACCCATTTCAGCTTGCGGATGGATTCCACGACCTTCAGATCAACGATCACCTTTCCCGGATGATAACTATCCATCTTGATCTTCCAGGGAATCCCAAACACTTCGCCGGTCATTATAACCTGCTTCTCCCCGGAAAGGCATTGCATCATGAAATCGTCCCTCTCTATCCTGCGGATAATCTCATTCGCCCTCTCGTATGGGGCCCTCAGCCCTCCGTCCTGCCGGAACATATCCGGGTGCGATGTCTGGAATGTCCCGAACGATGTCCCGCTCTCGAAATACGCGTCCACGTAGGAGCCCACCATCATCGCAAGGCTCGGTGCCTCAGACCACTCACCGCGGAGATTCGCCATAGCCCTTGCTTCACAGCCTCTCCTTCCATAGCTCCCGGCAAAGTCCTTGTACTGCGACACGGACATATATTCATAATTGGCAGCCTCAGTGTAGTAGTTATCCGGGTTCAGTTTCACTATTGCACCTCCGTATAGGAAGCGCCGGTGAAGCTGATATAGCCCTTGATCCGTGCGATCTGATCCGGCGTCCCCGTGATCGACAGGGTGACCACCATCGCCTCCGGACGATCCATTTTCTTCTGCTCGTGAGCATTTTCCGCCTGATTCTGGTCACTTTTTACCGGATTCTGGTCCTTTTTTTCTGCTTCCGGTTCCTGATCCAGTCCGGTCCAGACATCTGCCGGTTTCCCTGGCTGGCAACACGCCGGTGATGCCTCGGCCTCCTGGCGGGCCGCTTCCGCTTCACGTCTCTGCCTTTCCTCAGCTTCCTTCTTCCTCTGCTCTATTTCCAGGATCCGGCGCTGATTGGCTTCCATGTCGTTCTTCTTCCGGAACGCATCCTCCAGGGAAAGCCTGTCGCGGTATGCCCTCATCATATCCTCCTGGAAGTCTCCGCCGCTGGAGCGGATCGTATCGACCTCCGACAGGATCTTCTGGATGCCGCTGTCAATAGCATCCTTCCAGCTCTTTTTTGTGGCTGTGGCATTCACCCACCTGATATCATAAAGATGATTCCATGCCGGGATCCGGATTTCTTCCGGCAGAGCCGTCACCTTGCTATCCCAGTATGCGCGAATTTCCTGCCAGACCTTTTCCTTCCGCCTGGTCTCGTAATCCTCCACCTGCTTGTTGATTGCCACAATCGGCTTGTTTATCAGTGCCACAAGCTCCTTTGCCTGTGTCTCTATCAGTTTATACGGAGCCAGGTATTCCTCACGGACCTCTTTTCTCCGTCCTTCGATAGCCGCTGACAGCTTCCGGAGGTTTGCGATATCAGCCTTCGCTGTCTTGATCGTCTCATCCGTATAAATGGTATTTTCATACACGGCAAGGCGTTCCTCCAAAAAACTTTTAATATCCTCGTAATTCCATTCGATAACGCCAGGAACCTGCTTCATTACTACACTCATGTTTTCCATGAATTGACCCTCCTTTTTATCTGAACGGCAGACCTTCGTCCACCTCATCCGGAATATCGAAATCGGAGTAACCTTCCTCAAACTCCGCGTATTCCTTCGCATATGCTCCCTGATCCGGAGCCTCCTCTTTTACCGGTTCAGCCTTCTGCTTCCTCCGCTGGCCCGTGATCCCGGAAATCGTTTCTTTCGGTTCCGGAAGCGCTTTCTGTGCCTGACCAGCATCAAACACATTGGTTACCTTGTCCTCCTGGTCAGAATCCGGAAGCATATCGACAAATTCAGAATCGCCTCCGTCCTCATACGCCCGGCGCTGTTCGATATTATCAAAGTCCAGATCCACCAGCTTGCACAGTCGGCGGAGAACCGTTTTCTTATACATCTCTCCAGGTGAATTTCTCCACGCCGGGCTGTCCTTGGACTTGGAATAATTCTGCCGCGTGTTCTCGATGTCCTGCTTGCTCATGGTGTCGTAAACCATGGACCCGTCCTTATAGACCACGATAGCAAATGCGCCGATCATCTCATGGTCAGAGAACGGTACCGGTTTGAACCGGATGTTCTGCTTTCCCTCGTCAATGATTTCCTCGAAGAAATCTCCCTCGCGGACCACTTTGGCGAATATGTCTTTGATCGGATTGCTGCTGTATCTCTTGCACAGCTTGATCTCTCCTTTGTAGTCTGTCTGGAACTGCATTATCCCGCCATACGGGACCGCGTAGCACTCGCCGTTGAAGAAATCCAGACCAAGATACGCTCCCTCTGCCAGGCAGATCGGGATGGTCTCCATCTTCACTTCGGCCAGCTTCTCGCGCTTCTTCCTGTCCATCATCATATCCCGGATAACCGCGATGCAATTCAGGGTGAAGCGTTCCTGGTTGAACCCGGGCGGCAGGGCGCCTTTGTTTTTTGTCAGCTCCTTTATGAGCCCGGTCTGGATCCGCTCCAAATACTGCTCGTTTGTTAATTGTGCCATAGCCTTCCCTCCTTTACGCTATTTTCATTCCTTCACCCAGGATTGTCAGGATCTCCTGAGCGCTCATATCGTCGATACACCCATAACATATCGGCCCTTGCGGTGATTCGTAGTACCACTCGCCCGATGGAATCCCATCTCCGCATTGAGTACATATCTTCGCCGGCTTCGGTTCCTCAGCGTTCGGGCATCTCGGATCGCAAGGCGTCTGTCTGCATAATGCGCACATTTCTTATCCCTCCAAAAAATCCTTAATGAATACTGACATTCCGGAAATCAGCTCTCTGCCAACGAACAGAACCGGAATGATAAGCGCTTCCCCGCCGATTGCCCGATATCCTCTGCACTCATACGCGTAGCGCGTAGCTGCGGCCGTCAGGGCGGCTCCCACCAGAAGCAGGATCAGATTCTCTGCCACTTTCCTTCCTACGGTTTTCATAGCTTCCTCCTATGCCTCGCCCGATCTTTTCTCCGCATACATTCTCATTTCGGATATGGTCTCTGCGAGCTTGTCCAGAATTACCATAATGTGTTTCATGGTCTCTAATTCATCATCCGCGACTTTCCCATCCTTGGAGATCGACAGCACATCCTTCTTTAACTTGGCGATTAGTGAATCATCCAGCCCGTCAAGGAGATTCAGCGCTATCCTCTCCAGGCTACCTACCGCCACGGCCATCGGAAGCGGTTTGCCAATCGGACACTCATTCTTGCAATACCAGTTTCTAAGCTCCGGCGTCCGGTAAAGCTCTGCCATCATTACCACCGTGTCAACCGGTACGCATTTCGTGATCCCGAGTTCGTGCTTTGCCAGCGTAGAACTTGATATTCCGAGAAGATCCGCCGCCACATCCCGGCTGCTTAGCCTCTCGTTACTTTCTGCCGCCCTTTTCCTGCAGGCAAAGTAAATGTTTTCTCCTTCCTTCATGCCATTTGATTCCATTTCCATTTCTCCTTCATGTGGTACAATTTACTCAGGATCGGATGGGCTCGTCTGATACGGGGATGCCAAGAAAATCGCTGATCTTCATGATCCCTGGACCGCTTCTTGCCCTTCCATTCAGGATTGATGCGCAATACGACCGAGACAGTCCGGTGCCTGCAGATAGGTCCTTAACGCTCAGATCCTTGTTAATCATGGCGATCCTGGCCGCTTTGCACCATTCGTTCAGTTTTGCCACATTACTGCCCTCCTTTGCTTTACATTTTTGCTATTTTCGGCTATAATAAAATGTGTTGCTTTTTTCACAGCCGAAAACATCTCGTTTTTGATGATTCTAGTGATAATATAACTCACTATGGTGAGTTGTGTCAAGCATTTTTTCACCGTAGGTGAATTTTTTCTGGAGGACTTATGTATTACGATAATTTCAAGACAGCTTGCAAGAATCACGGAACATCTTTGACCGTGGTTTTGAAGGGAATCGGAAGAAGCACTGGCCTTACAGGGAAATGGAAAGACGGATCGGATCCGTCGCTGGCTATTGTATGCGAGATGGCCGAATACATGGGAATATCGCTGGATGAATTGGTCATGGGTAAGATAACAGCAGAATCGCTCCCGGCCTCCGATATGGAGTGGCTGGATATTATTCACCGTATTCCAGAGGACAAGCAGCAAATGTGCAAAGACTTCCTGAAAACCCATATGGCGGTTCCAGAGAAGTACCACCAGGGGAAAAGAGCGTGATTTCCGGAGATTTCATGAGCTGGCGAAGAAACGGAGGAAGAAATGGAAAGTGATCGTGTGGCGGATATGCTCCGCGCTTCTGCAGATCCGGACGGAATATTAGAGGAATTGCGAAGGCTTGTTATCAGTTACCAATATGCAAGCACGGACGACCGTATTGCTATATGGTCGGTCCTGAATAAGTATGCCCCGAAAGTAGATCGCCTCAGATAGCCTCTGGGGCCTTTATTTAGCCTGATTTCTGCCTTTTAAGAATGGAGTGTGGAAATGTATGAAATTGCCGAATGGATACGGTAGTGTGAGCAAATTATCCGGTAATCGACGCAAGCCGTATCTCGCCCGCGTCACCATCGGATGGACCACCGATGAGCAGAAGGAAAAAACCACTCAGAACCGCGTCGTGATCGGAACCTTCAAGACGAAAAAGGAAGCCTTGCAGGCCCTCTCTGAATATGGTGCCAATCCGTATGATATCCAGAGCGAGAATATGACCCTGGAAGAACTTTATACGAAATGGACCGAAGCCTACTTCCCCACCCTGACCAGTGATTCTTCCTCCAGGACGGTCACCTCAGCCTGGAAGTATTGCCACGAGCTATACCGTATGCGGGTGAAGGATATCCGCGCCAGGCATATCAAGGGCATTATAGAGGACGCTTACATTATCAGGGATTCCGGAAAGCATAAGGGCGAGAAGGTTATGGCTACCGCAGGCGTAAAGGGCCGGATCAAGTCCATGTTTAATCTTATGCTGGATTTTGCTCTTGAATACGAGATCGTTGATAAGAACTATGCGCGGACCTTTGATCTGTCGGAAGATGTTGTCAGAGAAAAGAAGGCCGCTACCCGGTGTCATATCAAATTCTCTGACGAAGAAATGAAAAAACTGTGGGACAATGTAGATACCATGAAATACGTAGACTGGATCCTGATTCAGTGCTACATGGGATGGCGACCGCAGGAAATTGCCAGGCTGGAGATCCAGAATGTCCACCTCGACGAAAAATATATCGTCGGTGGCATGAAAACCGATGCCGGCCGCAATCGGGCGGTCCCAATTCACAGCAGGATCCTTCCTCTGGTCCGGAAGAATTACGAGTACGCGCTGTCTCTCGGAAGTGACCGGCTCCTGAATGATCCGGATGCCTCGAAGGGCGGAATGACCATCTCATATGACAAATACGCATACCGCTTCGAGAAGGTCCGGGAAGCGCTCGGCCTTAGAGAAGATCATCGTCCGCATGACCCAAGAAAAACTTTTGTCACGATGGCAAAGAAAGCCAGTGTTGACGGGCTCGTGATAAAGCGCCTGATCGGGCATGAGACCGGAGACCTCACAGAGGACGTTTACACAGAGCGAGATATTAACTGGCTCGCAGAAGAAATTCAGAAAATGCCGTAGCCTTCTGGCCGCGGCTTTTT
>CANRHU010000095.1 GCA_947630485.1 uncultured Lachnospiraceae bacterium
GTATCAGGAACCGATTCATTTGACCGTAACATCTGACCAGCCGGGGAATATTTTTGGGAGCGGTGATGCCAGGGAGCAGGGAGCGGTCGTTGGCTATGAAGACATTCCGCAAAAAGAATGACGCATACGAATAAGAGAACAGCAGGAGGAAAAGAGTTGTGGCGGTAGTGACAATTATCGGCGCGGGAATGATGGGCTCTGCCCTGGCATTTCCGGCGCGTGAGAACGGACATGAGGTAAGGGTGGTGGGAACCCATCTGGATCGGGAGATCATCGATGTGTCAGGAAGGAAGAACCGGCATCCGAAATTCGACCGGGATTTTCCGGAGGGAATCCGTTTTTATCAGATCGAGGAGGTTGAACGGGCAATCGCAGGTTCCGATATGATCATCGGCGGCGTCAGCAGCTTCGGCGTGGAGTGGTTCGGGGACACGATCCTGCCTCTCATTCCGGACGGAATGCCGGTACTGACCGTGACCAAGGGATTGATGGACACGGAGGACGGACGGCTTCTGACATATCCCCAGCTTTGGCAGGAAAAGCTGGATGCGCTCGGCAAGAAGGTGCCGCTGAACGCGGTGGGAGGCCCCTGCACCAGCTATGAGCTGGTGGCGCATGATCAGACAGAAGTGGTCTTCTGCGGGAATGATCTGGAGATTTTGGAGAGACTGAAGGAAATTATGACGACGGAGTATTACCATATCAGTCTTTCCACCGACGTGGTGGGGACTGAGAGCGCCGTCGCCCTGAAAAACGGCTATGCGCTCGGAATCGCGCTTACCATCGGGGAGAATCAGAAACGGCTGGGACTTGACAGCGAGCCGCATTTCAATTCGCAGGCCGCGGTATTCGGCCAGAGCATCAAGGAAATGTACCGGCTGCTTGAGTATCAGGGGGCCGCAGACCTGGACAATCTGGCGGTGGGCGCGGGCGATCTGTATGTGACGGTGTATGGCGGACGCACGCGGCTGATCGGGATCCTTCTGGGGCGCGGACTGGATATCGACGAGGCCCGCGCGGAGCTTGCGGGCGTGACGCTGGAATCCCTTGTGGTGGCGGAGCGGGTGGCCAGAGCGATACGGAAGGCGGATCAGAAGGGGAAACTGGATATGCGTGATTTCCCGCTGCTTGAGCATATCGACGGGATCCTGACGGAAAAAAAGCCGGTCAATATCCCCTGGGAAGATTTTACCTATGAATCCGCAAAGGGTATGGCGTGACGGCCTGACCGGAAAGGGGATTAAGGAGTATGAAAGAATTATATAAACACAGGGTTTTGGTGGCGGCGCGTCGGGGGAATTCTTCGTCATGCACGATCATACACCCACAGGCTGAGCACGCAGAAGATTTTTCTTGACGGAGAGCTGGTGCATATGCTATGATAAATCAGGCTAAAGATCAGTTTGAGTAATAAGAGAGCAAGGCGGATTTGTGGGGGGAGCCCATCGATTTTCCTTGCTCTTTTTTCACAGGATTTTTGGAAGAAAGAGGATCGTTTGCATTTTCATGCGGAAAGGGCGCCGGCGTCAGCACACTTTCCGGATCGATTTCGGTGAGGAGAACAATATGAGCAAACAGCAATATGATACAGATGTGGCGGTGATCGGCGGCGGGGTGACCGGCTGCGCGGTCGCGAGGGAACTGTCACGGTATGACTTAAAGATATGCCTTCTGGAACGGACCGAGGACGTCTGTTCCGGAACATCCAAGGCCAACAGCGCCATTATCCACGCGGGATATGACGCGGCGGCCGGTTCCCTGATGGCGAAAATGAATGTGGAGGGGAACCGGCTGATGGACCGGCTGGCGGCGGATCTGGATATTCCGTTCCGCAGAAACGGTTCTCTGGTACTGTGCTTTTCCGAGGAGGACATGCCCGGCCTTCAGGCGCTTTATGTGCGCGGCGTGACAAACGGCGTGCCGGGACTGCGCGTCCTTTCCGGCGACGAGGCGCGGCAGATGGAACCGAATCTGACCGATGAGGTCGTGGCGGCGCTGTACGCGCCGACCGGAGGGATCGTGTGCCCGTTTAACATGACGATCGCCCTGGCGGAGAACGCCTGTGAGAACGGAGTGGAATTCCGTTTCCTGACGGAGGTGACGGAGATCCGAAGAAGCGGAGAGGGATATGAATTGACTGTCCGGGAGGCGGAGCCGTCCGGGGCCGGCGCTGTCCGGACCATCTCGGCCCGCTTCGTCGTCAACGCGGCCGGCGTCTACGCCGACCGTTTCCACAATATGGTCAGCCGCCGCAGGATTTCGATCACGCCCCGGAGGGGGACGTACTGCCTGTTGGATCAGGAGGCCGGCCGTCATGTGGATAAGACCATTTTCCAGCTTCCCGGCAAATACGGCAAGGGCATTTTGGTGACGCCGACCGTTCACGGGAATCTGCTGATCGGCCCCACGGCCGCGGACATCGGCGATAAGGAAGGAACCTGCACGACGGCGGAGGAGCTGGCGGAGGTGACCGCCAAATCGGCCCGCGGCGTGAAGAACATTCCGTACCGGCAGGTGATCACGTCGTTTGCGGGGCTTCGGGCCCACGAGGCGGGGCATGAATTTATCCTGGGAGAGCCGGAGGACGCGCCTGGATTTTTCGACGCGGCCGGGATCGAATCGCCGGGACTTTCCAGCGCGCCGGCGATCGGCGTCTATCTGGCGGAGATGATCGCGCGGAAATCGGGAGCGCCCGCAAAGGAGCATTTCATCGCGACGCGGAAGGGGATTCCCCATGTGGCGGCTATGGACCGGGAGGCGCGGGCCGCGCTGATCGCTGAGAGGCCGGACTACGGAACCATCGTCTGCCGCTGCGAGAATGTGAGCGAAGGGGAGATCGTGGACAGCATCCGGCGTCCGCTGGGGGCCAGATCCTTGGACGGCATCAAGCGGAGAGTCCGGCAGGGCATGGGCCGCTGCCAGGCGGGCTTCTGTACGCCAAGGACGATGGAGATCCTGTCGCGGGAGACCGGAATCCCCATGGAGAAGATCTGCAAGAACCAGCCGGGGTCGGAGATGATCACGGGCGAGGCGTAAGGAGCTGCCTGCAGTGAGAAGGAGCCTGCGCGGCAAAAAGTAGATACAGGAAAAAGAGGGAGATAGAACCATGCAGTATCATGATATTGTGATCGTCGGAGGCGGCCCCGCGGGGCTGGCGGCGGCGATAGCGGCGCGGAAAACCGGGATTTCGGATATACTCATTCTGGAGCGGGACAACGTGCTTGGAGGCATCCTTAACCAGTGCATCCACAACGGTTTCGGCCTCCATACATTCAAGGAAGAACTGACCGGGCCGGAGTATGCGGCCCGATATATCGCCCAGGTGGAGGAGGAGAAGATCCCCTACCGTCTGAGTACGATCGTGGCGGATATCACGCATGACCGCCAGGTCACTTACATTAACCGCGAAGAAGGGCTGGTCACGATCCAGGCCGGAGCGGTGATTCTGGCCATGGGCTGCCGCGAGCGGCCCCGGGGCGCTTTGAACACGCCCGGTTACCGTCCGGCAGGCATCTATTCGGCCGGAACGGCCCAAAGGCTTATGAACATCGAGGGCTATCTGGTCGGCAGAGAGGCCGTGATTCTCGGCTCCGGCGATATCGGTCTGATCATGGCGCGACGCATGACGCTGGAAGGCGCGAAGGTGAAGGTGGTTGCCGAGATCATGCCGTATTCCGGGGGCTTAAAGAGGAACATTGTCCAGTGTCTGGACGACTACGGAATTCCGCTGAAGCTGAGCCATACGGTGGTGGATATTCACGGCAAAGACCGGCTGACCGGCGTGACCATCGCCGAGGTGGATGAGAATAAGAATCCGATTCCGGGGACGGAGGAGTACTATTCCTGCGATACGCTGCTTCTGAGCGTCGGCCTGATTCCCGAAAATGAACTGTCAAAGGGCGCGGGCATTTCCTTAAACCGGGTCACTTCCGGGCCGAACGTGAACGACCGGCTGGAGACGGAGGCGGAGGGCATCTACGCCTGCGGCAATGTGCTTCACGTCCATGACCTTGTGGATTTCGTGTCCCAGGAGGCGGCGCTGGCGGGAGAGAACGCGGCGGAGTATGTGAAGCGGAAAGCGGCCTTGGCAGGGGAGCGGAACGCGGCAGAAACGGCACCGGCAGAGAAGAACGCGGCGGCAGCTGCGGAATCGGAAGAGGACGAGCGGCCGGGATACGCGGAACCAGACAGACATACGATCCCTCTGGTCGCCGCGGACGGCGTCCGCTACACCGTGCCCCAGTTTTTGGAGACAAGCGGTATGCGCGATACCGTCACCGTGCGCTTTCGCGTGGCGGATGTCTATAAAGACCGGTACATTTCCGTTTATTATGACGATCAGCTGATCTCGCGGAAGAAGAAAAAGGTTCTGGCTCCCGGCGAGATGGAGCAGGTGGTTCTGACGAAGAAAAGCCTTGCGGGATATCCGCATATGAAGCGGATCACGATCCGGACGGAGGTGGAGTGATGGAAGTAAAAGAACTGATCTGTATCAACTGCCCCATGGGGTGTCCGCTGACGGTAACCATGGACGGAGAGCAGCTTACCGTGACCGGCAACACCTGCCCGAGGGGCGAGGATTACGCGAGAAAGGAAATACTAAGTCCCACCCGGATCGTTACTTCCAGCGTCCGGGTAAGCGGCGGAACCATCGCCAGGGTGTCGGTGAAGACGAAGACGGATATCCCCAAAGGGAAGATCTTCGACGTGATGGAGGAGATCCGGGCCGTCCGCGTGGACGCGCCTGTGAAGATGGGGGATGTGGTGATTGCGGACTGCGCCGGGACCGGCGTGGACGTGATCGCGACGAAGAGCGTCGGCCGCGCGTAGTTTACGGATCCGCGAACTGCGGCAGGCGGAAACAGAGACTTTATAAAAAGCGGAGGTGATATCCGATGAGCACGCAGGAACATGTCCGTCCGGCTGAGGCGGACGGACAGGAGACGGAATTTCCCAAAACAGTTATGCCGGGCGGGCCGGAAGTGCCGGATGAAAAAACCAGGGCGGAAAAGCTGAGAGAAATCGATCTTTTCGTCCTGGATCTGGACGGAACCTTCTATCTGGGCGACCGTCTGATCGACGGGGCGCTGGATTTTGTAAATGATGTCTGGAAAAGAGGGAAGAAGATCTTATTTTTCACGAACAACTCTTCCCGCTCTCCGAAGGTCTATATGGAGAGGCTGGCAGGTATGGGCTGCCCCATCAGCCGGGATCAGATTATGACTTCCGGCGATGTGACGATCGCGTATCTTAGGGAGACCTATCCGGGAAAAACCGTCTATCTGGTCGGCACGCCGGCTCTGGAGGAGAGCTTCCGGCAGGAGGGAATCTGCCTGTGGGACTGCGGGGACGCAGGACCGCGGAATCACGCGGAGAGCGTGACGCGGGATCGGACAGAGGTTGAACCGAGGAATCAGGCGGACGCCGGGCAAACGGATATGCTGCCCGCGTCCCGTCCCGATATCGTGGTGATCGGCTTCGACACCACGCTGACCTATGAAAAGCTTGAGCGGGCCTGCACCTACATCCGGGAGGGGGCCGTTTTCCTGGCAACCCATCTGGATATCAACTGTCCGACTGAGTACGGTTTTATGCCGGACTGCGGGGCCATCTGCGCGGCGGTCACGCTGTCCACAGGCGTCGAGCCGAAATATCTGGGAAAGCCGTTTCAGGAGACAGTGGACATGGTGCTTCTGCGGACCGGCGTCAGCAGAGAGCGGGTGGCGTTCGTGGGCGACCGGCTTTACACGGATGTGGCTGTCGGCGTCAATCACGGCGCGAAGGGATTTCTGGTGCTGTCCGGGGAGACAAAACTTGAGGACATCAAAAACTCCCAGGTGAAGCCGGACGAAGTGTACGGCTCACTGGGAGAAATGAATCGTCTTTTATGCGGCGGGACGCAGGATGGGCGGACCGCAGGAAACGACCCCGGCGTCTGGCGTGAATTTCGGAAATGAACCGGCGCAGCCGGCGTCGGGTATAGGCATAAATCCACTCCGCCGTGTGCTTCCGCGAGGTTATACGGCTCTGGCGACGCCGGAGCTTCCGCCCACGACCAGATGGCTTTGATATTCCAAACGGCGGATCGCCTCGGACTGCGCCTCGAGCGGCTGCTTTTCTATCTTTTCCGCGAGAAGGCGGATGCTGCTGCGGCCGCGCTCGACGATGGCGTGTTCCACGGTCGTCAGTTCCATGCCGTGGAACCGCGACGGATAAATGTTGTCGAAGCCGCAGAGACTGATGTCCTCGGGAATCTTGCGTCCCTCGTCGATCAGCGCCTCGCGGACACCGTAAGCTACCATATCGTTGATAGCCACCATGGCGGTCACCTCCGGGCTCTCGTCCAGACAGCGCTTGGCCAGGGAGTAGCCCACCTCGTGTTCGACGTCGATCACATGCAGCTCCTGCTCCGAGGAGACATCCTCGCTGAAAACGGTCACGCTTCCGGCAGGGCAGGACTGGTGGAATTCATCCTGGAGTCCCTTGCAGCGCTTCAGCCGTGAAGAGTGCTCTTCATTCAGCGTCGTGGACAGATAGGCGATATGCTTGTGGCCCATGCTGATCAGATGGGAGGCCATCATCCGGCCCGCCTCATAATTGTTTACATCTACGGTATCGATCTTGATATTGATGGAGCGGTCCCCGACCGTGACCATCGGCACCTGGAGACTGGCTTCCTCGGCGAGCGGCGGCTGCTGCGGGATCATTGCGAAGATTACGCCGGCCACCGTCTTATCCTTCGCCAGTTCCAGCGCCTCGCGTTCCGCCTCCTTGTCCCAGTAGGTGGTATAGATCAGGCTGGAAAAACCGCGCAGGCGCGCTTCCTGTTCCATACTCTGAACTAAAGTGGCATAGTAGGGATTCATCATGGAAGGACAGATGATCAGAATCAGCTGACGCTGGCTGCGATGCGGGGAACGGTGCTTTTGTACATAGCCAAGTTCCTGACTGGCTTTGTTGACATTTTGAACCGTTTCTTCCGAAAAACGGGAAAGGTTGCGGCTGTTTAATATCATAGAAACACAGGCGGTTGATACGCCCGCCTTGTCGGCAACCTGTTTGATTGTAACTTTTTTCATATATATCCCCCTGCTGATATGGTAGGCGGTTGACAAAGCTTCTACTCATTACTCATTGTAACATTTTTTCAACATAATATCAAGTAAAATGCATAAAAAGTTCGTTGCAATATATTCGTGAGAAGGGAAAAAGTACTGCCGTGATCGTCCGCGAGCTCGGTACCCCAAAGCACAGTTAGCATACAGTTTTGATTTTGCCTTGCAGAACGAGTTTTCCATGGAGGAAAACATCGCCCTTGCAAGGCAATTTTTGCGGGAAAGGTGAATTGTATTGCCCCGAAGGATATATTCCGTTTGGAATGGAAATGATTGTGCCTGTGAGTGAAATAGAATCGCTGTGTTCTTTTTTGTCTTTTTTTGAATCATATTATGGATTGTCTTGTCGATTTCTCAATTAATACGACAATAACATAAATAGTATTGATTTATCTAAAAATTTGTGGTATATATAATTTAGTGAATCACAAAAACACAGATTATTCTGCTACATTGAAAATCGAGAACCATTTTCCAGCGTCAAACCTTACAGGCAAAATGAAAAAGGCTGGGAACAAAAAACGGATGTTTCCGGAAAACGATGCGCGGAGGTTCTTTTTTTGTACCTTTTTTTGGGGAAAAGTGTTCCGATTTTGTGTTTGTTTTGCGGGAAGCAGTTGATTGGGAAACTTTCGGGCCGGCTGAAAAGCCGACAGCGCAGACCGGTTCGGAAAACTAGAAAAGCAGAATTTCAGGAGACAAAATGCAGAAGGGATGGTAAAATGGCAGTAGTGACAATTATCGGCGCCGGAATGATGGGCTCTGCCTTGGCGTTTCCGGCACGAGAGAACGGACATGAGGTCAGGGTTGTAGGGACTCATCTGGATCGGGAGATCATTGATGCGTCAAGGAGGGTGAATCGGCACCCGAAATTTGACCGGGATTTTCCGGAAGGGATCCGTTTTTACCAGATCGAGGAGGTCGGGCAGGCGATTGAGGGTTCCGATATGATCATCGGCGGCGTCAGCAGCTTTGGCGTGGACTGGTTTCGGGACACGATCCTGCCGGTCAT
>CANRHU010000096.1 GCA_947630485.1 uncultured Lachnospiraceae bacterium
GCCACAAATACAAATTATATGGGGCCAACTTCTGTAATGGTTTATTCTCTTTGCCGCAGCCACAAAGAAAAAGAAGTACATATTTTTCTCGCATATCATAACCTGAGAGAGCAGGATATCGAAAGACTGAACAAAATAATTTCCGGTTTTGAACAAAAATATTTACATCCATTAGATGTAGGAGGAGAGTTTTCGTCAAAAGTATCTGCAACGGGAAGGTTTTCTCAGGAAATATATTATCGCATTTTAGCAGTGAATCTCCTGCCGGAAAATGTGGAACGCATTCTGTATTTAGATGCTGATATGCTGATCAAAAAAGATTTGACAGAAGTTTATATGATGCCTATGAGTGATACCTGCCCTTTTGTTGTCTGTGATGATATTGAGGGACATGCAAGAGGAACTTATGAGTCAGCCCTGGATAGGGTGGCAACTCCCCATAACTATAAATATTTTAACACCGGATTCATGCTGATGAATCTAAGCTATTTGAGACAGAGAAGGAGTGTTGATTATATTGTGGATGCATTTTACAGAGAACAATCTCCATGGCCTGATCAGGACGTATTAAACCATATGTATTATGATAAGGTTCAGTATGTCCCCTGGTCTTTATACAATTTGCCGCCGGAATGGTGGAAAGTGGATACGGAAGCGTTGCCCCGGGGAATTCTGCGCTTTGCCAGTTATCCGGATATGCATAATCCATTGATCGATCAGGAGAAACGCTTTGCAGACGTAACGATCCAGATGAGGGATAGCGCTCATATTATTCATTATTTGGGAATCTTAAAACCCTGGCTTTATCGAAATAAGCCGATCTTTTCAGATGTCGCGTTATATGCGGGGCTTTGGTTTGACTGCGAGCGGGAAATGTATGAGAAGATTGAAGGGTTGGAACAACTTCTGAATTGATGCACAGGAAACCGGAGGGTACAGTGCCTCCGTTTTCGAGAATTCAGAAAGCAAGGTAATTTCTGCTTTTTGTGCTTGACATCGCGGGGCAAAGCCCTCAAAATAGAAGTATCGGGCTGGAATTTGCCGATGACGGAAGGGTGCGGTCATGGGAAAATGTTTTAATACGACAGGGCTTTGCAAACCGGAAAAACATTATATGGTTGAGATGGATGAGCGGCTGGACACCATAAAAAAGATGGTGGATCAGGGGGCTTATTTTATGATTAATTGAAGATTTCCGCCGGGGCGGCGGAATCACTGAATGGGTTCCGGGAGACTGAGAGCAGTCTGGTGGATTTATCGGATTTTGTTTCTGATTTCTGTTCTCAGCTTGATTATCCGGCAGTGCTGATTATCGATGAGGTGGATCAGGCCAGCGACCAGCTGATGGATGAGTATCTGCCTGGAAGAGAGGAGAATGGGTCCGGCACGTTTTGGACGGAGAATGGTGTGGCGATGGCTGTAAAGGAGCTGCTTGCGCAGTCCAATCCGCTGTTTGATGATATTGTAAAGAAGCTGGATGATTTTCCGGAGCTTCGGAAGACGCTTTACGCGATCCTTTTTAAGGGAGAAAGGATTCCCTATAACAGTTATCATCAAGCCCTTAATGTCGGCAGTATGTTTGGGATTATAAAAAATGACAGGGGGAACGTCAGCGTATCCAATCGTATTTTTGAAACCTTGATTTACAATTTGTGGACGACGGTTTTTCCTGCTGTTTTTGAAACCGATCATCAACGGAACCGGAAATTATTATGTTGAGGCCCGCACGCGGGATATGCGCAGGGCAGACGTGGTCATTGACTACCGCGGCAGGCAGTATGTATGCGAGCTGAAGATCTGGTACGGGGAAGAATATAACCGCAGGGGGGAGGAACAGCTGATCGGCTATTTAAAGGATTATCACCTTACCCAGGGATATTTACTTAGCTTTAACTTTAATAAAAACAAAACCACCGGCGTCCGCACCATGCAGTTCGGGGAATATAGAATTGTGGAAGAGGTGGTCTGAGGGAGCGGGGAAGCGGGTTTCCCGCTTTTTCATGTCTGGCCCTTTTCCGGCAGAATAAGATCAATCAGGCCCGGTAAAACAGGGACGGGAAGAATCGTAGTGGCCGGGGATAAATCACCGGAGACACTGAAATAGATTCGCCGGTTTTCGGCCGATTAACAGGAAAAACGCTGGTATAAAGAGTTTTGAAGGGGAAGGACGGAGAGCTTTGATTCCCATCCGCTGACGGTGAAAAAGGAGAAAGTGAGATACTTATGAAAAAGAAGAGCGGCGTTTTCCGCCACTGGGTACAGGCGGCGTGGTTTGCCCTGACCAACGGCTATGCGGCCGGGTATCTTCAGGGGAAGATCTTTACCGGAAAGACCAAGACAATATGCGTGCCCGGGCTGAACTGCTATTCCTGCCCCGGCGCCCTGTACGCCTGCCCCATCGGTTCTCTGCAGGCCGTACTGGACAGCGGTTCCTTTAAGCTGTCCTGCTATGTGTTCGGCATACTGATGGCATTCGGCACGTTCCTGGGGCGGTTTATCTGCGGCTGGCTGTGTCCCTTTGGGTTCGTGCAGGATATGCTGAACAAGATCCCTCTTAAGAAGGCCAAGAATATGCCGGGCGATAAATATCTACGGTATCTGAAATACGTGGTTCTGGCGCTGTTCGTCATCATCCTTCCGTATTTTGCGAAGGGAGATCTGGCCGGGACGCCCTGGTTCTGCAAATGGATCTGCCCGAGTGGAACGCTTCTGGGAGGAATTCCGCTGGCGATCGGCAATGAAGGGGTTCGGAGCGCTACCGGAATTCTGTTCCGATGGAAGCTGTGGGTTCTTATCGTGATCCTCTGGCTGTCCGTCAAATACAGCAGGCCTTTCTGCAAATATCTGTGTCCCCTGGGGGCGCTTTACGGCATTTTTAATCCCATTTCCTTCTACCGTCTGAAGGTAGACGAGACGGCCTGTGTAAAATGCGGCGGCTGTCAGAAGGTCTGTCCCATGGATGTAAAGACCTGGGAGACGCCCAACAGCATGGAATGCATCCGCTGCGGCAAGTGCATGGATGCGTGTCCGAAGGGAGCCATTACCACATCGGCGAAGGAACTTTTTGGGAAAAAGGGCAGATTGGAGGAAGCGCAATGAGCCGGAATTTGAGCGAGAAGCAAAAAGGTATGATCCGTTTAGGACTGGTTGTGCTGTCCGCGGTGCTGATCGTATTGGGAATCATGCAGGGAGAGCCGGCCACGGTATTTAACAAGGCGGCCAATATCTGCCTGGAATGTATCGGAATCGGATAACGGGAAACGGTGAGAGGAGGAGTGGTCATGGAATCAGCGGTTGAAAAAGGAAAACGGCCGTCTGTCGGATTGGCAGACAGGATTGCCTGCGTCATCGGCGGCGTGACAGCCGTCGCCTGCCTTGGGATTATCATCCATGCGATCTGTTCTAATCTGCCGTTTCTTCTGAATATCGGGGGAAGCCAGCCGGGGGCCTGGGGAGGAGCGCTGCTTCAGATTCCGGTCGTGTTCGCGGCGCTGCTTCTGCTTACGTTTTCCGTCAGCGGATTTCGGAACGGACTGAAAGGAGACGGGGCGGTGACGTATTTCCGCGAGTCGCTGCTGGTGTTTCTTGTCCTGCTGGTATGCTTTATCATTAACATAGGGAACTTTTTCGTGACGTCCCTTCTGAAAGAGGGACTGGCGTCGGATATCTCCCTGACAATGCTGTACATTTTCCTGGAAGCCGTGCTGGTGATGTTTCCGGCTGTCGGGATAACCATGTTTCTGTTAATCTTCTGCTCCTGCCGGGTAGAAAATGGCCAGAAGAAAAGCCCTATGAGAGAGTTTATCCTGTCCGTGAAAGGACACGCCAAATGGGCCGTGTTTCTGGTGCTCAGCGCGACGTTTATCTTTACGGGGCAGCGCTCCAGCGCCGGGATCCATGTCGATGCGTTTACCGATTTTCAGGCGGCGGATCTGGCGGGTAATCCGGCAGACCAGACGATCTTCGCGGATCACGATCTGACGCTCGTCAATGTCTGGGCTACCTTCTGCGGGCCGTGCAAGGCGGAAATGCCGGATTTGGCGGAGCTGCATGAGGAGTACCAGGACCGGGGCTTTCAGGTGGTGGGAATCTGCGGGGACGTCGTGGACGCGGCTACCGGGCAGCTGCGGCAGAGCGAGTATGAGGATGCGCTGAAGATTGCCAAAGAAACGCACGCGGACGCTTATCTGAACCTGAATCCTGCCGGAGATCTGCTGGCCGGATTCATCAATGACCATGTGCCGGCTTATCCCACGTCCCTTTTCGTGGACAGCGCCGGGAATCAGGTAGGCGATATGATCATTGGTTCCCGGGATAAGGACGCCTGGAAGGCCGAGATTGACAAACGGCTGGAGATGTTAGCCCGCGGAGAGCGGTAGAAAAGCAAAAGAATATCTGTCGTTTGCAGCACTCGTTTACAGACTCCTGCAGGAGAGGGTTCAGTTATTCGCTGACTCCTGCAGGAGCAGTTTAGTCGTTCGCGTATATCTGCAGGAGAGGGTTAGTCGTTCGCGGATTCCTGCAGGAGCAGTTTCTTGACCTGGGTATATTTTTTCTCCGGAACCGGAAGCTGTGTCCCGTCAGATAAGGTCACGAAGAAGCGGCGGATCTCACGTACATGCGCCGGGTTGAGCAGGTATCCGGCGTGTACGCGCAGGAAAAAGCCGGGGTATTTCTTCTCGAATCCCGGAAGTGTTTCATTGATCGTGAGCGTGTCGTTTGTCATATGAATCCGCAGCTTTGCGGCGCGCTTGACGGTCTCGATATATAAAATCTGGTCTGCCGCGATGCGGTGTACGCTTAAGTCGGACGCCTTTACGGTCACATAGCGTTCCGGCTTCGAGGGAGGTTGCGCTGCCACAATGATATCTTCATAGTGGACGGGATAAATGGTGTCCCTGCTGTCGTATTCCCACAGGTTGCTGATGTGCAGCATGACGATTTCCGGCCGGTGTTCCCATCCGGAAGCATTTTTAATCCGTTTTTCCCGCCATGTATAGTGCAGCTGCTGATTGTGCGAAACCGTGTTGCCGCTGGGGTAATGGGTGTAGACGTTATACTGCAGGATGATCTCTTTCACGTGGGCATGGGGCGAGACGCACAGGGCCATAATATTGCCCATGGTGAAGGTCAGGGAATGTTTTTCTTTTGCCCAAGCCTGTATCAGGGTATTTTTGCCTTGCATCTGCTGCCGTTCGGCAGGGCCGAGCCACAACACGTCGTCGCTGACGCTTTCAAAGAAGGGATCCAGATTATTCTTATAGTATTCCGTTATGATGAACATAGAGCGGCGGATCAGATCGTCTGTCTTCATGAAATTCCTCCGGGCCGGGACATCCATATCCCGGCCGTTTTTATATTTGCCGGCGGCACGCTTTCTGTATTTCCATGCGAATAGAGCGCCAGTGACGCTCTGTTCGTATTTCCATGCAGAAAGGGTGCCAGTGGCACGCTTTCTGTATTATAATATAATAATAGCAGAAACAAGCGATTTTCGCCAACCTTTTTCCATTCCCGGCGTCTATATGAATGAAAGCTTTCAAATGGCTGCAAGGAGGTACGAACAGGTGCTCAGACAGGAAGCGGAGAGAATCATAACAGAATACGTAAACCCGATCTTCGGCTTTGCCTTAAAGCGCTGCGGCAATGTCCACGACGCGGAGGATCTGTCGCAGGAGATCGTGACCCGGGCATTTCGGGCGCTCCTGCTTCGGGACGACATTGAGGATGCGAGGAGATTCATCTGGACGATTGCCCACAACACGCTGAACAGTTATTACCGGGAGACGTCCCGGGGGATCGTGGGCGTTCCGCTGGAGGAAGCGGCCGAGACGGTTTCCGCCCCAAACGCGGGGCCGGACGAGGCGCTGGAAGCGGATGAGGAGAGAAAAACCATCCGGCGTCTGCAGGGAGAGATCGCGTATCTGTCCAGGCTGCAGCGGAGGATCGTCATCGCGTATTATTTTGAAAACCGAAAGCAGGCGGATATCGCCCGCGAGCTGGAGATTCCTCTCGGCACGGTCAAGTGGCATCTGTTTGAAGCGAAGAAGGAATTGAAAAGAGGTATGGACAAAATGAGACAAACAAGCAATCTGAAATTCAATCCGATTCATTTTGAATCGGTCGGAATGAACGGACGAAGCGGTACGAAGTCTTTGGACGAGTTCTTCCGCTCCGCGCTGTCGCAGAATATCTGCTACTGCGTCCGAAGGACGGCGAAGACCGTGGGCGAGATCGCCGACGATCTGGGCGTTTCCCCGGTCTATGTGGAGACCGAGGTCGAATTTTTGGAGAAATATAGTTTCCTGCTGGAGAAAAACGGACGCTATATTGCTAATTTCCTGATCAGCGAGCCCACGGCGGAGCTTCTGATTATGCAGGATCGGATGTATAAGAAGGCGGCGGATATCTTCGCCAACGAGCTGTACGATGAACTGACGGCCAGCGGAATTCTGGACGACTCGGGGATCCTCTGCCATCAGACGGACGGGCCGGTTGCGCCCGCGGACAATGTACGGGCGGATCATAATTTTCTTCTGTGGTCGCTGATCCCGTTCATCGCGGCCTGGTCCCGGAAGGAATTGATGGACAAGAAGATCTCCTTTGAGGAGGTGGCGACGATCCGGGCGGACGGCGGCCGCAATATCGTCCTCGCGACGGTGGTTCCCGACGATCTGAAGCTGCCGGAGGATTATGTCTATATGAACGGCTGGTGCGGTCCTATGTGGAGCGCGAACGGTCCGGACGGGCGCATGATGTGGCAGGTGGACAGCGAGTGGTCCGACCGGAACGAGGAAGGCCGGATGATGCATGTCAGCGAGGACGCACTGCGCGTGCTTGCGCTGTACGAGCGTGAGGGGAAGGAGCGTCTCTCCCGGGATGAATACGCGTGGCTGGCGGAGCAGGGCTATGTGAAGACCAACGGCGACTATGACGGCTCGTTTAAGGCGGCCTGGCAGATCGTGATACTGGAAAACAGAGACATTCAGGCGCGGCTGATTGAGATTGGGAACCGGATCAAGAGAAAGCATCAGGCGGAGCTTGAGGCTCTGAAAGCGCCTTACGTCAAGGCCTGGCTGGACATGGTTCCGGCGCATCTTAAGAAGGTCGGGGCCTATGAGATGCAGTTTATCTTCTGCTCGGACGGGTGGTTTCTGCTCCACTGCGTCACGGCGCTTCTGCGGAACGGGAAGCTCAAGCCGCCGACGCAGGGGCAGAGGAAGGCACTGACGACGCTGCTGGGGTTTAACCGGGATGGGCGCGAGGAGTGATTGAACGGCGCTGGGGCCCGAATCTTGTGATGCAGGCCGCACAGGCAGATTTCGTGTAAGGTACTATTACTAACAAGATTCCCATGGAGTAAAATGAGCGTAAGAGCGAATTTGGCTCCATGGGAATCTTTATTGATATCTTGAAAAAGCAAAGCCATCTTGATTTTATCCGCAATATCGGGTACGATATATGAGTAGAAACGGGAAGTATATCAAACGCCCCGCCTCTGACAGCGGCAACGAAAAAGTTGAGGTAAAAGCAATGGCTGACAGAACAATTATTGATGCGATGTGGGACGATTCGCCGGTTGATGTTACCACGGAAGTAAACTTCATCTGGTCTATCGCAAACAAGCTGCGCGGACCGTATCAGAGCGATAAATACAAAGATGTTATCATCCCCATGACGATTATCCGGCGCTTCGAGTGCGCCCTTGCCCCCACGAAAAAGGCGGTTGTGGAGCAGTATGAAAAGAACCCGACTTTCCCCACAAAGGCGATGTACCGAATTTCCGGTTTTCAGTTTTACAATACAAGTCACTATGACTTGGCGGAGTTGGTGAACGACTCGGAGCATCTTGCGGACAACTTTAAAAGTTATATTCAGCATTTTTCCCCTAACGTACAGGAGATCATTTCCTCCAATGAGCGCGGCCTTGATTTCTACAAGCAGATCGACAAGATGGACAAGAACAACCGGCTGCTTTCTGTGGTCAAGGCGTTCTCCGAGCTTGACCTCGATCC
>CANRHU010000097.1 GCA_947630485.1 uncultured Lachnospiraceae bacterium
AGAGAGAAGTCAACCCTGATTTTCTTTGACTGGATTTCTCCCTTGGAAAGTTGAACAACCGTCTCCACATGCCCCGTCCACCCAAACATGTCGCAGCACCGCACCTTTTCAAGTTCATACCCTTCCTCACACAGATATCTAAGATCCCTCGCCAGCGTCGCTGAATCGCAGCTTACATACACGACCCGGCTCGGCGCCATTTTCACGATCGTATCCAGGCAGGCAGTGTCGCAGCCCTTCCGCGGCGGATCCACCACAATGACGTCCGCAGTGATGTGGTTCTCGGCGTACATCCGTGGCAGCACCTCCTCCGCGCGACCCTCGAAGAATTCCACGTTGGTCAAGCTGTTCAGCCGGGCGTTCTCACGGGCGTCGGCCACCGCCTGAGGCACCGCCTCCACGCCGTAGACGCGCCCCGCCTTCTGCGCGAGGAATAGGGAAATCGTCCCGATCCCGCAATAGAGATCCCACACGGTCTCTGTGCCGGTCAGACCCGCGTATTCAAGCGCCGTGCCGTACAATTTCTCCGTCTGCACCGGATTCACCTGATAGAAAGACTGCGGGGAAATGCGGTATTTCACATCACCGATATAGTCGGTGATATAGCCGGGACCGAAAAGATCGACGATCTCCCGTCCCAGGATCACATTGGTATCATCCGTATTGATACAATAGGAAATGCTGGTCATGCCTTCAAGCTTACATAACTTATCAACCAGTTTGTCCGCGGCCGGAAGCTTCCGGCCGTTGATCACCAGACAGACCATCAGCTCGCCGGTACGGAAGCCTTTGCGAATCAGCGCATGGCGCACCAGACCGCGGTGAATTTCCTCATCATAAGGGGTAATCCGATTTTCCCGCATGTACTGCTTTATAATCGCAAGTATTTTCTGATTTTCCTCTATTCCCAGCAAACAGTCGTCATGTTCGATAATCGTGTGCGTCCGGCCTGCGTAAAAACCGGTCGCAATTTCTCCGTTTTTATTGAGACCAAATGGAATCTGCGCTTTGTTGCGATAACGCCACGGCTCGCCCATGCCTATGATCGGATAGAATGGAATGCCTCCCGGCGACGCGCCGCAATCCTGCCCTGTGCCTTCCCGCTCCCCATTTTCATCCACAAACTGCAGATTATTAAACCCTCCGATCCTCCGCAGATTCTCGAAAACTTTCTTCTCTTTAAACCGCAGCCCCTCTTCATAACGCATGGCCTGCAGCTGACAGCCGCCGCATTGCCGCGCTACCGGGCAGGCTGGCACAATACGCTTCTCTGATGGAACGACCACCCGCTCCAGCCGCGCAAAACCGTAGGATTTCTTCGTCTTCATAACTTTTGCTTCGACCACATCCCCGATCACCGTATCTTTAATAAACCAGATATAGCCGTCGAGTTTTCCGATCCCGGAGCCGTCTTCTGATAAATCCCCGATCGTCACTGTGAAACGGTCATTCTTTTTCCATTCCATTCTGTCGCCCTTTCTGTTTATCTTCATACAGAAAGCGTGCCGCTGTCGCCCTTTCTGCATGGAAATACGGTCAGCTGCTCAAGCGCAGCCGACGTTTTCTTTCTCCTTATTTTCGGTTTTTGTAAGATTATTTAGACTTCTTTTACGGAAAAAACAAAGTCTATTCACATTTACCTGTTATTATAATATCATTCCAGAGAAAACTTCAATACGGACAGCCTGCTGCCACCAGTGAACCGATTTCGGCGGCAAGCTGCTCGACGGAAACTCGGAAATGGGGCCGATTTGGATGGCGCATACCAACGCGGCCTCGACTAACAGTTCAAGCTTAACCGCTTTTTACATAGACATACCTTAACCTCTCATACGAAACACAAAAGGGCTGTTGCAAACAGGCAGGACCGCACAGAGCGATGAAGATCAAACTGCTTTTTGCAACAGCCCTTTTGTATTGCTTATTCCTATGTAAAAAGGACGCCAAAATCTATTCTGACGTCCGCCGCAGATTGGTCTCCAGAAAACGGTTATATCCCAACCAGCCTTTATTGTCCCCGCCGCACCGGATCGCTTCAATCATCGTCTCAAGCTTGGCATCCATATTGTCGGCAAAACTCAGCGCTAACGCCTCCAGGAGCGCCGGTTTTTTCGGCGAACCGAACTCCAATTCCCCATGATGGGCCAGAATGCAGTGCAGAAGCTCCGTACGCAGCTTTTCCGGAAATCCCGAAATCTCAAGGCTTCTTTCCCGCACCATCTCAGCGCCAATAACGATATGCCCCAAAAGCTGCCCCTCATCCGTATAATCATTCTCCGGCAGCGAAGACAGTTCCTTAAGCTTGCCGATATCATGGAACATCGCCGCACAAAGCAGCAAATCCCGATTCAGTTCCGGATAATGCCCCGCCAGATAGTCACAGATACCCGTTACACTCAGCGTGTGTTCCAAAAGCCCGCCGACAAATCCGTGATGAACGCTTTTGGCCGCACTGTGAAACTGAAATTCTTTTGCAAATGCGGGATCGTCGATAAAATAGGACGCTGACAGCCGGTTCAGATATGGATTCTTAAGAGACCTGACATATTCCTGAAGCTGCGCATACATTGTATCGATCTCTTTCCTGCTGACCGGCAGGTAATCGGCAGGCGCATACTCACCCTCGTCAGCCTTCCGAATCCGCCTGACGTTCAGCTGACGGCTGCCCTGAAACATGGTCACATCCCCGTCCACATGAACATAATCCAAGACCTCGAAATTCCCAACTCCCGGTGACCCCAGATCCCATATCTTGGAATCGATCGTTCCGGTCTTATCCTGCAGAATCAGGTTCCCGTAATCCTTTCCTGCTTTTGTCTGAGCGATCTGCTTGCTCTTGCACAGATACACTTCCGATATTCGCATTCCTTCTTTTAGTGTCTCGATGTACTTCATATCGCCCTCCTGTCAACAGAAGCCAGGCACATTACCTGGCTCCTACGCTAACCTGATACTCCATTTCAATATATTCATCAGCTCCCTTACGCTGAACCGTAATCGTCGCCAAATCTCCCTCATTAAGCGCATACAGCTGGGCCTGATAATCCGACATCTTCTCGATCTCCGCCTCGCCGATCCTCACGATGATATCGCCGTTTTGGATGCCTCCGTCATAGGCCGGTCCATCCAGGCTGCACTCCACCACATAGACTCCGGCTGGCACGCCCCCTTCTTTCATGGTATCGCTGACCTCCTGGGCCTGAATGCCCAGATACGGCACCTTAATCCCATTGGACATCTTCTCCAGCATCGTCTTATAATCAGAAATACCCATAGCCACCGTCACACTGCTCTCATAGTCGTCCGTCACCCAGCCGATCAATTCGCCCGCGGTATTCATGAGAAAAGTTCCCGCTTCGGCATCCGCCTTCACATCCGCATACAGCAGACGCGCAAGTCCATCCGGCACCTGAACATTACGCACCACATGGGAAATAAATCCGTATGCTGCGGAATGTACCGCCCCGGAAGGCGCCCCTACCGCTACTACCATATCGCCCTGCTTGGAGAGGAACGAATTGCCAAGGGGAATCGCCGCAGCCCGGGCACGGGTTGTCTCCTCCAGCATCTCTATATCCACGCTGACAACCGCCATACCGGTAATACTGTCCGTCTGGCGCACCATACAATCCGCTTCCTTGCCGTCCGCAAAAGTAACCCGCAGGGCATCCGCATTCTCCAATGCCTGCGCAGGCGTAAGAATCAGCATCTCCTGTTCCGTGGTGGCAATGATCGCGCCGGCATACAAACCGGCTGTCTCAATCGGGTTATCAAACCAATCCAGTTCCTGCCGAACCGCGTGAATGGTAACAATAGCGTTATCCACTGCCTGCACCACACCGCGCAGGGCTGTATACATAGAATTCAGATCATCTACTGTATATTTATATTGTTCGATCGCCGACTGCAGGATATCCTCGATCGGCTCTGTCTCCGGTTCTGTCGCTTCCGTCGTCGGCGCGGTCGTCTCCGGAGGCGTGGTCGTCTCCACAACCGGCGCAGTATCTGTCGGTATCGTCACGGTAGGAAGAGTCGGAGCCTCTGTCGTCGGAACCAAATACCGCTCCGCAATCGGCCGGGCCACTGCGAAGCTCGTGCCCGCCGCAACCCCGGCAACGACCGCAAGAAAGACATAAGCAAATACGCGGAATGCCATCTGCTTCTTCGTTCTCGGCGGTTTCGCCACTTTTTCACGTATAAACGGGCGTTTTTTCTCCGGCTCCTGGACAGAACCTTTTTTCTCCGGCATACTTACTCTCCTTTCAGAGAACCTGCCTCTATTATAAATTCTGACGGCAATTTATGCAAGCAAAACCGTGACTTGACATGACTTTTACGGTAAAGTACAATAAAAACATTCCTTCCATGCTGCTGGTTCCCGGCAAAGGAGATTCATTTATGACGACACAGGAAAGATTTATGAGAGCGGCCATCCGCGAAGCAAAAAAGGCTCAGACCCTGGGAGAAGTTCCCATCGGCTGCGTCATCGAATATGAGGGGAAAATCATCGGACGAGGTTATAACCGCCGCATGACCGATCATTCTGTCCTGGCTCACGCTGAAATCACCGCAATCCGCAAGGCCTGCAAAAAGATGGGCGACTGGCGTCTGGAGGGCTGCACGCTGTATGTAACGCTGGAGCCCTGTCCCATGTGTGCCGGAGCTATCGTACAGGCCCGGATCCCCCGGGTCGTCATCGGCTGCCTTAATCCCAAGGCCGGCTGCGCCGGCTCTGTGCTTGACCTGCTTCACGAACCGGGCTTCAATCACCAGGCAGAAACGGAAACCGGCGTTCTGGGAGAAGAATGCTCACAGCTGCTGAAAGTCTTTTTCAAAGCGCTGCGCGCATCCAAATCCGCGGCAAAAACCTTCTCCACGGACGCCTAACGCCGCCGCGTCTGCATTCTTTCAGAAATTCTTCCAGGTGTTCCGTGCCAGCAGCACCAGCAGCGGGAACAGCTCCAAGCGCCCTGCCAGCATATCGAAAATCATCACCAGAAGCGATCTGGAAGAATACACGGAATAATTCGTCGAAGGGCCAACCAGAGAAAGTCCCGGCCCGATATTATTGAGCGTGGCCGCAACCGCCGTAAAATTCGTCACCGCGTCCAGGTTATCGATGGACAGAAGCAGCACCGAAATGGAAAACACCGCGAAGTAGGCGGCAAAGAATACGTTGGTTGCCCGCACCACCTCGTGATCCACGCTCTTTCCGTCTACCCGTACTTTCGTCACCCCGTCCGGATGGATATACGTCCAGATCTCTTTCCGAATTGTTTTAAACAAAATAACGATACGCGACACCTTGATGCCGCCGCCGGTGCTGCCGGAACAGGCGCCGATGAACATAATCATGACCAGCATCGTCCGCGACATCTCCGGCCAAAGATTAAAATCCACCGTAGAATAACCTGTCGTTGTGATAATGGATGCCACCTGGAACGCCGCCTGCTGGAACGCTTTCGACAAACTGCCAAACAGACCGTAATGCCACACATTGAATGTGACAATCAGGATTGCCGCCAGGATAATGCCCAGATACGCGCGGACTTCCTCCATCTTAAACGCCGCGGCCGCCCTGTGGAACAAAATGAAGAAATACGCATTGAAATTCACGCCGAACAGAATCATAAAAATGGTAATGACCACCTGATGGTATACGGAATAGCTCGCAATACTGTCGTTGCGCACACCGAAACCTCCGGTGCCGGCAGTGCCGAAGGACAGCGTCAGAGCGTCAAAGAGCGGCATCCGCCCCAGAAGAAGCAGACACACCTCAATTACCGTCATCCCGACATAGATACAATAAAGAATTTTGGCCGTCGTCTGAACCTTCGGCACCAGACGGCTTACCGAAGGACCCGGACTCTCCGCCTTCATCAGGCTCATATGGAAACCGCCGCTCATGGGCAAAAGCGTCAGCAAAAACACCAACACGCCCATGCCGCCGATCCAGTGGGTGAAACTGCGCCAGAACAGGATGCTCTTGGGAAGCGGTTCCACCTCCGACAGAATGCTGGCTCCGGTAGTCGTAAAGCCGGACACCGCTTCAAACAGCGCCTGAACCGGATCCGGAATCGCGCCGCTTAAAACAAACGGCACCGCGCCCATCACGCTGATCGCCAGCCAGCTCAGCGCCACCGCTACAAAACCCTCACGGGTGAAAAACACGCGGTTGACCGGCCGTTTCCCTCGCAGGAGCAGCCCCAAAACAACACAGGCCAGCACAGTTACGGCCAACGCCCAGAACGCCGGCTCCCCATAGATCACCGCCACAATGCAGGACAGCGCCATCAGCGCCCCCTCCAGGATCAGGGTCATCCCCACAATATATCGGATAATCGAATAATTCATAACACGCACCTATCTCGCCAGGATATCGTTGATGTCCTGAAGCCCTTTCTGCGTCGTAACGATAATGACCGTGTCCCCCGGCTGGATACTGTCCTGACCTTTGGGAATGATTACGTTGCCATTATGATTGATGCTGCAGACCAGAAGATCCTTCTTAAGCCTGCGGCTTAACTGCGCCAGGGTCATATTGGCCACCAGACTGTCCGGCTTTACCGAGAATTCCAGCGCTTCCGCACGGTTGTCCAGAATGTGACAGAGCGTCTGCACGCTGCCGCCCACCTCATTCTGCATGGCACGCACATACTGAAGGATATTGTCGGCAGTTATATACTTAGGGTACACGACGCTGCCGATATCCAGCTTCTGGATGATACTGTCAAACGCCAGCCGGTTCACTTTCGTCACCAGCTTGGCCTTTGTCCGGTCCTTGGCGAATTGGGCCAGGAAAATATTCTCTTCGTCGATAGGCGTCAGGGACACAATGGCCTGAGCCGACAGAAAACCCGACTGTAAAAGAATCTTGCGGTCAGAACCGTCGCCGTTAATCACGGATACTGCCGGCAGCGTCTCACAGAGAAGCTCGCACCTGGACCGGTCACGCTCCACGATACGCACGTCGATTTTGCTTTCTCCCAACTGCTGCGCCAGATAGTAACCCAACGTGCCGCCGCCGACAATCAGCGCGTTCTTCACCGGGCGGGTCGAAAGCCCCAGATCCCGGAAGAACCGCTGGCAATCCTCTTGGGCCGCCACAATGGAAACCAGATCATTATCCTGCAGCACAAAATCGCCGCGGGGAATCGCAATCATCTCGTCCCGTTCCACGGCGCAGATCAGCACTTTCGGAAGACGGTCTGCCAGCTTATACATCGGCTGACCGCTCATACCAAATTCCGGCAAAAGTTTGAACTTGACAATCTGAACGCTGCCTCCGGCAAACGTATCGATCTGAATCGCTGACGGAAAGCGCAAAAGCATCGCGATTTCCTTGGCGGTCGTGTACTCGGGATTAATGATCATGGAGATGCCCATGCTTTCCTTGATAAAATTAATATCCTTCTGATACACCGGATTGCGCACGCGGGCAATCGTACGGCACTGGCTGACCTTACGCGCCACCAGACAGCACAGAAGATTCAGCTCGTCAGAACCTGTAACCGCAATCAACACATCCGCCACATCGATGCCGGCTTCCTCCAGCACACTGATACTGGCGCCGTTGCCGGCCACACAGATAGCATCTACCTCTTCATTAAATTCCTGCAGTTTTTTGGAATTGGTATCAACAATAACGATGTCATGATTTTCTTCGCTCAGCTGTTGGGCTAACGTCCGACCGACTTTACCGCAGCCGATGATGATGATTCTCATAGTGTCCTCCGTACAAATTAAGAAAAAAGATGCCGTCGTCCCTGATTATATCATTAGTCGCCGGTTTCCTCAATACCAAAAAAGCCCTTTTCCAGGGTTGTTTCATGAAACTCGGGCACAAAAGAGGGGAAAATTTTCCAGGCCCGGTACAGTTTTCCACTCCAGAAT
>CANRHU010000098.1 GCA_947630485.1 uncultured Lachnospiraceae bacterium
TGTGCGAGACCATCAAGAAGACGGCGTTTAAGATCACCCGGGTGGGCCAGCTGGTGGCGCAGGAGGCGTCGAAACGTCTCGGCGTGCCGTTTGGGATCATCGATCTGTCTCTGGCGCCGACGCCGGCAGTCGGGGACAGCGTGGCGGAGATCCTGGAGGAGATCGGCCTGGAGAAGGTGGGCGCGCCGGGGACCACGGCGGCCCTGGCGATGTTAAACGACCAGGTGAAGAAGGGCGGCGTCATGGCGTCCTCCTACGTGGGCGGCTTAAGCGGCGCGTTTATTCCGGTCAGCGAGGATCAGGGCATGATCGACGCGGTGACTGTGGGGGCGCTTTCGATTGAGAAGCTGGAAGCCATGACCTGCGTCTGCTCCGTCGGCCTGGATATGATTGCGATTCCAGGTGATACTTCGGCCAGCACCATTGCCGGCATCATCGCCGACGAGGCGGCGATCGGCATGGTGAACCAGAAGACCACAGCGGTGCGTCTGATTCCGGTGATCGGCAAAGGCGTGGGGGAGACGGCGGAGTTCGGCGGTCTTCTCGGTTACGCGCCGGTGATCCCAGTGAACCGGTATTCCTGCGAAGGCTTTGTGGGCCGCGGCGGGCGGATTCCTGCGCCGATCCATAGTTTTAAGAATTAAAATGGCCGCCGCAAAGATATTTTGCGTGACAGAAAGCCGCAGGCGATTGATACTGGATGCATAATCATGGCAGGAGGTATCAGAGATGGCGATGGTAGGAGAGAATATCAGGAGCCGGCGGCTTGCGCTGCGGATGACGCAGGAAGAGCTGGCGGCGAAATTATATACGACGAGACAGACGGTTTCCAATTATGAGCAGAGCCGGTCAGAGCCGGATCTGGAGACGCTGAAGCTTTTGGCGGAGCAGTTGGATACGGATGTGGAGACGCTGCTTTACGGGCCGGAGAAGAGCGCGGAGAGAAATGCGGGCGCGGCGCAGGCCCTGACCCGGGCAGAAGCGGCAGAGGCGGAGCTTGCGCGGTCGGAGAGCGCCGCGAGAAAGCTGGAACAGACGGTTCGGTCAGAGCGGCGGGAGAAGCGGCATATGGCGGCCGTGATCGTCGCCGGCGCGGTTTTGACGGCTGTTCTTATACGGCTGCTTTTGGCGAGCGTTCTTGGCAATCTGTATCTCTGGGATCAGTCGGAAGCAGAGGTTATGGTCAGCTCGGACCCGGCGCGGTACGCGGATTACATCGGCGGCGCGGCGCTTGAGGATTACCGGGATAAGCTGGACATGGACGAGGACATTTTTCCGGAGACGGCAGACGGGGCCGGAATGTCGGCCGAAGCGTTCCAAATGGTCTATTACAATCCATGGGACCCGCAGTATCTGTGTTACCTGACGATGCGGTATGGGGAAGAGGCGTATCGGCAGGAGCTTGAGCGGCTGGCGGAGTATCCGTCCACGGAGTATTTGGGGTATTACGGTGCGACCGGATTTAACGAGGATTACCGTCTGGCGGCCATGTACGCGGATCCGGTGAACGGTTTCGTCTACGCGCTGGACGGCGGCGACGGGCAGATCGTGTATGTAGAGATCATTTTCTGTAATTATTTTATGGATCTGGATTATGAAGAATATATTCCTGCGGAGTATCTTCCGGCAGGCTTCGACGCGTCGGAGGGAAACGCGTACCGTGCGAAAATGCTGGGGCCTGCGGAATGAGACGTGACTCCGCGGCGCGGAAATGGATTGAGGGCATATGAACATTTATTTGATCCGCCACGGGCGGCAGTGCAGCCGGCTCTGCAATGTGAACGTAGATCTGTCGGAGGAAGGCTTCCGTCAGGCGGCGCTTCTGGGCGAGCGGCTGGTAAGGAAAAATATCGATATGGTTTATTCCAGCGACTATCTGCGGGCCGTGCAGACGGCGCAGGCGGCGAACCTCTACTGGAACGCGGAGCATGAGGTGACGGAGGAACTGCGGGAGATCGATTTCGGCGATATGACGGGGATGAGCGACGGCGAGATCGCGGAGCGGTTCGCGGATTTTAAGCGGGAACAGGCGAAGATGGAGCAGGATCTGTCTTATCCGAACGGCGAGTGCGCCGGCGACGTGGTAAGGCGGGCCTATCCGGCGCTTCTTGAGATTGCCAGGCGGCCGCATCATGATGTGGCGGTTGTGACCCACGGCGGCGTGATCCGCAGTCTGGTAGTGTATCTGCTTGGGGTGGATCTGGCCAGATGGAGGCAGATCGGGAAGAATTTGGAGAACACCGGGATCACGGAGCTTCGGTACGACGCAAAGACCGGACGGTTTACGGTGGAACGGTTTAATGATTACGCGCATCTGGAGGGACACCCGGAGCTTCTGCGGGAGAAATGGATCCGGGCGGAGAACTGAATGTTGAAACCGGACGGAGAATGGAACTGAGCGGAAAGCCGAACGGGGAACGGAACCGAGACTTAAGTGGGAAACGGCAGGAGACGGGTATGGCGGGGAACGGTTTATCGCTGCGTGAGCAGCTGGATGCTTTCTTAAATGAACAGCTGAATCAGATCGTGATCAGCAATCCGCGGGGTAAGGAGGGGCCGCAGAAGATCAAGGTGCGCCCTCTGTATCTGCGCCTGCCGGCCAGAAAAAATGCGGAGGACACGAATTCAGCGGCAGATGAAAGGCTGGCTTTCCAGGCGGAGGAATTCCGGGGAAAGCAGGCGTTTCACCGGAATATGCGGAAAGAGGAGACTCTGGCTTATATCGAAGAAGCGATGCAGAAGTACAAGCAGCTGGAACTGCTCTCGGAGCTTGGAAGTATGCAGGTGCTGGTCAGCAAGGCCGGGAAACAGACGGTGAAGGTGAAGAAGGCGCAGCCGGAGCGGAAGGCAGCCGGGCCGGAAAGTGCGGGATCGCAAAAGGCCGGAAGAACGGAACAAAGGCCGGAGCTGCCGAAAATGAGGACGCTCACCCACAACCGCCGCAAACGCTATATCCTGGAAGAAGGCCGCCCGGTGCCGTTTCTTAAGGATCTGGGGGTCATGACAGCGGATGGGAAGATCGTAAATTCCCGCTACGACAAATTCCGCCAGATCAACCGCTTTCTGGAATTTATTGAGGATGTTCTGCCGCAGCTTCCGAGGGACCGGGAGGTGCGGATCATTGATTTCGGGTGCGGCAAGTCGTACCTGACGTTTGCCATGTATTATTATCTGCATGAACTGCAGAAACTGGACGTGCGCATCACGGGGCTGGACTTAAAGGAAGATGTGATCGAACACTGCGGCCGGCTGGCCCTGTGGTACGGCTATGAGAAGCTGGAGTTTCTTCATGGGGATATCGCGGATTACACCGGAGCGGACCGGGTGGACATGGTGGTGACGCTTCACGCCTGCGATACGGCCACGGACTATGCCCTGGCGAAGGCCGTAAGATGGAATGCGAAGGTGATTTTGTCGGTGCCGTGCTGTCAAGCATGAACTGAACGGGCAGATGGAAAATGACCTGTTAAGGCCCATTTTCCAGTACGGGATTGTGAAGGAGCGGATGGCGGCGCTTTACACGGACGCGCTGCGTGCGGAAATCCTGGAAAATCACGGCTACCGAACCCAGATTCTGGAGTTCATCGATATGGAGCACACGCCGAAGAACCTGCTGCTGCGCTGCGTGCGCAGCGGAAGGCGCAGGGATAACGCGGAGCAGATCCGGGCGGTTACAGAGTTCCTGGGAGTGAAGCCGACGCTTCTTAAGCTGCTGGGGACGGAATGACGTCTGTGACCGGCAGGAATTATTAAAACGGAATGAAAAACGGAGGTTCCAATATGAATACACCTGAACATAAGGAGGAGAGCACCCGCTTCTACCGTCAGATCACAAAGCTGGTGATCCCCATTGTGGTACAGAATCTTCTAAGCGCCGCGGTTAGCTCCGCGGACATTGTGATGCTCAACTATGTGGGCCAGTCGTCGATCTCGGCGGTGTCGCTGGCGGCCCAGTATTCCAGCGTCCTGTTCATGATCTATTACGGTCTGGGGACGGGGGCCACGATTCTCTGCGCCCAATACTACGGCAAGGGCGATCTGCGCGCCATCCGGGCGGTGGAGGGCATCGGCCTGCGGTTCTCGCTCGTGCTGTCCGGGATGTTTGCGGCCGCGGTCCTTATATGTCCGGAAATGATGATGCGCGTGTTTACGGCGGATCCGGAGCTGGTGCGCATCGGCGCGTCCTACCTGCGGATCATGAGCGTCTGCTATCTGTGCTGGGGCGTCACGGAGGTCTATCTGGCGGTGCTTCGGAGCATCGGCCAGGTGCTGATCAGCACGGTGCTGAACGCGATCGCATTTTCGTTAAATATCATCCTGAACGCGGTCTTTATCTTCGGGCTGTTCGGCGCGCCGAAGCTCGGCGCGGTGGGCGTGGCCATCGCCACGGTGCTTTCAAGGCTTGTGGAGCTGGCCGGGTGTGTCCTCGTGTCGGCGAGGGGCAAAGAGGTCAAGTTGGATCTGCGGTATCTGTTCATCCGCAACAAGGCGCTTCTGACGGATTTCGTGAAGATATCGCTTCCGGCGCTCGGCAACGACGCGGCGTGGGGCATCGCGTTTTCCCTCTATTCGGCGATCCTTGGGCATATGGGAAGCGACGCGGTGGCGGCCTATTCCTTTGTCAACGTGGCGCGGAATTTCGGAACGGTTCTGTGCTTCGGCTTCGCCAGCGCAGGCGGGATTCTTCTCGGCAATGTGATCGGGGAGAATAAGATGGAGCAGGCCAGGAGGGACGCTTCCCGGCTTATGAAGCTGACGGTGATAAGCGGCGCGCTGGGCGGTTTTCTGATCCTGTGCGCGACGCCGCTGGTTCTTAAGTACGCGGATCTGTCGGAGCAGGCTCTTCGGTATCTGAAGGTCATGCTTTTCATCAATACGTATTACGTGATGGGTGCGGCGGTGAACACGACGCTGATCGCGGGTGTGTTCCGTGCCGGAGGCGACAGTCGGTTCGGGCTGATCTGCGATACGATCACCATGTGGTGCTACGCGGTGCCGCTGGGCTTCGTGGCGGCGTTCGTGCTGAAGCTGCCGGTGCTTGCGGTGTATTTCCTGCTCTGTACCGATGAATTTGTGAAATGGCCGGTGGTCATCCGGCATTATCTCAGCGGGAAGTGGCTGAAGAACATAACGAGGGACGATCTTTTCGAGACGGCGGGCGAATAAGCCCGCTGTTTTTATACGGAAATGGCATGTGAGCAGGAAAGCATGGCGGCGGGATGCCCCCGGCAGGTTGTAAAGCACAGATATGTTTACGATTTGTTTATACATATGACATATTTTGTTCATAATTCGGGACTATATTACATGCGGACTTAATAGAAGTGGAAATGGCCGCCGGCTTTTGGCGGCGTTTCCGTTGCGGAGGTGCAAGGATATGCTTATTTTAATGCAGTTATCGGCTGCCATGTTTGGCGGTCTTTTGATGACCCGGCTTGCTAAAAAGCTGAAACTCCCCGCAGTCACCGCCTATCTGGTGATGGGCGTGCTGCTGGGGCCGTTCTGTCTGGGAAGGCTGGGAGTCGTATTTCGGACCCCGGAAGAGGTGGAAGGACTGGATCTGATCTCACAGGTGGCTCTTGGCTTTATCGCGTTTACGATTGGAAATGAATTCCGCTTAGAGCAGCTGAAGCATATGGGGCGGCAAGCGATCACGGTAGGTATCCTGCAGGCGGTAGTTACCACGGTTATCGTGGACATCAGCCTTGTGGCGCTGCATTTCATTTTCCCGCAGGTGATCTCGGTTTCTTCGGCAATCACCCTGGGAGCCATCGCCGCGGCGACAGCGCCGGCAGCGACGCTGATGGTGGTGCGGCAGTACAAGGCGAACGGACCTATGACCAAGCTGCTTCTTCTCGTGGTGGCGATCGACGACGCGGTGGGGCTGGTGCTGTTTGCGGCGTCCTTTGGGGTCGCGAATGCCTTGGAAAGCGGAGTGATCAGTCTGACGAGCGTGCTGCTTGAGCCGGTGCTGGAGATCGTACTTTCCCTGGCGCTGGGAAGTCTGGCCGGAGTCGTGCTGCATGTGATGGAGAAATATTTCCATTCCGGAAGCAAGCGGCTTTGCCTCTCCATTTCCTGCGTTCTGTTTACCGTAGGGGTATCCATGCTGAAATTTGAGGCAGGCGGCATCCATTTCGGTTTCAGCCTGCTTTTGGTGTGCATGATGGCGGGAACCGTATTCTGCAATATCTGCGATTTCTCCGAGAGTCTGATGGAGCATATCGACGACTGGACTGCGCCGCTGTTCGTGCTGTTCTTCGTGATTTCCGGCGCGGAGCTGGATCTTAAGATCCTGTCGAACCCGCTGGTGCTGCTCATCGGCGCGGTGTATATTGTTTTCCGCTCCACGGGCAAAATCTTCGGCGCGTACAGCAGCTGTGCCCTCACGAAATGCAGCGACTCGATCACCAAATACCTGGGCATCACGCTGCTGCCGCAGGCGGGCGTTTCCCTGGGAATGGCGCTGACCGCGCAGCAGCTGCAGGACGGTGCGACAATCCGCAGCGTAGTTCTGTTCTCCGTTCTGGTATATGAGCTGGTAGGCCCCGCCCTGACGAAGCATGCCCTGATGGCAGCCGGCGAGATTCATGTGGAAGGCAGAACCGACGCAAGACGCAGAAACAGGCCGGTAGCGCCGGTGCATTTGGGGGGACACTGAGTGGATGGGCAGCCATAAATTCAATCGCAAAAAAATACGATTGATTTTATGGCTGTTTTTGCGTATAATATTAAGAAATAGAACCGGAAGGGGCGCAATGTATGCGTGAAACGAGGACAATAGAATTCAAAGAAAAGATTACAAATACATTTTTAAAAACGGTAAGCGCTTTTTCGAACTATGATGGCGGCGAAATTTTTTTTGGCGTTGATGATAACGGGAATATCAAGGGCCTGCCGGATGTAAAACAAGCGTGTCTGGATATTGAAAATA
>CANRHU010000099.1 GCA_947630485.1 uncultured Lachnospiraceae bacterium
TGGAAATTATTGGGGTGTGGCCTGAACACCGTCTTATATGGATTTTTTGTGGGTTATATATCTTTATGCTATTTATTTCTATCCCTAGAATTAATCTGTGGGTTTCACAGCCATGATATTTTCACGCCGTTTTCCTCCCCCGGACAACCGCTCCGCGGGGCTGGGAACACTAAAACACCGCATTCAGTCTCCACTCCCTGCGAAAATAATGAAGAGTAACAAAATGGTGATATTGTATTTCAGTGCTTTTCATGATAAAATATTAATACATATAGAAATAGGGAAACCTGTTTTCAGGAAAGGTGGTGACGGCATATGGATGATGTAACCGCGAGCGAAATTGCACAGAACCTGGATACAGCAGAAGACAAGGCAAGATATGACGCGGCGGCAAAAAAGCTCGTCGCACAGAAAGCCGTACTCGCTTATATCCTGAAAAGTGCACTGGACGAATTCGCAGAAATTCCGGTAAAAAGAATTGCGGAAGACCTTATCGAAGGGACGCCGCAGGTCAGTGAAGCCGCCGTCCACCAGGATTATCCGGATGCCCGTCCCGCGGGGAATATGGGAGCACCCTTAAGCGGCAGCGACCGGATTGGCGGTATGCCGACCGAAGATACCTCTATCCGGGAGGGAACGGTACATTATGACATCCGTTTCATGGCCCTGGCACCGAAGAACCATGAGCAGATGGAAATCATAGTGAATGTAGAGATCCAGAATAAGGACATGCCAGGGTATCCGATCCCCAAGCGCGGCATATACTATGGTTCCAGACTGATTTCGGCCCAACGCGGTACGGTATTCAAGAACCAGGAATATGGCAAAATCAAGAAAGTGACGTCTATCTGGGTATGCGAGGACACGGCTTTGGAGCGTTCGGACGCCATCAATGAATACCGGCTAACGGAGAAATGCCGGCGCGGTACTTACAGGGAGGCGGAAGAAAACTACGACCTGATGCGTGTTGTGGTGATGCGCCTGGGGGCCCGGGGTGAAGAGAGTGAGGATGATGCAATCCGGCTGCTGAGCAAGGTCTTCTCGCCGGAGAGGACAGCCGCGGATAAGAAAACTGTTTTGTCGGAGGAGTTTCATATAGATGTAACCGAGGAAATGAACCGGGAGGTGGAGAGTGTGTGCAATTTAAGTACAGGGATCTATGATAAAGGAAAGCGTGAGGGGCTGTTAGAGGGAAAGCGCGAAGGGCTGTTAGAAGGAAAGCGTGAAGGCTTGTTAGAAGGAAAGCGCGAAGGGCTGTTAGAAGGAAAGCGCGAAGGCAAAAATGAAGGGGCACTGGAGATGTTGTTCAGTCTTGTAAAAAACAATCTGCTTTCCATTGCAGTGGCCGCCAAGCAGGCAGATATGGATCAAACTGTGTTTGAGAGGAAGTATAAAAATTATATTAGTGGATAAAAAGCATTTCATTTTCTGGTTCATTTTTACGATGAAGGAGAACAGCCGAGGATAAGATCCGTTTTATCGGAGAAGTTTCATATAGATGTAACTGAGGAAATGAACCGGGAGGGGAGAGTGTGTGCAATTTAAGTACAGGGATCTATGATAAAGGAAAACGCGAAGGATTCTTAGAAGGAAAACGCGAAGGATTCTTAGAAGGAAAACGTGAGGGGTTCTTGGAAGGAAAGCGTGAGGGGTTTTTGGAAGGAAAGCGTGAGGGGTTTTTGGAAGGAAAGCGTGAGGGGTTCTTAGAAGGAAAGAGAGAAGGGCTGTTAGAGGGAAAACGCGAAGGGCTGCGTGAAGCTAAAAACGAAGGGGCACTGGAAATGCTTTTCAGCCTTGTAAAAAACAATCTGCTTTCCATTGCAGTGGCTGCCAAGCAGGCAAATATGGATCAAACTGTGTTTGAGGGGAAGTACAGAAACTATATTAGCAGATAAAAAACTATCATATTTTTCCTTATGCATTTTCATATATTTCCATCCGTTTGGCCGGAAAACTATCGAATGCCATATGGATGGAAATATTTTTGTGTCTTAAAATGGGCAAACAAATGCCTATGTACAATCGCCTGCACAATGGGAACAGTGATCAGTATCTGGCGAAAACGAAAGATAAGTTTAGGCGGTTAAACCTGTCAAAACGCGAGAATGCAGATGAGTCTTACAATGGTAGCGGAGTATATCATAAATGTTTTATAGGCAGACTTTCTACATAACAAGTATCCGGGCAAAGTTCCACCTTATTATTCCAGACAATATCACTGTTCAATGCAGGGTCAATATCCCATGATACACAATGCGCTGAATCCAGATATACGCGGCAAAAATTGCTATATGTCCGGAGGTAGCGTAAATTAGTTTGTGTCTTTGGTAAAAAATGGCTCCTTTTTGGTAAGAATTACGATATGTAAATTTTTATCGAAAAGGAGCATTTTCTATGGCACTTGCAAAGGAGCAAATCCGACAGATCCAGTGTCGCTGATGTCTATTCTCTTCTCAAAGAAAGTTTCAAGGACATCCTTCAGGAACTCATGGAGGCCGAAATGGATGCCACTCTCGGTTATGAGAAAAATCAAAAAGGGGATACCAAAACAGATAACAAAAGAAACGGGCACTCAGCTAAAACCCTTAAAAGCCAGTACGGCGAATTCCAACTGGATGTCCCCAGGGATCGCAACGGCGAGTTTGAACCCAAACCGGTCCCCAAATACCAGCGGGATGTTTCCGGCATCGAAGAGAAAGTCCTTTCCCTTTACGCAAGGGGAATGAGTACCCGCGATATCCATGACCAGCTCCAGGATCTCTATGGGATTGAATTGTCCGCGGAAATGGTCAGTAAGATCACAGACCGTATCCTCCCGGAGATCAAAGAATGGCAGTCCCGCCCCCTTAACCCACTCTATCCCTTTGTATTCATGGACTGTATCCATTATAAGGTCAGGGAGGATGGGCGGATCCTCAGCCGGGCTGCCTATATTGTCCTTGGGGTTACTCTGGATGGATACAAGGATATCCTGAGCATCACAGTGGGGGCCAATGAAACCTCGAAGTTCTGGCTGGGGATGCTCAATGATCTGAAGAACCGCGGAGTTCAGGACGTGCTGTTCTTCTGTGTGGACGGACTTCCCGGCTTTAAGGAAGCGATCAGCGCGGTATATCCCCAGGCCCAGATCCAGAGGTGCGTCATCCACATGCTGCGGAATTCATTTAAATATATCAATTATAATGACCTGAAGAAGTTTTCTATGGATTTTAAGGCGGTATATAACGCGCCGAATGAATCCACAGCCCTGGCGGAGTTGGATGGGATCAAGGAGAAATGGGGGAGAAAATACCCTTACGCGATCAGCAACTGGGAGAATAACTGGGAAGATGTGAGTTCCTTTTTCCAGTTTTCGGATGACATCAGGCGGATCATGTATACGACTAATATCATAGAGGGAGTCAACCGGCAGTACCGGAAAGTGACCAAGACAAAAAGCGTATTTCCCAGCGACAGCGCGCTGGAGAAGATGCTGTATCTGGCGAGCGGAAATGTAGTAAAGAAATGGACCCAGAGATACCGGGGATGGGACCAGGTGCTGAACCAGTTGACCGTACTGTATGGGGAGAGGCTTGGGAAATACCTGTAGACAGCAAACGGCCGGGAAACAAGGTTGGGATCAAGCTTCCCGGCCGCCCATAGAGTTATTCTTTTTCGGCATTAACAGTATTGCCAAAAGATCCCAGTCTTATTCTTAGGGGCCGGGTGTGGGCAGAACCCACGAAAAGTAATACTGGGAATGTCTGTTTTGCATACGAAAAAATGGGGAATCGATGTATAAAAACAAGTGTATTGGCAATACTATGGATAGAAGATGATTCGACATCCATAAACCGTCAGGATTCTACAATCCCAGTTACATATCCGATTCGTTCCAAAGGGAGTTAATCGCTCTCAAAGACACAGGATTTTTTACAGCCTCTTTTTTTCTACAGGACAATCTAGTATGAGAAGATTATCCCCATCTTCTATAAAACCAACGGCATTGGCAATAGATTGGTTTTGACAAGTTCACCTCTATTTATGTATGTATCCAGAATCGGATAATCATTTTGACAAGTGTATCCATCTATTAATCGAGCAATATTGTATCCATCTAACGAAAGAGCGCCCCAGATTTATATCTGAGGCACCCTTTTGATTTTGTTTATTTACAGTATCTTGCAACTATTAGACACTGCCTGCTATGCAGTTACATCTCAATTAGCGGTACTTGACATCTGTAATTACATAATTCTTTACAGTCACCTGGGTCTCGCTGTCGATGTTGATAACGCCGTCACGAATCAGAGCACCGGACCTGTTGATAAGAAGTTCCTGCTCACCATTTTCGTCGCCATAAACTGCATATGCGCCCGAAGTTCTGCTGCCAGTATGGATCAGGAAGCCATGTTTTCTCTCATATCCATAATATTTGAAATTCTCATCGTCTTCCGGTTCGCCAGTCGCAGTCCGATTCGCATCATACCATGCTTGCCTAGCGTTATCATAAGTTTGCAAATCAACGGCGTCTACCTGCTTTCCATCTTTGAATTTAACATAAACGTCATTCCATGCTTCGTCAGCACTGATTATTCTGAAGTTATCTCCATCCTCTGGCAAATACAGATCGCCATTTCTGTCATACAGATAGTTATTGTAGGACTCAGACTCCGCAGCCTTGCCATCAGCAGCATAATATCTGGTATGTGGATCGCCGTCATCTGCGTCATAGGTCGTAACTCTCATGTTCCGCATCATCCGGCCTGCAGTAGATGCTTTGGGATCTGCCGGAGCATTGAAATAATACCAACCTGGTTCCTCAACACCCTTGAACGGAATAGCATTCCAGTAGTAGTTGCCATTTCTACTGTCTCTTCCGCCCCAAGCGTCGATCATTTCCCCATAAATATACACATCACCGCTGAGCATCTTACCACTATTGTCAAAAGCGTATAACTGACCGCCAATGGACTTCACACGAATAACACCGCGCTCAACACCGTCGTAACATGTGACTTTTTCTCCATCACTGTTAAACTTGACACCGCGAGCCACTGTGCTACCATTTGATTTCAGGTTGACAATATAATACCACACATCGCTACCAAAGTCATACGTCCAGCTATTGCCATTGTTGTAAGAATCATTGCCATCGAAATATACTGCAGCTGTGTTGCTGTTGGTTGCCGTAGGTGTAGTAGCAACCGGAACGGACAGGCTGCCCTTCAAGATGCCCCAATCATCAAATGTGTAATATGCACTCCAACCGAGCCAACTAAGTTTCTTTCCGAGCGCCCCTGTGTTTGCATACGTTAACATAGCGCCACCATCAAAGTAATACCAACCATAGCCAAAATCATCGATCTGACTGTTAGTATCACAGTAATCTTCCGGAACAAACATCTTAGCCCAGCCAGTAAGAACCTGACCTTCGACGTAATCGAAATCACCCTCTACCTGGATTTCCATATCATCACCCGGCTGTACGCAGTAATACGTATCAGCAGGCTTATTGGTGCTGGTATAGGTTCTTCTCGCCCAGCCCTCCTGCATACGGCCATTGGTATCGAACACGAAACCAACCTTCGTTGCATCTGTAAGGGACTTACGAACCTTGATCAACTGATATTCGCCTTTGGTGCTATCGGCTCTTACAGCCTTACCATTAGTTGCGTTAAAGTAGTACCAGCCTTCCTGTACGGCCTCACCGTTTGTAGCATTGATCTCTATCCAGCAGTCGTAAACCCTCGCGCCGCTGTCATCAACGTAATACAGGTCGCCATTGTCACCGATGACTGCCTGGTTCTTGACCATGTACCCATCATAGCCGATGTAGAACCAGCCGGTACCACTTCTGTGCCACTCGCCGTATACTGGCTGCTCGTACTTATCCAGGTACTGCCATATGTCGCTTCCTTCCGGGGTCTCAACCCACCCGGTCTTAGCGAAGGAAGTCATGGAAGCGCCGATAGCCAGCAACGCTGCTGCGGATACTAACGCAGCAATTTTTGTTTGCTTTCTCATAATAATGCACTCTCCTTTTTCCTTTTTTGATCCCTTGTATGGGACCGTTTTGGTTACATTACGAGGTAATTATACTTCCTATAATGGAAATTATTGGGGTGTGGCCTGAACACCGTCTTATATGGATTTTTTGTGGGTTATATATCTTTATGCTATTTATTTCTATCCCTAGAATTAATCTGTGGGTTTCACAGCCATGATATTTTCACGCCGTTTTCCTCCCCCGGACAACCGCTCCGCGGGGCTGGGAACACTAAAACACCGCATTCAGTCTCCACTCCCTGCGAAAATAATGAAGAGTAACAAAATGGTGATATTGTATTTCAGTGCTTTTCATGATAAAATATTAATACATATAGAAATAGGGAAACCTGTTTTCAGGAAAGGTGGTGACGGCATATGGATGATGTAACCGCGAGCGAAATTGCACAGAACCTGGATACAGCAGAAGACAAGG
>CANRHU010000100.1 GCA_947630485.1 uncultured Lachnospiraceae bacterium
ACAACAGGCCGAATACTTGTGCACTGATGATATGTTTATTGTTTTATTATTATGTTCTGATAATCCAATAACATAAACTGTCAGCGATTACCAGACTTGTTTTGCCGATCGGAGCAGTCCGCTTGAATCTCTGAGCTGGTGCTGGGTCTGACTTTGAATGTCGCTTTTGTTGTCTTTTGGTCGAAAGCATGGTATAATTGTCTGGTAAAAACAAATTCCGGATCGTCTCTGGTTAGAGACAAATCGAGGAGGGAGAGGGAAAATTGAGGAACAAACTGTTTTGGCTGTTATGCCCGCTGTATGTCCTGGTATTTGTGTTTATCCTGTATGTGAACGGCGTCTTTTCGGGGACGGTAGTGTCTTTGAGCAACCTGCTCATCAACGTGTGTTTCCTTGTGGTTATCGGCGTCCTGTTTTTGGGGTCCTGTATGTCGTTCATTCGCCTGAACAAATGCAGCGGCGCGCTGGTGGAGGCCTCTGAGCGGATCAAGGAGGAGAAGAAATCGAATGACGGTTCCCTTTGGGAGCAGTATATGGGGAAAGGCAAGCTGTTTCGCAATCCTGTACTTGACGAGGCCTTTGAGAGGTACCAAAAGAGGATGGAGCAGTGCCGGACAAGGAATGGATATTCGGAACCCTGCAGCATTGAGGAATACATCAATGAGGATCTTCTGGACCGCGTCGCCTCCACCCATTACAATTCGGCCATATCGGGAACCCTGACGGGGCTTGGAATCCTGGGAACCTTTCTCGGGCTTTCCATGGGACTTGCTTCCTTTAATGGAAATGATATCTATACGATATCCGATAATGTGGGCCCGCTTCTGGACGGTATGAAGGTGGCCTTCCATACGTCCGTTTACGGCATCTTTTTTTCTCTGATATTCAATTTCATTTACCGCAGCATCATGGCGGATGCGTATGAGAAGCTTTCCGGGTTCACCGAGACTTTCCGGGAAAATGTAGCGCCGGCGGTCAGTTCCTACGATGACAACGCGCGCGCCATGCTGATTTATCAGGCGAATATGGCGAATTCCGTGAAGTCCATCCAGAAGATGATGAATGGGACGGCGACGGAGCAGATCAGAGGCATGGATATGATCGCGCGGCAGTTTGTGGAACAGATGTCGCTTACGCTCAGGGTCAATTTCGAAAAGCTTGGCAGAACCCTGGACAGCGCCGTGGCGACCCAAGGGCAGGCCGCCCGGGCCTTCCAGGACATGATGACGGTCACCAAACAGCTTCACGAGACGGATCAGTCCATACTGCATAGTATGGAAGAGCTTCTTAAACATCAGGAGGAACTCGAAAACAAGCTGGAAGAGCAGGCGAAACAACTGGAGAATATGTCTGATTTCCTGAATGACGAGCTTTCCACCCAGCTGTACACATTTAATCAAATGAGGGATACGCATGAATAATAACAGGAGAAGAAGGGCTGTTTTTGAGGAACCCAGTTTCTGGCAGTCATTTTCAGACATGATGTCTGCCCTGACCCTCGTTTTCATTCTGATCATTGCCATAACGCTGGCGATCTACCGGCAGAAGACGATGGATCTGGAACATACGCAGACCGAGCTGAATACGGCGAAGCAGGAACTGGATTTGGCGAGAATTGACCTGGATCGTTTCAGGGATGAGATAGAGGCATCCAACAAGGAGCTTGCGGATTCGCTGGAGGAGCTGCAGGCGGCGTACGAGCAGGCAGCGTTGACCCAGGAAGAGCTGGATGACGCCTACCGGCAGATCGCCGTGTCCCAGGAGCAGATCGCGGCCGCGCAGCAGGAGCTTGCGGATACCAGGAGCGAGCTCCAGGACATCGTCGGGGTAAGGACCGACATTATCGGCGAGCTGCAGAACCGTTTCACCAATTCATCGATGAAGGTGGACGCGCAGACGGGTTCCATTACTTTTTCTTCGGACGTACTGTTCCAATACAACAGTTCCGAACTGACAAGCGACAGCAGGAAAACCCTCCGGGAGATCATTCCCATGTATCTTGGGGTGCTTCTGCAGGATAATTATCTTCCGTACATCGCCGAGATTATAATCGAAGGCCACACGGACACGGATGGCAGTTACGAAAGCAACATGTCCCTCTCTTTCAACAGGGCGGATTCCGTTGCAAAATTCTGTATGAATTCCGGCAACGGATTGTCGGAGGATCAGATCAGCCAGCTTAGGAGACTGCTCACTGTAAACGGGCGCTCCTACAGCGATCCCATTTACGAGACGCCGGACCGTGTGAACATGGCGGCTTCCCGGCGCGTAGAGATCAAGTTCCGGCTGAAGGAGGATGAGATGATCGAGAGGATCGAGCAGGTTCTTGATGGGGCTGAGAGTATAGCGGAATGATACCGCTTCTGCCGCCTGCCGTATACGGCTTAGGCTGTGAAGGCGGCGCTGGGACTGGGAACTATGCGCTGCTGAAATCAAACATGCTGTGGTTCAGATGAAAACCATGTAAAATAGGCGATTGCAATCGGCCTGCAAATCGAATATAATAGCAGATAGTAGATAATATATAGTCTAATTTTTGGAATATATAAGTATTTTAGATTATATATTATCTATTATAGAAAGCGTAAAGGAGATTTCTGCCTTGGCCCGTGAATATATATGGGAGACCCCGGAGGAGATGGATCAGCAGCTGGCAAAGCGTGTGAGGGCTATCCGGCGCCGCAGGGCCATTTCCCAGGAGGAATTAAGCCGCCTAAGCGGCGTCAGCTTTGGATCGGTCAAGCGGTTTGAGACGACCGGCATGATATCGCTTCTGTCGCTCACGAAGATCGCGGGGGCGTTAGGCTGTGCCGATGAGATCCGGGGCTTGTTTGAGCAGGTTCCGTATCAGAATATTGAGGAGGTCATCCGTGAAAGAAAATGACCGGCTGCGGGTCTGTTTTCATGGACGGCCCGTGGGAATTCTGGCGTTGACCGCCAGCGGAATGGCGGCGTTCGAATATGACAGTCAGTGGCTGCGGGAAGGTTTCCCGATCAGTCCGTTTTCGCTGCCGTTGAAAAAGCAGGTGTTTGTCCCACGGAAGGATTATTTCCGGGGGCTGTTCGGTGTGTTTGCGGACAGCCTGCCGGACGCATGGGGAAATCTCCTGCTGAACCGGCTTCTGCGCAGGAATGGGATTGATCCGGGAACTGTGAACGTGTTGGAGCGGCTGTCCATTGTGGGATCGGCCGGTATGGGAGCGCTTACCTATGAGCCGGAGCGCTGCCTGGGCGGCGATGCAGGCGGCATCGATCTGGACGAGCTGGCCGGACAGTGCAGGCGGATGCTTTCTTCGGAATATGACGGAGATCTGGATGCGCTTTACCGCCTGGGCGGCACGAGCGGCGGCGCCAGGCCGAAGATCATGACAGAGATCGACGGTGGGGACTGGATGATCAAATTTCCGGCTCCGTGGGATCCGAAGAATGCAGGACGGATGGAATATGATTACGCCAGGTGTGCAAAGGCCTGCGGAATTGTCGTCCCGCAGACAAGGCTGTTTCCTTCGAGAATATGTGAAGGCTATTTCGGAAGCCGCAGATTTGACCGGCTGCGCGGGGAGGTGTGTAATGCGCCGAAACGTCTTCACATGCTGACAGCGGCTGCGCTTCTGGAACTGGATTTTGAACAGCCAAGTCTTGATTATCATGACCTGATGAAGCTGACGGCGATTCTTACGGGCGGCTGCAGGGAAGATCTGGAGAATCTGTTCCGGAGAATGTGTTTCAACGTGTTCGCCCATAATCGGGACGATTATTCGAAGAATTTTTCATTTCTTTATCATGAGGAATCCGACGAATGGCATATGAGCCCGGCGTATGACCTGACATACAGTACGACGTATTATGGAGAGCACACGACGACGGTGGACGGCGAAGGAGCCGCTCCGGGACCGGCGCAGCTTCTGGCCGTGGGTCAGAAAGCAGGGCTTCCCCGAAAGCGCTGCCAGGATATGATGGACGAAGTGCGGGAGTGCGTAAAGGGATATCTTGGGGAATATCTGTCAGGGCAGGAGAGCAGGTGAAAAAGAGAAAAGGTGCAGATTATGCTGGAATGTATTCATTCAATTTGCAGAGGTATTATCTATGGAAATGGCCTGCACGGGAACGGAGGTTTCCGTGCGGGCCATGCGCCAGCACCGTATTACGTCAGTATGCAAAAAACGCGCCAGTGACGCGTTTTTTGTATTTCCATGCGAAGAAAGCGCCAGTGACGCTTTCTTCGTATTGTCAGGTATTCTCATGATTTCTCAATAAACCGGATCGCCGTCCCGTAGGCCACGACCTCGGCGGCACCCTGCATCATGGAGGAGGAAGCCAGGCGGATGCCGATGACCGCGTCCGCGTGGAGTTCCTCGGCCTCGTCCACCATGCGCTTGACGGCGATGGCCCGGGCCTCGTTGAGCATCTCGGTGTAGCCGGGGATCTCGCCGCCCACCAGTGTCTTCATGCCGGCCATAAAGTCACGGCCGAGATTCTTGCATTGTACGACGCAGCCTTTCACAAGGCCGAGCGCCTCGTATTCCTTTCCGGGGTAATGTTCAATATTTAAGAGCTTCATTTTCTTCTCCTCCTTCGATTTCTTTCAGTCTTTCCCAGCAGGCAGCGACGACTCCGATCATGACCAGGATCGGCACGACGGTGATGATCACGAGGATCGCAGCGGGAGCGGGATCCAGCTGGTTCAGCCGCCAGAAGGCGGTCAGAAGCGCCAGCATGACCGCGATGGTGAGTGCCGCCGCGATGATGGGAACAATTTTTCGCTTCTTTAAGTCTGTCTGTTCAACGTCCATGAAATGTGTGCCTCCTTTTTCCAGTGTTTCCATCTGCTCCAGCCAGCGGGCGGCGTCGAGGCCGTCAAACGCTGTCCGGTCGTCCTGCATCATCCGGCAGATCAGCCGCGTGTGTTCCAGGTTGGTTTCCTCGCGGTTTAAGGCCGCAAGCCGTTTCTCCAGGCAGTCGTCCAGGGAGAGCGATCCGTCAGTCATGGCCCGGATGTCCCCGATGGGAACCGACAGCTTCCGAAGGAGCCGGATTTTCCGAAGGAGCGTCACATCCTCCAGGGAATACTCCCGGTAGCCGTTGGCGGGATTGCGTCCCGGGGTCAGAAGTCCCTCCTCCTCGTAAAAGCGGATGTTCTTCTTCGCGATGCCCGCCAGTTCCTCCACCTGATTGATCTTCATTGTCTTGCCGCCTTTCTGTCTCTGATGCTGATTCGACCATACACCTTCCAGAAGGTGGAAGGTCAAGAGGTTTTTTCATAATGTTTCAATTTTTTTGTTCGCTGCGGTTTGCCGGGGATCTGCCGGGAAGGCGGGGATTTTGCCTCATCCGTTCGGCGCCTCCGCGGCGCGGTAGACGCGCTCTTCATTGATGAAATCCTGCAGGGACTGGCCGCTCTCCTTTTTGAAGAGCCGGGATAGGTAGCTGGGACTGATACCCAGGGTTTCGGCGACGTCTTCCAGATAAATCTTTTCGCGGTAATGCTTGCGCACGTAATCTCTGGCGCGTTCCAGATAGTTGGAGCCTCTGGCGCGGTTCAGTCTCTCGGCCACGCGGCCGCCGTCCCGGTCCATACTCTCCGCCAGCCGGCGCTCAGGCGCTCGTGAGGCATCGGGCCCATCATACCACAATCCCTGCCCAAATGGAACAAAATAAGAATAAAATAGTTAAAATAAGGACAGACCGGCCGCCCGGATGTCATTTATAATGGTATCAAACAAAACGAGGAGGCAGTTATGGACAGAATACCGATTCTGGATATCAAGATTGAGGCCAACGGGCCGGCAGTACATATGCAGGGCGAGAATGCCGAGGTGCTGGCGCCTTATCTGTACCGGAACCAGTTTGTAGGGGAGGGACACGATATGGCGGACGGGCTGCATATTCTGTTTTTTGAGATCGGGGAGGGAAAGCAGAATGATGGCGGAACGCAGACTAGCGGGGAGGCGAAAGCATGAACGAGCGGTTCTACGGCGTGGGCGGGCCGCTGATCCAGCGGCAGCGGGAGCAGAGCATTGACGCCGCGGCGTATCTGGATCTGGTGGCCGTCAAGTCCCTTCTGCAGAACAAATACTGGGTCACCATGTTCTTTGCAATGCTGTGCATTTTCTTCGTGATTATTTTCTACTCCATCGGCGGTGTGTACTACGCGCTGTACATATTTAACGATATGAACCAGGTCAGCTGGATGAACAACGCGATCTCCGTCGCCCAGTTCGCGATCATGTGCGCGGTCATCTGTATCGTCATGGCGGTATCTTTTAACCTTGATAAGGATTTGGAGAAGCTTCGCATTTTATATCTAAGAATGCCTGTTGTGATGACGGCGGACTTGTGGTAAAATTCTTTAGGAAAGTATCAGATTCAGGGCAGACAAAAAGAGCAGCCTGTATAGAAACTGAAGCTGCCCTGAATGTG
>CANRHU010000101.1 GCA_947630485.1 uncultured Lachnospiraceae bacterium
CAATAAGCCATACAGACATACAGGCTCTAACCCGCATATTTACTGGGTTAGAGCCTATTTCACTTCGGAAGTTGAGTTTGACAATAGGCAAGAGGACACAGCGAGAATTTTCTGCAAAATTTGGCGGCTTCTGACAGATATCTGCACTTCTGAAATGTCTTTTATCGTCCCACAATATAAATAAAGAAGAGAATTTGTCAGTTGGGGTTACTATTTCGCCCTATGCCGTCCGCTTTTTAAGTTACACTGTCTAATAAGAAAGGAAGAAGGGCATATGAAGATACAAGAAGCGACCACCATGAGAATACAACAGCTGCGCCGGCAGAAGAGATTATCCGTGTATGCCTTGATCTACCAGAGCGGAATGCCTCCCTCCACGGTAAAGAGCATCCTGCACGGCAAAAGTCAGAATCCCGGCATCGTCAACATCAAACGGCTTGCCGAAGGATTAGGCGTCACCATTCGGGAATTCTATGATTCCGAAATTTTTGATGATCTGGAACCGGAAGATTAACTGAAAACAAAGGATGCACAAAAGGGACTGCCGCAAAACGTGCAGGATTGGCTCCTGCTCCCGTATGCTTTGCGGCAGTCCCTTTCTGTCCTGATACCTCCCGGCTGGCCAGGCCCGGCCGGCCAACCGCTAACCTCTCCCTATCCCTTCGCCTTCTCGATCACTTTCTTATAAGGCATCAGCATTCCCTCATTCATCTGATTACCCATCTTCTTCATGACCGCCGGCTGGGACAGAAGCGCTCCCACCAGATACATCTTGACGACCGTTCCCTTCTTTTTCTGCGGAAAATCATACTGTCCGTGGGCCTTATAGAAGCGGTGATCCGCTTTCATCATGCCCTGCATCAGATAGATCAGATCGCGGAAGATTTTCATGCCGCCGACGCCGTAGAAATTCCGCGGTTCCGTATAGCGGCGCCGGATGGCATACGTCAGGTTTGCGGCCATTCGGTCGATGGCCCGGTCCGGATCACTTTCGTCCGCGGCCACTCCGGCCAGGTAATTGCCTCCCACCTGGGCGCGGCCCTCCACAATCATCTGAAGATTGAATTCTTCGCTGTAGCTGCCGCTGACCAGATAACCCATAGGCATCCCCATGGTCACTGTGCGGTGGCCGTTGCAGAACTGCCGGTCGTCGTACATCTTAAAGATCGGTCCCATGGAATGGTCCTTGATGGAAAATGCGTACACAATGGCCTGGGCGGTCTGGATATGATTCCGCAGATACTCGTCAAAGCCGTCGATATAAACACATTTGCCGGAGGTAGCGCAGTGAAAACATCCCAGACAGCCGCCTTTAAACGGATACTCCCGCAAATTGACGATCCGGCTGGCAAGCGGAAGCACCGCCCGGAAGCGGGCAATCATGTCCGCAAGCTGCCGGTCTCCGGGAGCGCAGTCGGTGACAATAACTACGTCGCCCGGTTTGTCCGGCGCGCTTTCCGACGCCAGCGCCGAAACAATCTGCTGCTCTGCCGGAACACCCGCCTCCGGCGCCGCTGCGGCCTCTTGCTTCGGCAATGCATCTGCTCCCGGCACCGTCACAGCCACATGCCGCGCCGGCGCCTGCGGCGCAGGGGCCGGCTCACAGATATCTCTCTTCACCTGCCAAATGACATGGTCAAAGAACGCAAGCGCCTCCTTCTGTCCCTTCGGCGTGGTCAGATCATCCATGTCCGCGGACAGTCCGCGGATAAATTTCATGCCCATATCCTGGCAGTTGTCCTGGATATACCGATGGGCCGTCACATCGTAAAAATGCTTCGACGTGGTAATCTGTGTCACATACTTCCCCGCCACAGGCACATCCGACGCCTTCAAAAGCTCGATAAACTTATGCAGTTGGCTGGGCGCGATAAATGTATAGACCGGATAGGAAAATATCAGCAGATCCGCCCATTCGACTGCCTCCCTCATTTCCGAGAAATCTTTTTCCAGCGCCCTTACGCGCTGCCCCACATGGATTACCCGGAACTGATGCTTCGGCCGCTTTACCTCCAGATAAAGCGACGTCTGAAGCGTAATGCTGTACTGCCCTTTGGGACTTCCGTTTAAAACGAGAATATTCATAAGCCTTGCCCCTCTTCCTTTTTCCAGATTCCGCCTAAGAACCGCAGCCGGCGGCCTTCGGCGCTGACATGATAGAAACAGTATACCATCCCTTCTCTTTTTCGTCGAGTCCGGCGGCACATGTATACAAGATTTCCTTCGTCATTTTTATAAATTTCTTAAGGAAATTTTCCATAAATTCCTTCTGTCCATCCGTATCTTATATTAAAGAAATAACGCATAAAGCATCAAATCAAAAGGGAGGAACCATTCATGAAAAAATCGCTTCGCACCATCACAGCCTTCGCCGTGATCTTTCTGGTGGTCACCGCAACTGTCGCGGCCTGCGGAGGAAGTGCCAAATCCGGCAGCACCGCGGCGGCGAACAGTTCCATAGCCATGACTACCGCTGCCGCCATGGACAGTTATTCTTACGAATATGACGGGGACGCCGTGCCGCAGGCCGCCGACTACGCCATGGAGACCGTCGCGGAAACTGCCGCATGGATGCCGGAAGAGAAATGGGACACCGAATCCGGTGAAATCACTTACGACAGCGGCCTGGCCGCCGCTGCCGGCGAGGCAGTTCCTGCGGAAGGGGGCGCTGCCGATGCTTCAAACCCGTCCGATTCCGCGGCCGCCAAGGCTGCACGCAAGCTGATCCGCACTGTGAACTTAAATGTAGAGACCACGGAATTCGATGATCTGCTCGCCAGCATCACCCAGTTCGTGGAGGCCAGCGGCGGCTACATCGAGCAGTCCGACCTGTCCGGCAGAAGCATTTCCGGGGGAAATGGCCGGCGCTACGCATCCATTACCGCCCGCGTGCCGTCGAATCAGGTGGACACGTTTCTTAGCCAGATGAACGAGAAAAGCAACGTGACCTACCGTTCCGAGAACGTCCAGGACGTGACGCTTAAGTACACCGACATCGAGAGCCGCAAGAAATCCCTGACTATCGAGCAGGAGCGGCTGTGGGAACTATTGGAGAAAGCCGATTCCCTGGACGCGGTCATCGCGCTGGAGGAACGGCTGAGCGAGATCCGCTATGAACTGGAGCGCTTCGAGTCCCAGCTTCGCACCTACGACAATCAGGTGGATTACAGCACCGTCTACATCAGCATTGACGAGGTGGCCGTCTTCACGCCCACCGAGCCTGATTCCGTCATGACCCGCATTCAGAAGGGCTTCACCCGCAACTTAAAGAACGTTGGAAACGGATTCGTGAACTTCTTCGTATGGTTCGTGTCGTCCCTGCCGACGCTTCTGGTCTGGGCGGTATTGATCGCAATCATCGTATTGATTGTGCGCGCCGTCATAAAGCGCCGCCGCAGAAATGGCCCGCATAAGCCCGGTAAGGTAAGACTGCCGCTCAGCAATAAGAAGAACGACAAGGCGCCGGCACAACCGGCCGCCACGATTATTGAAGAAACGCCCCCGTCCCAGTCCCCTTCGGAAGGCAGCGGCGATTAGGTATAAATTATAGAAAGCGTGCCACCGGCACGCTTTCTGCACCAGAAAAAAGAAGAGAGCGTCACCGGCGCTCTCTTCGTATGGAAACATTTCGTCTATTCATTCTGTCCCGGCATTTCCTCCGGGATTCCGCTGCCCTCCGCATTCGCCGTCCGCTTTGCCTGAATCCTGTGCAGGATATCCATAAACTCTTTGCCGGTGATAGTCTCTCTCTGGATCAGGAACTCCGCGATCTCATCCATGGCATCCCGGTTCTCGGAGAGAAGACGCTTCGCCTCAGAGTAAGCCTCTTTCAGCATCCGCATGACTTCCTGGTCGATCTCCGCCGCCGTGGCCTCGCCGCAGTTCAGCACCATACGGCCGCTCAAATACTGATCCTCCTGCGTCGCCAGACCGATCAATCCGAATTTCTCCGACATGCCGAACTGGGTCACCATAGCCCTGGCGATCTTCGTCGCCTTCTCGATATCGTTCGCCGCACCCGTGGTTACCGTTTCGAACACAATCTCTTCCGAAGCGCGTCCGGCAAGACTTACCACGAGCATAGCCTTCAGCTCTTTCTCCGAATTCAGATACTTCTCTTCCTCCGGCACCTGCATCACATAGCCGAGGGCGCCCATGGTACGCGGTACAATCGTAATCTTCTGCACCGGCTCCGCGTCCTTCTGCAGGGCGCTCACCAGAGCGTGACCCACCTCGTGATAGGAGACGATCCTTCTTTCTTCTTTGCTTAAGACACGGTCCTTCTTCTCCTTGCCCACCAGAACCACTTCCACGGCCTCGAACAGATCCTTCTGGCTCACCGCCTGCCGGCCGTTCTTCACAGCCAGAATCGCGGCCTCATTGATCATATTCGCCAGATCGGATCCGACCGCTCCGGAAGTCGCCAGCGCGATGGCCTCCAGATCCACCGTCTCGTCCAACGCTACGTTCTTCGCGTGCACTTTCAAAATATCCACACGGCCCTTCAAATCCGGCTTGTCCACGATGATCCGCCGGTCAAACCGTCCCGGACGCAGAAGCGCCGGATCCAGAATCTCCGGGCGGTTGGTCGCCGCCAGAACCAGAAGGCCTTTGGAGGAATCGAAACCGTCCATCTCCGAGAGCAGCTGGTTCAGCGTCTGCTCACGCTCGTCATTGCCGCCGCCGAAGCGGGAATCACGGCTCTTGCCGATGGCGTCCACCTCGTCAATGAAAATGATGCAGGGGGCGTTGTCCTGGGCCTGCTTAAAGAGATCCCGGACACGGGACGCGCCCACGCCCACGAACATTTCCACAAAATCAGATCCGGACAGGGAATAAAACGGCACATGTGCCTCGCCTGCCACTGCCTTCGCCAGAAGCGTCTTGCCAGTACCGGGCGGTCCCACCAAAAGCGCGCCCTTGGGGAGCTTCGCGCCAATGTGGGTGTAGCGCCCCGGATTGTGAAGGAAATCCACGATCTCCACCAGCGATTCCTTGGCCTCATCCTGGCCCGCCACGTCCGCGAAGGTAACGCCGGTCTCCTTCTGCATGTACATCTTGGCCGTACTCTTGCCCACGCCCATGACGCCGCCGCCCATGCGCCGCATCATCATATTCATCAGGAAGATCAGCGCGCCGAACATCAGAACCGTACTCAGAATACTCCAAAGCGCCGTATTCTGTTCGATCTGCTCGTAGGTCACGCCTGCCTCTTCCAGGCGCAGAGTCAGCTGGTCTCCGCTCTCCATACGGACCGTGGTGAGCGTGAGAACCATACCCGGGATCGGGCGCTCGCTCTTTAAGGTGAAATAAAGATCATTTCCCTCGACGGTGACGGACTCCACCTGGCCCGCCTCCAGATAATCCAGGAACTCGTTATAAGGCACCGTCGTCTGACGGTTCATGAAATTACTCATCATCATGACGACCAGCAGCGTAATCAGGCCGGCTGTCAGGATAATGCCGAATATCTGATTATAATTCGGCCCCTTTCCATTTGGGTTATTAGGGTTTCTATCGTTCATATAGTTCATTCTCCTGCTTCCAATGCATATTCATCCGCGCCGCGGCGGACCTCCGTCCTCTGTATCTCCATTCTCCTCTGTATATCTCTGTTAAAAACATATCACTTCTTATTATACTGACAGTTTCTCCATAAATCAAGAACCGAGCCCATAAAAAGCGGGAAAAATCTTTAAAAAAAATGTAAAATAACACTGGATTTTCCTGCATGACCTGTTGTATAATAAGAACGTTGTTTTTTTATTTCCGCCCCTCTGCGGGTATTGCAAACTTCGCGCGCACGGGCTGTCATCAGCAGTCTTCTGCGCACGCGCTTATTTACAAAAGAACAGGCCGCACGCCCGAACGAAACTGCTTCGCAGAGAGAGCAATTCGCAAGGGAGGTTCATTCCATGCCAGTCAAATACGTATTCGTCACAGGAGGCGTCGTCTCCGGACTGGGAAAAG
>CANRHU010000102.1 GCA_947630485.1 uncultured Lachnospiraceae bacterium
AAGCGCCGCGCGGATCTTCTCCACGAACGCCAGCGCCTTCGCGCCGTCCCCGTGGACGCAGACGGAATCCGCCCGGATCGGAATGTCTTTGCCGGTGATCGCCGTCACCTTCTGTTCCTTCACCATGCGGATCACGCGGGCGATGGCCTCGTCCTCATCGGTGATCATGGCTCCCTCCTTGCGGCGGTTCACCAGCGTCCCGTCCTCCTCGTAGGCCCGGTCCGCGAAGACTTCCTGGGCCGTGCGGAGTCCCAGATCCATAGCCGCGTGGGCCAGCTCGCCGCCGGATAAAGCCAGCATGATCAGCTTCGCGTCATATGTCTTCACCGCCTCGCAGATCGCCTTTGACAGCGTATAGTCCTTGGCCGCCATATTGTAGAACGCGCCGTGGGGTTTCACATGCTGCATCTTCATGCCGTGCGCCCGCAGAAACGCGTCCAGAGCGCCCAGCTGATACAGCGTATACGCCTTCGCCTCATCCGGCGATACCACCATGTTCCTGCGGCCGAAGCCCATCAGATCCGGGAAACCGGGATGCGCTCCCACACGGATGCCGGCGGCCGCCGCCATGGCGATCGTCTTGTCCATCACCACCGGATCCGAGGCGTGAAAGCCGCAGGCCACGTTGGCGGACGTCACTAACGGAATGATCTTATCGTCATTTCCCAGCGTATAGCGGCCGAAGCTCTCGCCTAGGTCGCTGTTTAAGTCTACGCGATACATATCTTCTCCACTCCTTTTCACTCTGTCCGATTAAAGAAAACTTTCGGATATCTTCCCGGCAAGGCCTTCTACTGCCCCTTCAGCTTCATGAAACTCTCAATAAACCCGGTATCCGCCTTCCCTTCGATAAACGTCGGGTGCCGGATGATCTGATACTGGAAATCCAGGTTCGTCTCCACGCCGATGACCACCATCTCATCCAGAGCCGCTCGCATCTTCAGAAGCGCCGCCTCCCGCGTGGGCGCGTGGACGATGATCTTGGCGATCATGGAATCATAAAGCGACGGAATCTGATAACCGCTGTAAAGCCCGGTGTCCACCCGCACGCCGTTGCCGGCCGGCAGATGCACGAACTGCACCAGACCGGGACTCGGCATGAAATTCTTCTCCGGGATCTCCGCGTTGATGCGGCATTCGATGGCGTGGCCCTTCGGATGAATGTCGTCCTGGGTAAAGCTTAACGGCTCGCCCATGGCCACCCGGATCTGCTCGATGATCAGGTCCGTGCCGGTCACCATCTCCGTGACGCCGTGCTCCACCTGGATACGGGTATTCATTTCCATAAAATAGAATTCACCCGCGGGACTTACGATGTATTCGATGGTTCCCGCGTTGGTATAGCCCACCGTCCGCGCGGCCAGAACCGCGTACTCGTTCATTTTCCGGCGTGTCGCGTCGTCGATAGCGGGCGACGGCGACTCCTCGATCAGCTTCTGGTGATTGCGCTGCACGGAACAGTCGCGCTCCCCCAGCGCCACCACGTTTCCATGGGAATCCGCCATGATCTGAATCTCCACATGGCGGGGATTCACGATGCAGTGCTCCAGGTACATGGCGTCGTCGCCGAAGGCGTTGGCCGACTCCCGCTGGGCCATGTTAAACTGAACCTCAAAATCCTCGGGCGAATTCGCCACACGCATACCTTTGCCGCCTCCTCCGGAGGAGGCCTTGATCATAATCGGATAACCGATACGCTCCGCTTCCTTTTTCGCCTCTTCCACATCGTAGACCGCTTCGCGGGAACCGGGCACCACGGGCACGCCAGCGTCCATCATGGTCTTGCGGGCCTCGGATTTGTTGCCCATACGGTCGATCACGTCCGGATCCGGACCGATGAAAATGATGCCGTTCTCCTGACATTTGCGGGCAAAGGTACTGTTCTCCGACAGGAAACCGAAGCCGGGATGAATCGCGTCCGCCTGCACATTCTCGGCGGCGGCAATGATATGATCCATATTCAGATAGCTGTCCTTCGCCGGGCCTTCGCCGATGCAGACACGCTGGTCCGCCAGCTGCACATGGAGGCTGCTTGCGTCCTCCTTCGAATAGATCGCCACGCTCTGGATGCCCATGCAGCGGCACGCGCGGATGATGCGGACGGCGATCTCGCCGCGGTTGGCGATCAGAACTTTGTTAATCATATGACCACCTCCGCGCGTCAGATTTTTTTGACACGGAACAGGGGCTGGCCGTACTCCACCTTCTGCTCATTGCTGACCAGAACCGCCTCGATCTCGCAGTCGAATTCGCACTGGATCTCATTCATCAGCTTCATGGCCTCCAGGATGCAGACCGTCTGCCCTTCCTTGATGCGGTCGCCCACGCGCACATAGGCCGGGATGTCCGGCCCCGCCGCCGAATAGAAGGTGCCTACGATCGGCGCCGTGATAAAGAGAACCTCTTCCTCCTCGGGCTCTGCCGCCGCTGCGGGAGCCGGGCCCGCAGCAGCCGGGCCGCTTACCGGCATGGCCGGCATTCCTGCCGCCACCACTGGCGGATGCTCCAGCTTGCTCATCGTGATCTTCACATCGCCCTCTTTATAGGTAAACTCCGTCAGCGCGGATTCTTCGATCATTTTCACTAAACCTGCAATCTTCTCAAGATCCATTGTCTCGTTTCCCCTTTCTCATGCTTATATCTGTTCATATGGCCATCTTGACCCTGCGTTTCTTTGTAAGCAGCGTAACAGCTGTCGTTCAGCTTTCACGTCCGGTATACCGGTGCCTGCACATTTTGTCCTTACATCTGCGCCTCGAAGAGCCTCCGCAGCCGCTTGGCCGTCTGACGGCACTCCAAAACCTCTTTGCACGGCTTGTGGATCTTCTTGCGCATCTCGTTCAGCTCTTCCATCTCCGCCAGATAAAGCCTCTGGGCCTCCTGCACGGAAATGGCCTTGAACCGGATCGAATGGTCGGTCTTTCTCTGAACCAGCTTCGGGATATCCACCGACGCCACCGTGGCGATCTTCGGATACCCGCCCGTGGTCTGCCGGTCGGCCAGAAGGATGATCGGTTTGCCGTGGGCCGGCACCTGGATGGAACCGAAGGCGATGCCGTCAGAGATCATGTCCTTGTCCTCCTTGCGGGAAATGAACGGTCCCTCCAGCCGGCAGCCCATGCGGTCGAAATCGCTGGTCACCTTGTATTCGCTGTTTAAGAACGTATCGATGCCCTGTTTGCTGAACAGATAGTCCTGCGGGCCCATGACCACCCGAAGCGTCGCGTCTTCCTGGTCAAACTCGTCCAGATCCAGTGTCCTGGACAAAAAGAACGGCAGATAACGTCTCTTGATACGGAATTCAATATAGTCTCCGTCCTGAAGCTTGCGTCCCTTAAATCCCCCGATAGAGCTCTTCATGTTCGTACAGCGGCTGCCCATGACCACCGGGATCTTTAAGTAGCTGGAAAACGCTACATAGCCCCGGCTTCCGGTACGGGCGCTGGAGAATTTCAGCACGTCGCCTTTATTGATGTAAATGGCCGTGTACATCGGCGCCGGCTCCCCGTTGATCGTCGGCTGGAAATCCCCGCCTGTGATCGCGATCAGCGTGTCCGCCGTAAATTCCAGCGTGGGGCCGATCAGCGTAAATTCCAGCACGGCCTCATTTTCCGGATTGTCCAAAAGGAGGTTCGCAATCCTAAAAGACCGCACATCCATAACGCCCGCCACCGGGAATCCCTGGCTCTGGTAGCCGGTGCGCCCCAGATCCTGTACGGTGGTCATCATGCCTGCCTTGATGATTCGGATGCCCATGCTACGCCTCCTCTCTGCGGATCGGACACTCATACTCGCCCCGGTCCACCAGTTCCGCTATCCGCTTATATTCCGCCTCGTCGATGGGGACAAAGCGGATGTATTCGCCGGCCTGTACCAGAATCGGCGTCTCCCGCGCCGGATCGTAGGTCTTCACCGGAGTCATTCCCATCAGCTGCCATCCGCCCGGAGAATCCAGCGGATAGATGCCGGTTTGGGATCCGCCGATGCCGACGCTTCCCGCCGGGATCCTAAGCCGCGGATTGGCAAGGCGCGGCGTGTGGATGCGCTCGTCCAGGCCGCCTAAGTAACAGAAGCCGGGCAGAAATCCCAGCATATAGATCAGATAATCGCTGGAGGAATGGATCTTTACGACCTCCTCCTGCGAAAGGCCCGCGTGTTCCGCGATATAGGGCAGATCCGGGCCGTATTCCCCGCCGTAGAGAACCGGGATCTCGAAGATCTTCTTCGTCTGGGCTCCGGCACGGACATCCACCTTCAGGATGCCCTCGATCCGCTTCTTCATCTGCTCGTAGCGGATGACGCGGGGATCATAATTGATCAGCAGGGAGCAGAATGCCGGGATCACGTCCACCACGCCCTCGATGTTCTGCTCGTGCATGAGCTTCACGGTGGCCGCGATCTTCTGGTTGATCTGCGGGCTGATCTCCGAACCGAATTCGACCAGCAGGGAGCTGTCCCCCGCTGTCAGGATCTTGATGTTCTGCATAAAATGTCGCTTTGCTCCTCTCCCGCCGCCGATAGCCGCCTGCGCGGATACCGCGGCATTCCTGCTTATAATTTCTTTGTGTTCAAGCCGTAACACAGCTTCCGTACCATATATAGGAAGAAAGGTGCAACCGGATCGAACATAGATTGCACCCTCTTCGGTGACGCGGGAACCACGCCGCCCGCGCCCTTTCCCGCAATATTATCGTGTTGAAAACTCACGGCACGCCGGCTGCCGGCCGGCCGCGAAGCCGATGGAACATGACCGGCGCGCCGCGGAAACATTTCCCTGTATTATTATCCAAGCAGACTTCCCATGTTGGACATGAATGTCGTGATTCCCAGGTAAGCGGAGATGATAACCACGATCACGCCGAGTACCAGCAGAACGGTCGGATGCTTGTAGTCGTCGCCCATGATCTTCTTGTTCTTCGACGCGATCAGGCAGATGCCCAGGGTGATCGGCAGGATCAGACCGTTCACAGCGCCCGCCAGAATCAGCATCGTCGCCGGTGTGGTTCCGATCGCCAGCATGATGATTGCGGAAACAACGATGAATCCGATCACGACCCAGTTCTCATGCTCGGCAATCGCCGGATGGAAGGTCTTGAGGAACGAAACCGACGTATAAGCGGCGCCGATGATGGAGGTAACAGCCGCGCACAGGATCACCAGACCCGCGAAGCGGTAACCGATCTCGCCGGCTCCGCGCCGGAACGCGTCCGCCGCCGGGTTCGAAGCATCCAGCGTATCGCCGCCGGTCAGCTTCACAACAACGCCCAGAATCGCCAGGAACAGGAATATCCGGACAATGGTCGCAATTCCGATACCCATAACGGAGCTCTTATTGATCTCTTTCAAATTCTTCTCGCCGGTGATGCCCGCGTCGATCAGACGGTGCGCGCCGGAGAAGGTGATGTAGCCGCCGACCGTGCCGCCCAGCAGTGTGATGATAGCCGGAACCAGCGCGCCGTAGCCGGTGGAAGGAACCACGGTGTTGACAAGCGCGTCGCCGACCGGAGGTTTCACAACGAGAATGATAATGAAGATAACTACGATCATGATGCCGCCCAGAACCTTCGCCAGGTTATCCATGGCCGCCTTGGCATCCTTGATCAGGAATACCGCGATCGCGATGGCGCTTGCCAGCGCGCAGCCCACCTTGGTCGGAAGACCTAAGAGTGTATTGAAGCCCAGGCCGCCGCCGCCGACGTTGCCGATGTTGAATACCAGTCCGCCGAACGCGACCAGGATCGATACGACATAGCCCAGACCCGGAAGGATCTTATTGGCCACGTCCTGTCCGCGCAGTCCCGATACGCACAGCACTCTCCAGATATTGATCTGAGCGATAGCCGCCAGGACGATGGACGCCAGAATCACGAAACCGAAGCTGGCCTGATGGGTGCCGGTAAAGCTTGCCGT
>CANRHU010000103.1 GCA_947630485.1 uncultured Lachnospiraceae bacterium
GGCGCAGAGTATTCTGCAACGTGAGGCATACGTCAGTTGCCGGGGATATGAGGGTATCCCGCTAAGCGCACGGTTCATGACCGTGAATTCAGGGTGGCACCGCGGATAAGTTTATTCGTCCCTGACAGAATGAGAGTCGTTCTGTCAGGGACTTTTTGCGCGAAGGCAAATTGTTACAGCGACGGCGCCGTGAGCCGAGGTCCGCGGGCTCCGCATGCGGAAGCCCGCGGGCATCAGCACACGGCAGAGCGGGCATTGGAAGAATGCCCGCGACCGAGGAAACGCGAAGCGTTTTCGAGGTGCAGTCGCGGAAGAAGCGAAAGAAGCGCCGTGAGCCGAGGTCCGCGGGCTCCGCATGCGGAAGCCCGCGGGCATCAGCTCACGGCAGGACAAAGAAAAAGGAGGCACGCACACATGAACATTTCCCCATCCTTACAGGAGGTCCGCGAGATCGCGGCGTCGGGCGAGTACAAGGTGGTCCCGGTCAGCTGCGAGATCCTGTCGGACATCTGCACGCCCATCGAGGCGCTGCGCATCCTGAAAAACGTATCCACCCACTGCTATATGCTGGAGTCGGTGGAGGAGAAGGAGAAATGGGGCCGCTATACGTTTCTGGGCTTTGATCCGAAGCTGGAAATTACCTGCATGGACGGAGAGATGAAGGCCGGCAATATCCATTTCCATACCGACGATCCGGCCGCCTTCCTGCGGCAGATTCTGGCGGATTACAAAAGCCCCCGATTTTCCTATCTGCCGTCGTTCACAGGCGGCCTGGTGGGATATTTCTCCTATGATTATCTGGGCTACAGCGAGCCGACAGTGCGGATGAAGGTGCCGGACGAGGAGGCGTTCCGCGATGTGGATCTGATGCTTTTTGACAAGGTCATCGCGTTCGACAACTTCCGCCAGAAGCTGATCCTTATCGTAAATATGTCGCTGGCGGAGCCGGAGACCGGATACAATAAGGCCGTGATGGAGCTTCGGCAGCTGTGCGAGCTTTTGAAGAACGGCGAGAAAAAGCAGGAGCCGGGCGGCCGCCTTCTGGGGGAGGTCACGCCGCTGTTCGACAAGGAGGCTTACTGTGAAATGGTGGAGAAAGCGAAGCATTATATCCGGGAGGGAGATATTTTCCAGATCGTACTGTCCAACCGGCTGAGCGCCCCCTTTGAGGGGAGCCTCCTAAATACGTACCGGGTGCTGCGGACGCTGAATCCGTCGCCGTATATGTTCTATTTTTCAGGGACGGACGTGGAGGTGGCGGGGGCGTCGCCGGAGACGCTGGTGAAGCTGGAGGACGGCGTGCTGCACACGTTCCCGCTGGCGGGCACCAGGCCCCGCGGGAAGACGGAGGAAGAGGATGCGGCGCTGGAGCGGGAGCTTCTGGCGGACGAGAAGGAGCTGGCCGAGCACAACATGCTGGTGGATTTGGGGAGAAATGACCTGGGCCGGATCAGCCGGTTCGGAACCGTGAAGGTGGAGAAGTTCCATTCCATCGAACGGTATTCCCACGTCATGCACATCGGTTCCACGGTGCGGGGCGAGATCCGCGGGGACTGCGACGCGCTGGACGCCGTCAGCGCGGTGCTGCCGGCAGGGACGCTCTCCGGGGCGCCGAAAATCCGGGCCTGCCAGCTGATCGGGGAGCTGGAGAACAACAAGCGGGGCATCTACGGCGGGGCCATCGGCTATATCGATTTCACCGGCAATATGGACACCTGCATCGCGATCCGCATCGCCTACAAGAAGAACGGCAAGGTGTTCGTGCGCAGCGGCGCGGGCATCGTGGCCGACTCAGTGCCGGAGAAGGAGTTTGAGGAGTGCATCAACAAGGCGAAGGCCGTGGTGAAGGCGCTGGAGACGGATGTGGAGTGAAGCTTGGCGCGGATTTCGGACAGAACAAAAGGACTGCCGTAAATGGTTGTTATGGTATGGAACCGCAGGCGGCAATGGAAAGGGAGCGATAGAAAATGATTCTCTTAATTGATAATTACGACAGCTTCTCCTACAACCTGTATCAGCTGATCGGCGAGATCGAGCCGGACATCCGGGTGATCCGAAACGACGAGCTGACGGTGGAGAAGATCCGGGAAATGGCGCCGGACCGCATCATTCTGTCGCCGGGCCCGGGGCGTCCGGAGGACGCCGGCGTGATCTGCCGGGTGGCGGCGGAGCTTGGAAAGGAGATCCCGATCCTGGGCGTCTGCCTGGGGCATCAGGCCATCTGTGCGGCGTTTGGCGCGACGATCACCTACGCGCGGAAGCTGATGCACGGGAAGCAGTCGGAGGTGCGGTTTGATCCGGAGTGTCCGCTGTTTGCCGGCTGTCCGGAGACGGCGCCGGTGGCCAGGTATCATTCGCTGGCGGCGGATCCGGCGACGATGCCGGACTGCCTGAAGGTGACGGCGGTGACGGTGCCGGAGCATCAGGGAGCGCCGGATGGCGGCCAGACGGGGCCGGATTGCGGGAATGCGGCAGGCGGCGGGCAGATAGAACCGGCCCGCGGGAACGCAGACGGCGGTGAAGTGATGGCGGTACAGCACAGGGAATATCCGATTTTCGGCGTGCAGTTCCACCCGGAATCCATTATGACGCCGGACGGCAAGCGGATGCTTGAGAATTTTATCCGGTACTGCGGATAGACGGCCGATTTCTGAGCAGTCCTTCGTGTTTCCATGCAGAAAGGGTGTCAGTGGCACGCTTTGTTCGTATTCAGGGTGTGAAGAAACGCAAAAAAATTTTTAAAGATAGAAAAGGAGACGAAAATACCATGATTAAAGAAGCGATTGTAGAGATTGTGAACAAGCAGGATTTAAGCTACGACGAGGCCTATGCCGTGATGAATGAGATCATGAGCGGCGAGACCACACCTACGCAGAACGCGGCGTTTCTAGCAGCGCTGTCCACCAAGAGTGCGCGGGCGGAGACCACGGATGAGATCGCGGGCTGCGCGGCGGCCATGCGCGACCACGCGACGAAGGTGGAGACAGATATGGAGCTTTTTGAGATCGTCGGTACAGGCGGCGACAATGCCCACAGCTTCAACATTTCCACCACATCGGCCCTGGTGGCCGCGGCGGGCGGCGTGAAGGTGGCCAAGCACGGCAACCGGGCGGCGTCCTCCAAGTGCGGCACCGCCGATTGTCTGGAGGCGCTGGGCGTCAACATTAACCAGAGTCCGGCGCGCTGCGTTGAGCTGTTAAATGAAGTCGGCATGTGCTTCTTCTTCGCCCAGAAATACCACACCTCCATGAAATATGTTGGCCCCATCCGCAAGGAGCTGGGCTTCCGCACCGTGTTTAATATTCTCGGGCCGCTGACGAATCCGGGCAGCCCGAAGATTCAGCTGCTGGGCGTCTACGACGAGTATCTGGTGGAGCCGCTGGCGCAGGTGCTGATCAGCCTGGGTGTGAAGCGGGGCATGGTGGTCTATGGCCAGGATAAGCTGGATGAGATTTCCTTAAGCTCCCCGACCACGGTCTGCGAGTTTAAGGACGGGTGGTTCAAGTCCTATGTGATCAAACCGGAGGATTTCGGATTTGAGCGGTGCGCCAAGGCGGATCTGGTGGGCGGTACGCCGCAGGAGAACGCGGCGATCACCCGGGCGATCCTGGCCGGCGAGCAGGGACCGAAGAGAAACGCCGTTTTGATGAACGCGGGCGCGGCCCTCTATCTGGGCGGCAAGGCGGAGAGCATGGCCGACGGCGTGAAGCTTGCTGCGGAACTGATCGATTCCGGCAAGGCGGCAGCGACCCTTGAAAAATTTATCGAAGTCAGCAACCGGCCGGAGGCAGAGTGAGACGCGAAGAAACGGACAGAAAACGAATCGGCGGCAGATCGAAAGGAAGAGGGGCGCGGAAATGACGATACTTGACCAGCTGGCAGATCACGCGAGAGAAAGAACAGAAAAGGCGAAGGCACGGCTTCCGCTTGCGGAAATCCGCCGTCAGGCGGAGGCGATGCCGAAGGGCGTTTTCCTTTTTGAAAAGGCGCTCCGAAGGCAGAAGGACGGCCCCGCCTTCATCTGCGAGTGCAAGAAGGCGTCCCCCTCGAAGGGGCTGATCGCGCCGGATTTTCCGTATCTGCAGATTGCGAAGGACTATGAGGCGGCGGGAGCCGACGCCATTTCCGTGCTGACGGAGCCGAAATGGTTCCTGGGGAGCGACGAGTATCTCCGGGAGATCGCGGCGGCGGTCCGGATCCCTTGCCTGCGGAAGGATTTCACTGTAGACGAATACATGATCTACGAGGCGAAGCTTCTGGGCGCGTCGGCGGTACTTCTGATCTGCTCGATCCTCGCGGAATCGCAGGTGAAGGAGTATCTGGCCGTCTGCGACGGGCTGGGGCTGTCGGCCCTGGTGGAGGCCCACGACGAGGCGGAGGTGCAGGCGGCCCTGCGGGCCGGGGCGCGGGTGATCGGCGTCAATAACCGGAACCTGAAGGATTTCACCGTGGATACGGAGAACAGCCGCAGGCTGCGGCAGATGATTCCTTCAGAAGTGGTCTTTGTGTCCGAGAGCGGTGTCAGCGGTCCGGAAGACGTGCGGCGGCTGCGCGGGATCGGTGCGGACGCCGTACTGGTGGGCGAGACGCTGATGCGCGCGGCGGATAAGAAGGCGCGGCTGGCGGAGCTGCGGGGACGCTGACAAAGCAGAAAGCCAGGCAGACAGCGGCAGCGTGCGGAAAACTCCTCAGACGACGGATACTTTACACAAAGAAAAACGCAGGACGGAACATTTCAGGAAAGATGAGAACCAGACCATGACCAGGATCAAACTGTGCGGGATGGCCCGCGTGACAGACATCGAAGCAGTCAATGAGCTGCTGCCGGAATACATCGGCTTCATCTTCGTACCGGGCAGACGCCGGAACATTGCCCCGGAGCTGGCGGCGGAGCTGAAACGCTGCCTGCGTCCCGAAATTCAGGCGGTGGGCGTATTTATCAATGAGGAAGCGGAGCGGGTCGCGCAGTTTCTGCGGGAAGGACTCATCGATATCGCGCAGCTTCATGGGACAGAAGATGAGGATTACATAAAGCGGCTGCGGGCCCTGACGGGGAAGCCCCTCATCAAGGCATTCCGGATCGACACGGAGGAAGATATCCGAAGGGCCGAGGCGAGCACGGCGGATTACGTGCTTCTGGATTCCGGCATCGGCGGGACCGGCAGGGTCTTCGACTGGACGCTTCTTGAGCAGATGAAGCGGCCGTATTTCCTGGCCGGAGGCCTGACGGTGGAAAATGTGCGCCCGGCGGTGGAGCGGCTTCACCCCTATGCGGTGGATGTAAGTTCCGGGATCGAGACAGACGGCTTGAAAGACCAGATAAAAATGAGAGAATTTGTCCGGCAGGTGCGGGATACAGAGTAACAGAGGCATCTGTCTTGCAGATGAGAGTTGTCTCGCCGGCGATAGAAACCACGGCCGGAAAAAGAAATACAGAGAAACCAGAAAGAAGGAACCAATCATGACCAATCCAAACGGACGCTTCGGCATCCACGGCGGCCAGTACATTCCAGAGACGCTGATGAACGCGGTGATCGAGCTGGAAGCCGCTTACAATCATTACAAGGACGATCCCGAGTTTAACCGGGAGCTTGAGCAGCTGTTCAACGAGTACGCCGGCCGTCCTTCCCGCCTCTACTACGCGGAGAAAATGACGAAGGACTTAGGCGGCGCGAAGATCTACTTAAAGCGCGAGGATCTGAACCACACCGGCGCCCACAAGATCAATAACGTGCTGGGCCAGGCCCTTCTTGCGAAGAAAATGGGCAAGACACGCCTGATTGCCGAGACCGGCGCGGGCCAGCACGGCGTGGCCACGGCCACGGCCGCGGCGCTGATGGGCATGGAGTGCGTGGTGTTCATGGGCGAGGAGGATACGAAGCGGCAGGCGCTGAA
>CANRHU010000104.1 GCA_947630485.1 uncultured Lachnospiraceae bacterium
GCGGGTAAGAAGAAATCTGTCCGGATCACACGTGCCGGTGTCTACCTCAAACCTGCATTGGTGCAAGTCGCCCATGCAGCCGTGAAATCCAACAAGTCTCCTTACTACAAGGCCAAATATGAACGCATCATGAAACGCCGCGGTAAGAAACGTGCCATCATTGCGATCGCCCGGATGATCCTCACTGCCATCTTCCAGATGCTGTCTACTGGAGAAGTATGGAATCCGACCGATCTTTACAAGATTGACATGCCTGAACCCCTGAAAAATAAACAGAAGGAAAAGGCAATCAAACAGGCTATGAAACTTTTAATTGCAGAGGGGCTTATTGAACAACCCCTGCTTGCTTCTTAGCCTACTGTTTCTAAAATCAACTTTTTCTCAAACGGCTATTTTTCAATAGCTTGTTTCAGTGCGCCACTTTATGGCTTTCCTCTACTTTCTTTCACACTATCACCTCTTCTCTCTTGTATTTTACCTGTGAAAGCCATATAATAATATGGTGCGTGTATACTCCCCATCAGGGGTACACCGTTTCTTTTACAAGGGAAGGAGTTAATTTATGAATCTCAACTACTTTAAGGACTGTCTCTTCGACCTGATCAATGAATGGGACTCCCTTGACATCACGGACATCGAGGTGCAGGACCGCAGCGATACGATTACGATCACCGTTCGGGACGGAAGCATTTTTGAGATCAAATGCAAGGCCATCTATGAGTACAGCAATTCCGACGCAGAAAAAAACAGCCGCCTATTTCCATAACACAGGGAATAAACGACTGTTTCATTATTCATAAACCGATACGCCGGCAGACGCGGAAGACATTCGCCTTCCGCCCGTCTCCGTCACTCCTCGGACTTGCGGCCCCAACCGGTGACGACTGCGACCAGGAAAACGACAAACAGCACGAAACCATAGATAGTTCCGCCCGCTACGACAAGCGGCGACAGGCCGGTCAGCGCCGCCCCGATGAAGACAAAGACGCTCATAAACGGCACGATGGCCGGAAGACTGTTGGCCGTACCGTCCAAAAGATTGGCCCTCCGGTAAGGATGGATATTCTTTGCCGAGCCAATCTTATTCAGGATCGGACCGAAGGTCAGAATCGACGCGCTGGTAACGCCGCCCAGAAGAACGGTCGTCAGGGCGATACCCGCCATACAGATCAGCTCCGCGCCCGAATCCGTCTGCGCCATGGGACTGTTCAGGATTTTGTCAGCAATCAGGTTCAGCATCCCGGCGTCATTTAACACTCCCATAATTCCGAAAACAGAGATAACCAACGCACAGGTCGGCAGAATCCCGTTGACTCCGTCGATCAGAAATCCGACTGCCGCGTTGTTCGCCGCATCATTGGCAAAAACGGAGCTGAACGGGAAGAGTCCTGCTGCCAGGCCGACTACCGTCCCTAAGCCCAGGCCCACCAGAATACCCTCGAAGATATTGCGGGTCTTGGTGGCCACTACTAACATGACCGCGACCGGTATCAGCATGATCAGGGACATAGGATTGGCAATGGCGTCGATCGCGCCGCCCTGATAAGTGCCGCCCATGCCGCCAAACAGAGCAAAAATCACAATCGTTACCAGACCGGCCACCGCCGAATATTTGATACGGCTGGCCACAACGCCGCCGATATCTGCCGGACGCCCATCCTTAAACTGCTGCGTGGAAGAGGACGCAATCGTGGTATCGGAAATCGGAGCCAGATTGTCGCCAAAGATAGCGCCGGACACGATACTTCCCGCCATAAACATTTCATTGGCCCCCAGAATCAGCCCTGCCGGATAGAAAATCGGAAACGCGATAAACATGGTGCCAATGGAAGAACCTGTGGCCGTCGAGACGACACAGGTTGCCAGGAATGTGAAAGCCACGAAGATTCCGCCTTTCATTCCCAACGCGTTTGCCATCCAGACAAAACCGCCCGACAATCCGCACGTCTTAATCAGCTGGCTGAACATCCCAACCAAAAGCAGTATGACGACCACCGAGACGGATGTGACCGACGAAATTCCGCCGATGACGCTGTCCCAGAAGTCGGAATAGCTTGTACAGAACAGACCGCCGACCAGAAGCGCCAGGAAGCCGCCGACCGCCAGCGCCTCCATATTGAACGCTTTAAAGCCGATAAAAAGCACTACGCAGAAAAATACATAAATTATCACCGGAACGAGGGAGAATGCGACGCCTCCCCGAAACTGTAATTTATTCTCTTGCTGTTTCATCTTAACTGAGTCTCCTTATCTTTTTCGCCAATCCATACTCCCCCGACGCTTTCACAAGACTGTCAGGCCTTGTTCAGATTCATTTTCATAATATTGCGGTATCTTGATCCGGGCGTACGCTCCAGCGTGAACGGCTCGCCTTCCGGTGTCGGATACTGGGAAATGAAACCGCGGATGCTTTGAAGCTCTTCGTCCGTCAGGTCGAACTCCGCCAGCCGCGCGTTGTCTTCCACATGCTTGCTGTTGCGGCAGCCCACCATGACCGCGCCGACACCCGGCTGATCCAGGATATATTTGACGGCCACGTTGGAAATACTGACCTGATGCCTGTCGGCGATATCTTTCAGGAACAGCAGCAGCTTCTGGTAGCCGTCCCATCCCATGGAATCCTCGATAATCTGCAGGTATTTTACATGGGAACGCGTCTCCGGCTCGAAATCCTCCCGCTTCACGCCAATCCAGCGCTCCGCCAGGAAGCCGCCGGACAGCGCGCCGTAGCAGAAGCAGTAAACGTCATGCTGCCGCGAGTACTCCAGGAGCGCCCGTTCCGGTCTCCGGTCAAACAACGAATACTGGGTTTGATTGGAAACCACATGGATACCGGCGTCGATCATCATTTTCAGATGCGGTGTGTCAAAATTGCACATCGCAATATTGCGGATTTTCCCTTTCTCTTTCAGCTTTACAAGGTCAAAGGCTGTCTCCATCATCCCAGGCACATCGTAATCCCACCAATGAAACTGCACCAGATCCAGGCAGTCCCGATGCATACGCATAAGACTCCGGTCAACTACCTTTTCCGTATAAGCAAAATCGACCTGATCCAGAATATTCAGATCCGGAACAAATTTTGTGTGGATCTGAATCATATCATGGGTATAATTGCCTGTGGCGCGCAGCTCATTCACAAAACGACCCAGGATCTCCTCCACTCCGGTGTAGATATCCGCGCAGTCAAAGGTCGTCAGGCCACGCTCTCTCAGCATGTGAAACGCCTTCACTGCATCGTCGATGTCCAGCTGCCCCTTCAGGCAGTGCTCGGCTGACAGCTGCCAGCCGCCGTTGATCACCCGGCTGAAATTGTAGCCGTTGTCCAGCGTGATGCGTGATGATGTGATCTTTCCTATCATCTCGTGTTCTCCTCCTTGTTATCTCTATGCTGCAGCGTCCCGCGGACGGGGCGCTCCCGCTCAAATTTACGGAACCATCTGCCTGGCCGGCAGCAGGTTCCCGCCGCAAAGATTTCTCTTCTTTGTGCGGCTCCATTTTGCACCGGTACATGCGGCGCATATCTTCACTCCTGCTCAGGCGACTCCCCTACCGGCACCGCCGTGCATTCCCCATGGCTCTGCGTCCGCTTCCGGATCCGGGTGATCTTAAATTTCGCACCGCAGTTGGGGTCAGGGCAGGCGATCAGGCTGTCCGACAACATCCAATCATTGTCCTGCAGCGGCCGCTGCTTGGCCGGAAGCAGCGGCAGAAGCGCCGCCAGTGAGTACATGGAAAAAGACCGGGTCTGCGGAAAGACCAGATTCTCTCCCTCCACAAGGAAATAATCGCCGGGCTTGTGGCCGCAGACCATGGGCTTGTCTGTCGCGATTACTTCTACTTTCAGGTCGTATAGAGTGAAATTGTCGTCCATGAGAGAGCCTCCTATAGTGTATTGGCTGTTTGGGTGCGGGATGGGCGCGGCTGCGGGTCGTCGTGCTGCGGGCGCGCCTCGGTCGAACTTCGGATGCACCTCGGACGCACCTCGAGCCGCACCTCGGATGTGCCACCTCGAAAACGCTTTGCGTTTTCTCGGTCGCGGGCATTGTTCCAATGCCCGCTCTGCCGTGGGCAGGTGTCTGCCGGTTTCCGCAAGCGGAACCGGCAGGCCTCTGTTCACGGCGCTGGCGCTGTAACTATTTGCCTTCGCGAAAAATGGCCCATCCTTGAATCGCTTCAAGGACAGGCCATGAACCTGCGGTGCCACCTTTATTGACATACATATATGTATGCCCACTCTCACGGGATGCCATCACATCCCTCGCCCGTTAACGCTGGCTGTGCGTCTCAACTACTCGGCGCCGCTTCGATCCGCCGCGGTTCTTAACCGCATATGCGCAACCGCTCCGGCCGGCTTCCTTTCATCTCGCCCTCCAAGGCCCACTCGCTCTGACTGACATCGCCCGGCTCACACCGCCCCGGACTCTCTGAAGACCGTTCTCAAAGCGCAACTTCCTCTTCACTGGTTTAAAGTAATTCTAAACAGCTTTCTGCAAAATGTCAACCAGAAATTTTACTCTGGTTCAGAATGTTCGTAATGACCTCCAAAAGCTTCTCCACATCGATGGGCTTGGCGATATGCGCGTTCATGCCGCAATCCAGCGCCTGCTTCCGATCCTCTTCGAACGCATTGGCTGTCATGGCGACGATGGGGATGTTGGCCAGAATCGCGCTGTCCAGCGCCCGGATCGCTTTCGTGGCCTCATAGCCGTTCATCTTCGGCATCTGAATATCCATCAGAATCAGTCCGTAATATCCTGGCTCGGAATTCTTCACCTTCTCCACGGCGACCGTGCCGTCTTCCGCCGTATCCACGATAAACCCGCTGTCCATCAGAAGCTCCACGGCGATCTCCCGGTTCAGCTCGTTATCCTCCGTCAGCAGCAGCCGCGTGCCTTTCAGCGACTCCGACAGATCCGGAATCAGACTCTCCTTCTCCTGCTGGATCGAAACCGAACTGCAGGTAGCGGAAAGCAGGATATCTCTCAGCTCGGACAGGAAAATCGGCGCATTGTCACCCACAATGGAGCGGATCTGACGCACCGCCTCCTTGCCATGCATAGCCCACTCAGAACGCATACCGATGCCGGTATCTTTAACCCGGATTTCGTAGGAGCCGTAGCCCTTGGGGGCGCGCGGCTTCTGTTTGATCGTCAGAGCAATGGTGCCGCCGGCCGGAGTGAACTTAATCGCATTGGAAAGAAGGTTTAAAAGCACCTGATTCACATGCAGTTTGTCGCAGTAGATATTCTCATCCACCACATCTACGGTGTCCATGAAGAAATTCAGCTGTTTGGACTGCATCTGCGACTGAATGATATTTCGCATATCCTTGAAAATATCGGAGATGCTGCACTCCTTTTCCTCGATGTTCATATTGGAAAGGAATATACTCTTGGCCCGGTCGGAGGCCTCCGCCTTCTGCAGCTTCTCCGCCAGAATCGCCTGCTCCACGACCCGGTTCATGATCTGCATCGCGTTATGCCGGACCCACAGATAATACAGGATGATCCTGATCGCCATCAGGACGCCCGGAATCAAAATTATCCGCCTGAGATATGATCTCGGCAGCGGCGTTCAAGATCCGGCTGTCACGCGCCAGCTTGGACATGACCTCCTCGATCACCGTATCGGCGCCTTCCTCCACGCGGCTTAAGGCCCTCTGACGGAGCTGCGCGTTAATGCTGAAATACGCGGCAGCTAACAATATAACGATAATGACGATCACGATTCCCGTCGCCGTCAGGCTCCGATCTTTTTTTGCGTAAATTTTTACCTAGGTTTTCCCACCCCAGGGTTGTTTCATGAAGAATAATCTTAATCAGAAAAAACGTTGATTATATCGAGAGTTATGGATGGTATACAAATT
>CANRHU010000105.1 GCA_947630485.1 uncultured Lachnospiraceae bacterium
TTTCACACTAATTTCCTCCTCTTATCCGCAACCTGTCCTCTCCTGTGAGAGGAAAACATTGCATGATTATCATAGTCTTTGCGCAACTATGCTATCCATTATACAGACTTTCTGGAAATTATCAAGTCAATTTTATGTATAAAAATTCATCCAATCGTACTTGGCGGCATATGGATTCCGCGCTATAATAGAAGAATGCCGCGAGGAACGTCCCTGTCCCCGGGAGGAAATTCCCTGACGAGACAGAACGTTTCCCTCCAAGCGGCTTCCATCTTTCAGAATTGGGGATTTACCATGAATAGACTGACAGCTTTGGCAGGAGAAATCCGGCCGGAATTCCCTGCGGACTGGCTGCGGGCGACGGCGTGGCCTATGGACATGCCCAGGCCATACTCCGCGTTTCATATCGCCGTCTGCGGCCTCGGTGTTGTTTTCGCGTTCTGGCTCGCCCGCCTGCTCGCGGTGAAGCTTCCGAACCGCAGGAAAAAGACCTCCGCCTGCGGGAGAAGCGATCCGGCGTCCTGCCGTATCCTTTTTCTCTGCGGCGTCCTTCTGGCCGCGGGCGAGGTCTATAAACAACTCTTTCTGTACTTTGTGGTATATGGAACCTACAACTGGTGGTATTTCCCGTTCCAGCTCTGCAGCATTCCCATGTACCTCTGTCTGCTGCTGCCTGTCCTTTGCAGGCAGGAGACGCTTTTTCGGACCGTATGCACCTTTCTGCAGGACTTTGGCCTGCTTGGCGGCGTTATGGCCCTGGCCGAGCCTTCCGGCCTTCTTCATCCCTACTGGACGCTGACCATGCATGGCCTCCTGTGGCATATCATGCTTATTTTCATCGGACTTTTCCTGGCCTTCTCACAGATTCCGTTCCGGACGCCGGGCGGATATCTGCGGACGCTTCCGATGCTGGGCGCCTTCTGCCTGATCGCGACCGCCATCAATGTGTCCACCGGAGGCGCGGCGGATATGTTCTACATTTCCCCCTACTATCCGGTCACCCAGGTGGTGTTTCATGAATTGTCGCTGCGTCTGGGCACCGGCGCCGGCATTCTCATCTACATGCTCAGTCTCTGCATCGGCGGCTTTCTTTTCCATATGCTCGCCGCCAGACTCTGCCCGCATAAGCCGGCAGAGCCGCGTTAGGACGCGGATCCGCGCCGGGACAGCCGTCAATGGAAACTGTAATAAAGCTGACCCGGAAGGAGCTGTACCCCTTTCGCCTGCGCCATCTCGCTGACAGTCACCAGCTGATATCCCCGGGCGATCAGCTCCGGAACCAGCACCTCCACCGCTGTCGCGGTTGCGTCATACAGCTCGTGCATCAGGATAATATCGCCGTCCTGCACCTTGGTAAGCACCTCGTTGATCGTCCTCTGGGCATTTTTGTGATCCCAGTCCCTTGTATCAATACTCCACTGAATCATGGGATAATTTACATTCGCCAGCACCGTCGAATTCTTGTTGCCGCCAGGCAGCCGCACAAGCATGGGCCACACGCCGCAGGACTCCGCGATCGCCACAATGCCCCGGTTAATCTGATACTGGATCTGCTCCGCGCTCAGTTTCTGCAGGTATTTGTGCTCATAGGTATGGTTTCCCACCTCATGCCCTTCCAGAACCATGCGCTGCATCTCGGCCGCACGGGACGCGCAGCGCTCGCCCACAACGAAAAACGTCGCCTTGGCCCCATAGAGAGACAGCGTATCCAGAATCCGGTTGCCCGCGGTGGTCTGCGGACCATCGTCAAAGGTCAGCGCCACCATCGGTTTCGTCGGGTCAATCACCCTGCTGACAGCCGCGCCGGCAACAGCCGCATCCGGCGGCGCCGGGCCTGCCGCCGCATCCGGCGGCGCCGGGCTTACCGTTCCATTCGCGCCTGCTGCCGGCGCCCCGGGTCCTCCGGTTACGCGGGTCTGTACCTTTCCGTCCACAACCCAGGCCCCGTCCGCGTTTACGGTGTATTGATCCGGCGTCGTCGCGTCAAACATCATCCAGCCGTATTCGTTGAAATAGTAACACTCCGAAACGCCGTCCTGATTTCCATCCAGCCAATACCAGCCGTTTGTCAGCCAGGGCGCATTGCTGTCGTCCGTTATATAACGCCAGCCGCCGTCCTGTGCCACCCATCCGCTCGCGTATGCCTCCAACGGCAAAGAGCACGCAATCGCCGCGGTCAGCACAGCCGCCATTAGGAACCGTTTCATAAATCAATTCCCCCTTCTGCAGAACCTGTCTCATCCGCATTCTGTCTTCTCATAAAATACAGGCCCGTTATAGGACAAATGGCCCCCTTACAATTCTCCCGGTCCGGCGTTAAATACATAGCGGTCCAGGCGTTCAAACGCCTCTTTCACGCGGGAAAGCGGAAGCGCCAGATTCATTCGGATGTGGCAGGGGCCATGGAACATCCGGCCGTCCTGCCAGGCCACGCCCACATCCCAGCCGGCCTTCTCCAGCCAGCCGATGTCTTTGCCGTGGGCTTCGCACCATTTCGTGCAGTCCAGAAAAAGCATGTAGGTTCCTTCCGGCTTCGCCGCTTCCACGCCGTCAAAATGCTTCGCGATGTAATCGCAGGCGAAGTCGATGTTGCCGGTAATCACCTGGCAGAGCTCGTCCGTCCACTCATACCCTTCCGGCTTATACGCGCCGATCAGCGCGTGCATCGAGAAGACGTTCAGCGAATTGTAATGCGGCTTCTCGCTCTTTGCCACTACGCGGTCACGCAGATAGGAATTGTAAATGACATGGTAGCTGCCCACCAGTCCCGCCAGATTGAAGGTCTTGCTGGGCGCGTACAGGGCCACGGTTCGGTTTCTGGCGTCCTCGCTGACCATCTGGGTCGGAATATGCTCGTGTCCGGTCAGAATGATATCCGACCAAATCTCATCGGAGATCACCAGACAGTCGTTCGCCTTATACACCTCCATGGCCTTCTCGATCTCCCAACGTTCCCAGACGCGGCCGCAGGGATTGTGGGGACTGCAGAAGACGGCCACATGGATTTTCTCCGCCTTCAGCTTTGCGTCCATATCCTCATAGTCCATGCGCCAGACGCCGTTTTCATCCTTCTTAAGCGGCGAATGGACAATGCGGAAACCGTTATTCCCGATACAGCCGGTAAAACCGATATAAGTCGGGCTGTGCAGCAGCACCGGATCTCCCGGCGCGGCGAAAGCGGTCAGCGCCGAGACGACGCCTCCCAGGACGCCGTTCTCATAACCGATGCACTCCTTCGTAAGCCCCGTAACGCCATGACGTTTTTCCTGCCAGCGGATGATCGAATCATAATATTCGTCTGTCAGTTCGAAATACCCGAACGCCGGGTGCTTCGCCCTCTCGATGATCGCCTCCTGAATCGTGGGACAGGTCGGGAAATTCATGTCCGCCACCCACATGGGAATTGCGTCAAAGCCCTCCCTCGGTTTTGCCGGCGCAAAACCTGTACCCAGACCGTCCACCGCGATGGCGTCCCGGCCATGGCGGTCTATAATGGATGTAAAGTCGTACTTCATGTCGTGTCCTCCTTTGATGTCAGTATAAACTGCGTATACAGGCCTATGGTCATCCGTCTATTTTCCCAGCAGCGCCTCAAGCACGCCGCTGATGCTCTTCTCCCGCACCGAAAGCTGCAGGTCCGGTTCATTGATGTGCTCCAGGTAATGGGCGTCCGAGTTGCTGATGATTCTGCAGTTCTCCAGATAAGGATTGTCCTTCTTAAGCCCGTGCAGCTTCTTGAGATCCTTCACCTCCGCCGTCGTAAACCGGCTGTCCGGCGGGATAAAGCCCAGGTTCGCGATCAGGCTGTTGGCCGTCTTGTCGATATGGGCCGGAAACATGACGCCCCCGAAGCTGCGCACCAGCGGCCACAGCTCGTCGAAAGAAATGGTCGTCGCGTTGATCAGCAGGTTCGGCTCTGTGCCGCAGACTTCGTCATTTTCATTATAGATCTGCTGCTTGCCAAAGATCGCCTCATTGTTCGGGAACGGAATCAGACGTTCGTATACATAAGCGTCGAAATCCAGGGCCGCCTCAAGCGTCTCAAAGAGACAGACCGCGTGGACTTCTTCAGACGTATTGATTTCCATACCGGGGATCGCAAGCACGCCGTACTCCGCCGCCGCGGCCATCAGGGCCGGACAGTTGCGGCAGGTGTTATGATCCGTCAGCGCGATCACATCCAACCCCTTTAACATGGCCATGCCGGCGATATTGGCCGGCGTCATGTCGTCGTCTCCGCATGGGGAGAGGCAGGAATGGATGTGCAGGTCATAATATAATTCCGCCATAAGCTCCCCTACAGAAGCTCATGGATCTGCAGGGCCGCCGCAAAGATCGGTTCGTCAGTGCTCAGAACCGTCACGCCCTGCTCCTTGGCGCGGGTCCGGCCCACCTCGTCCAAAGCCGCGCCCTCGGCGATGATCACGCAGGCCACGTCCGCCAGCGTCGCCACCGCGATGGTATTTACATTGCCCATCACCGTCACCCATGCGCTGTCTGCCGGTGCTTTCCCCATGGCAATGCTCAAAAGGTC
>CANRHU010000106.1 GCA_947630485.1 uncultured Lachnospiraceae bacterium
AACGTGAACATCAGCACCACGATCACAAAGACGATGGTCAGGATGCTGATCATCAGGTTATCATTGGCAAAGGAGGATGACAGATCCATGCAGCTGGTGGAATTTCCCACCAGAAGATAATCGTCGTAATACCGTGCAGCCGTCTTATGAAGGGTATCCAGGAAGGCGAAGGTCTCATCGCTCTCCTCCGGCAGCGACAGTTCAAGAACCAGACGGCTGTAATTCGCGCCCTTCAGCTGAAGCTGGGCGTCAATGAGCTGGCCGTACAGATCGTTGATCTCCTCCGTCATCTCATCATCCAGCGTGACGTACCCTTCATCCATCTGGTCATGAACGAAAAGAAACATATCCAGCAGCGGGACACTGTAGCTGTCCACGCCTGCCGCCAGCCGGCCATAGGTTTCCTGATCGACCGCGTACGCGGAATACAAAAGCCTTGCCACCTCGATATCCAGATCCGTAAGCTCCGCAAACTGCCTCGGCGTCAGACGGTCGGTAAGGACGTAGCCGTCTTTCGCTTCCACATTCGCCAGGCCCAGAACAGACTCCACCTCGGGCATAGCGGCCAGATCCTTAAGAAGACGGCCCTCCTTCTCGTAATCCCCGGCCTTTACAAGAATTGCCAGAGTGTTCTGGGCGCCAAAGGTTTCATCCACCTTTTCCTGGGCGATCTGGCTCTCATTCTTCGTAAAGGTTGACAGACCGTTCTGGGTATAGGCATAGGGACACCGGTTAGAAAGGAAGAACCCACCGATGAGCGCAAGCACGAAAACCGGCTGCAGTATAAACCGGAGTTTTACCACAAGCTTTCCCCAGAGAGTGATCCGGGGGACGAAGCTGCGGTGATGGGTCCGGTCGATCAGGCGGCTGAAGCTCATCAGCAGCCCCGGCATGAACGTGAATACGGACAGAAGGCTCAGGACAATGGCCTTCATCAGCACGAAGCCCAGGTCTTTGCCGATTCCGAACTTCATGAAACACATGGCTCCCAGACCGGACAACGTCGTAAGAGAACTGCCTGATATCTCCGGAATGGCCTTGCTTAAAGCCATAACGACCGCTTCCCTGGCTTCCAGACGCGTCCTCTCCTCCGTATACCGGTGGCACAGAATGATGGCGTAGTCAATGGCCAGCGCCAGCTGAAGAACCACAGCTACGGAATCGGAGACAAAGGAAATCTCACCCAACAGGAAATTCGTTCCCATATTCAGCAGGGCCGCCAGACCGAAGGTCATCAAAAGCACCGGAATCTCCGCGTAGGTCTGGGATGTAAACAGAAGCACCAAGAGAATGATGACCACCGCCACCAGCATGACTACCTGCATTTCCGCGTCCAGGCTGGCCGAAGCGGAATCGCCGGTCTCCCCGGTGATATAAACGTCATACCCTTCCAGAACCTTTTTTACTTCTTCCAGGGCGTTCAGACTAACCGGATCCTCGGCCGTACCGTCATAGGTAACGGAAAATAAGGCCGCACCGCTCTTGTAATGATCCTCCGTGTTATCAAATTCCACCGATTTGACGCCGTCTACCTGCCCAAGCAGGCCGGCCAGTTCCTCCGCCTTCGCGTAGGAAATATTGTCCGCCATGATCCGGTTGGTGCCGAAGGTGACAAATTCTTCATCCATCGCCGTTAAGCCCCGGCGGGTCTCCGTCTCTGCCGGAAGATAGCTGGTCAGGTCGTCATTGACCGAAACCCAGCCGTTTGCAAACGCGCAAAAAATGGCAAGGCCTATGTACAGCAGATAAAATGCCTTGCGTTTATCCACAATAAAGGCGGCAATCCGCTCCATCGGAGACGGCTTGCTGACGCCCTTTTGCTTATTTTCCATAAGACTCGCTCTCCTTTTTTATGTTTCCCGCTATCTTCCGCCGGCTGACAGATAGGACAGAACATTTTCTTCCATCTTCTCAATATAGACATGGAGCCGCGCACGCTCCTCCGCATCCAGCCCCGCGGTAATAATGCCCAGGAACACATCCCTCGCGTCTTTGCCGGCCTTTACAACCCTTGCAGCCTTCTCCGACAACCTCAGATGGATCAGCCGGCGGTCTGCCCGCCCCGCAAGCCGGGTAAGATATCCGTTCTTCTCCAGAGACTTAAGCGACGTGGATACATGGGATTTGGCCAGACACCGCTGATCCGCGATCTCCGCGGCGGTATCGTAATTCGGGTTGCCGTCCAGAAACAGCAGAATATCCAGTTCCGTCCTGGTCACGCCATAATCACGGCATACCGGTTCTACGCAAAGGGTATAAAGAGAACGGAGCGGCTGCTGCAGATCCCACAGACGCATTGGAATATTCATACGGTTACCTCCTTCTAATCGTTCTAAACAGAACGTTCTATTCGGAACGAATTATAGTCCCGGATACCGGCTGTGTCAATGAGCCGTCACAAAATTTTAGAAACATTTCATTTAATTTATCTTCCCTTTCTGTTTTAGGGGCAACATAAAAAACGCGTCACTGGCGCGTTTTTTGCATACTGACGTAAAATGCCGGAAGCCTTATTTTACCGGCTTCCGGCGCCGCGTGCGTTTTCCTGCGGTTCCGATAGTTTAACCATGCAGATACTTGGCACGGTATTCCGCATTGATCTCGGAGATTTCCTTTTTTCCGTCGATGTACTCCCGGTACATTTCATAGATATCTCCGCCGCCGAGACAGCAGGAGGAACAGTTTTCACAGCCGCCTCCGCCGCAGTCCAGCGACCGACGGATGATTTCTTCCCGTTCTTTTCGTGTCGTATCTTTGATTAAAATCTTCACAAGCTCCTTACCGCCTTTCAAGATGGATTTCGTGTTCCTCTCCGTCCTTTATCATACTTTGTCTTAAATATTCCCGATACTTTCAGGGGATATATCCTTCGCTGCGGTGTTCTGTGATGGGTTTTCCGCGGCAGGCGACACACAAAAATGCGTGAATTCCCCATAGCCCCGGGATTCCCGGTTCTCCCGGCTGCAGGCCCAGATACACAGCTTAGCGCCCGTCCAGGTGCCGCGGCGCAGGGGATAGCGCCCGCCTATGGGCACGTATTCCTTCCCGTCGGCGGACCAGGCAAAGCCGTAGGTCTTATCCGGAAAGATCTCAAGGCGCAGATATACCGTATCCCGCGGCCAATCCACGGCCGCCTCCAGCGTCTCCGCCGCCGCTCCCTCAAAGGTCTTCTCCGCCACCTCGCCGTGATAGAGGGCAAGCCGGAAACCGCTCTCTGTGCGCTGAAGGCCGAAGTACCCGTAAGCGTGGCCGATGACTCCCAGAGAGGTCATATCCCCCGTCGCCCCCGTATCGGACAGACATACCTTCACCGCAGCCGTCAGGGACGAATGCTGGGGAATCTGCGTCAAAGCATTGGGGGCGTACCATAGGAGGTTTTCGCGCTTTTCATTGGTAAGACAGGCCAGCCGAAGGGCATTTAGAGCCCTGCTCCCGGCGAAATACCGCGCTTTCGGATTTGCCTGCCACTGCCACTGATGGCCGGGACGGCCATCCGGGAAATTGTCGGACTGCGCGATCTGATAGGCGGGCTGTCCCTCTGCGGGCAGTCTCCACTCGTCCACCGGTTCGCCGATGCCGTCTCCGTCAAGGTCGCTGCCGATAAATGGCCAGCCGCCGTTAAAGCACATAGGCTGGAGGTGTATGATCCGTCCCAACTCATAAACATCCTGGAAGTGGACGAACCAATCCTTACCGTCAGGGCCGGTCACCCATCCGCCCTGATGAGGACCATTCACCGACGTGCTGCCCCGGTGCATCACCACCCGATATTCGTAGGGACCCCAAACGGACTTCGCCCGCAAGGCAGTCTGCCAGCCTGTGGCTACGCCGCCTGCCGGGGCCAGGATCAGATATTCCCCGTCCCGTTTGTATATCTTAGGCCCTTCGATGGTAGGAGCCATCACTTCTCCGTTGAAGATCATTTTGGGGGTTCCGATCAGATGTGTGCATTCCGGATCCATCTCCGTCAGCATCAGCCGGTTCTTGGCACCACAGCGGCTTGCAGCCAGGGCAAAAACCATATAGGCCCGCCCGTCGTCATCCCACAGAGGGCACGGGTCGATCCATCCCAGGGACGTACAAAGCAGATTGATACGAAATTCCCCGCGCGGATCATCGGAACGGGCCACCAGGATCCCCTCATCAGGCAAGGGAATAAAGACCACGAACTGCCCGCCATGGTATCGGATGGAGGGCGCCCAGGTGCCGGAGCCATGAGACGGCCGGTCATATTTTTCAAAAGGCAGGGAACGAACACAATAGTTAATCAGCTCCCAGTGTACCAGGTCTTTGGAATGCAGAAGGGGCACACCGGGCAGATAGGTGAAGGAGGAAGCCACCATGTAGTAGTCCTCCCCGACACGGATCACATCCGGATCTGAGTAGTCGGCATATAGGATCGGATTATGATAATTCATGACAAGCTCCTTTCTCTGTTATAATTGCAGCCT
>CANRHU010000107.1 GCA_947630485.1 uncultured Lachnospiraceae bacterium
TCAGCCGCGCCGGATCATCAAGGACTACGGCATTGATGGCTTTGTAGAGTTAGAGCAGCTGGAAGATGCGCTGGACGTCTGGGACGAGAAAGACGTCGATTGGTGGTTCCGACATAACCGCTACATCGAGTGTAGGCCGTCGCTGTACGATTGCTCCGGGAATCCGTTCACGTCATGGTATAAGCTGGTCCGGAGAAGGGGTCACTGGTACGCATATCACAGCATCGCATTTGATGTATAGAGGGAGGTGAGAATATGGCATATAAGAGGAAAACGCGGGACCGTTGGGACATCGAAACGAATTTTGGCACCGGCTGGGAGTACGAGTGCAGCGAGTACACCAGGAGAGAGGCGAGGGTACAGCTCAGAGCCTACCAGCAGAATAGTTGTGGGCGCTATGACGTCAGAATGATAAAGCGCCGGGAAAGACTGGAGGCGGCGGTATGAAGATCGTAAAAATCGGTGGCATAGAGCTAACGCCGGAAGAAGCTGAGAAATATTACCTGGAAGGTAAGTACCTGGTGAATTACGGAGGCGTCTACCAGCTGCATTACAGTGCGGCACAGAAAAGGGTGTACGGTAGCAAGATTTACAACGCCCGAGGTCTCACCAGGAGAGGAAGATTTTTCGCTATGGATGCCGAGACGGTGAATCATATTTTGGGGTTCAAACTGCTGAACGAGCAGCTGGTTCAAACGGGAAAGGAGGGGTGAGTATGGCACAGATCATACAGTTTCCAAAGGCTCAAAGCAACGTGTTCGAGAACCTGTCGCGCCTGATCCAGGCGACGGGCGATCCGAAAGCACTCGAATTTTATGCAGGAACGCTGGCGGCGTCATGTGAGGAAGGAAGCCTGCTTCCTGGAGAAATGGAATTGCTGACGGAACAGGTCAGGAAAAAGCGCCTGGACCTGGCTAAGCCGAGCGAAGTGCCGGCAGTTAAGGCAGACAAGCCGGGACTGTACGGCTACTGCCCGGAGATGGGAGAAGGAAAGCCGAAATGTCAAATTGAGGCTTCCAGATCGTATTATGGGCGCCATTACCATATTTACACACCACTGGATCTAAAAGGCCGGGGAATCGAGCATAAGGGCGTCCTGGAGCCCGGAAGGGTAAGTAAACGATATGAATACCGGGCCGGATGGAACGAATATACGGTCACGTCGAAGGCGTTTGAGAAGCTGCAGGAGCAATACACGATCAGCATGGAAAATTTGCTGGATTAAGGAGGAAATGGCATGATGAAGTATTACAGTGTACACCGTCCGATTGGGCCGGGGAGCTTCCCGAAGTCGGAAGATAACAAGGCCTTGGAAATCGTCAATTTTGACGGGAGGCAATATGTCCCCCAGATCGGCCGGGAGGCGTGGGGCTATATTGTCTATGAGAACCGGATCACAGACAAGTCTGCTGCGGACTATGAGCTTGTATGGGAGCTGACCTGCTCCGGCTGCCAGAATGAGGCGGCGAGCCGTGACATGGACTGTTGCTGGGATTGCAACCGCAACCCGCGTAGGAAACGGCAGGACTTGTACCGAGTAAAACGATAGGAGGATGAGGTATGAAGCTGGAGATCGAGGTAAGACGCGAGAGATCGAGCGTTACCCAGGGAAGCGCCAGGGTATACGTGAACGGGGTATTGGCAATTACATTCACTGACGATATAGAACTCGTCAAAGACGGACAGCCGTTTTACAGCGAGAAGATCACCGGATGGGCGAGTGTAATTCCGGATGAGAAGTACATAAAGGGCTTGCTTTATCACCCGCTCGACAATGTATATCATTACAGCGACCGGGTAAAGGAGATCCTGGATGAAGAAATCGGGAGGTTAGAGGGTATGAGGTGGAATATCGAAGCATCAAGCGGGATCCGGGAGAGGATGAAGGACCGCGACGGATTTGAGCCGTTTGTTTCCCTGGCCGTGGTACGCTTTATGACCAGAGATTACGGCGAGGAAGTCATGGACGATGACCGCTATAAAAAGCACCCGGAAGATGCAGCTGGAAGGTACGACTTCCAGGGCAAGCTAAAGGTCTGCGTCGTAGAAAAGGAAGGCCACCCGTATGTATTTCTTCCGGATGAGAGACCGAAGGCATTCCCGCGGAAGGTCAGGGAAGAGACGGAGGGAAGCAAGATCTATATGAGGCTTGTTATGGAGGACGGCTCCGCTGAGGAAGTGAACGTTACTCTGGAACCGGATGGAAGGAAACGATATGTCACTACGGCAGACGCCAGAAATGATCCGGACACGAGCAGACGGATCATAGCGGCATTCGAGAAATTGTATTAGGAGGTGTGGAAAGTGAAAATATCAGATAGACTGGCAATCGAAATAAGCCTGCTGGATATCACCCAGCAGGAGGCGGCAAGAAGGTGCGGGATGAGCAGGCAGAGGCTTTGGGACATCCTGGACAAGCGGAACCCGCGCTTTGCTTCCGTGAAGACCATAACGGACGGCCTTGGTCTTGAAATCGGCATCAGGAAGCGAGGCGGCGGGGAGATCGGTTTTGACGTCGGGACATTCATGCAGGAGTGCGAGAAGCAGAACCTTCCGTTCGATTCATTGTCTGAGATTCTGAAAATCATGGGGTTTCTTTTGGAAGTCAGCAAGAAAAAATGAAAAATTTTCACATTTTGCAATAATTGGCTTGACGTAACGCACCATAGTGAGTTATACTATACTCAGATACAGAAAAAACTCACGAAACGGAGGGCATTGCAGTGAAAAAGTTCAAGATGGCAGATGTTGACAAGATCGAGGAAATGCTGGCAGCTGGTAAGACGGTAGAGGTTGAGTGGCATACACCGTATGAGAGGGGCCACAAGGTCGAAATCGTTAAATATGTCAGATGGGACGGCCTGGTGTTTACGACGGGCGATTGCATTTTCACCGGAATTGATGAACTGGTTGAGATCAGAGAAGCATAGGAGGTGCGATAAAATGAAGGTCAAGACAGTGAGCGAAGCCTGGACGGAGGCAGCAAGGATTTTCCCGACCGATTGGCAAAAGGATGAAGAATCAAGCGCAAGGGCCGGGTATCCGATTTATAGGAGTACGGCAGAAGGTCATTATTACGATTACATCTGCGACTTGAATGATCGTCTGGAAGTAAATCTCAGCACGGGTAAGACAGTTAACATCTGGATCGAGGGCGAACCGGAACAGGAAATCAGCCCGGAGAAGATGGAGAAGCTGAAAAGCACAGCGATCCGGATCCAGCGTCTCGGATTCTTCTTTGCTGGGGAAATGCTGGATGAGGAAGAAAAAGGCGAGAAGAACAAGCTGGCGTTTGAAAAAGAGGTGGCAGAGAACCCAGGCAAAAAAATAGCTTTTATAGATGTATCTGCCAATAACGTTAGCTGCATGAAGGAATGCTTTAAGTCCTGCAGGAAGTCTTATCGGTACCTCGGAACTCACAAAGCCGATATCGAGGATTGGCAGCTGGCCGGAATCAATGCGATGTTCGATCAGGTGAATGAAAGCAAGGCTGTTCCTTACGATCTCCCGTATGCAATAGAGGGCATCCTGCTGATCCTGGAAGATGGAAATAAGTGAAAATCTGATCCCGCCACGGAGGTTACGAGGGTATGGAGGAAGCTGGAGCATGAGCAGGAAAAAGAGGTATTACGTTCCGGGGAGTATGGTTTCTGAGTTTGTCTCGGAAATTACGAGATCACAGGCAAGGAGCAAGGTTTTCTTGAACGTAGAAGTAATGCCGTACAAGGGCAGGAAGTACGAAAAAGGAACAATGGTTGTTACCGTAGGCTGATCCTTCTGGATCTGAGCATAAACCCGCCGCGGAGGTTACGACGGCAGAATTAGCTAAGGAGTGCTGAACAATGAAGCGGGAGAGTGTAGAAATGATCGTCAGGGCGATAGACCCGTATAATGCACCGTATATCATGAGGGATCCGGAAATAATGGCAGTATTCGAGATGGCATCCATGTCGGCAAGGCGCGGGAAGATAAGCCTGGCTGCACATTATCTCAGGGAGGCGAAGACCATGGTTTCCGAGTTCGGGAAGGAGCGCCTGACGCCTGCCACCGTGGAGATCGGAATGGGTGTCACGATCAACCTGTGGAGCGACCGCCACGCCGCAACGATTATCAGGGTTACAAAGCAGACTGTTACCGTCCGCCGAGACAAGGCCACCCTGGATCCGAATTTCAAGCC
>CANRHU010000108.1 GCA_947630485.1 uncultured Lachnospiraceae bacterium
AAGAGAAATTTGACAAAAAAATACCGCATTTCTACGGATTGTAGGGATTTTATTCAGTTACAAGTGTCGAAGACCCGGAATAAGCAGGGGCGGGAGGAAATCTGGGCCTATGTGGAGAGTCTTTTGGCGCCGGAGACGGCTGCTTTGGACGGCGGGGCGTGAGGATATTTCAGAGATTGATTGAAATTCATGATTTCTCTTGACGAAATGATATTAAAATGATATCATATAAATATCATATTAGAACGGAGGAATCATCATGAAGGAGAAAGTATTAAACGGCAATCGGAACGGCATGCAGATGCTTCTGCTTTTCGGCCTGCTTTACATCGTGGCAGTCGTGTTGATTGTGATTGGCGGAATGCAGCTGGATCACGGCTCGAAGGTACTGGGAGCGGTCCTGCTGAGCGTGGGTATCTTCTGGGCGGCGGTGGGATGGATTCCTTTCTGCGGCCTGAAGATCATTAAGCCGCAGGAGGCATTGGTGCTGACGCTGTTCGGAAACTATGTGGGGACGCTTAAGGAGCCGGGCTTCTATTTCGTCAATCCCTTCTGTTCCGCGGTGAACCCCGCGGCGAAGACCAGGCTCAGACAGAGCGGCGACGTGGAGGGCGGCGAGGGAAAATCCCTGTCGCTGGTTCTGACAGGCAGTTCGTCCGGCGCGGGGACTGTGGAGGCGCCGAGCAAGAAGATTTCCCTTAAGATTATGACGCTGAACAACAACCGTCAGAAGATCAACGATTGCCTGGGCAACCCGATCGAGATCGGCATCGCGGTCATGTGGCGGGTGCTGGATACGGCGAAGGCCGTGTTTGAGGTGGACAATTACAAGGAATACCTGTCCCTGCAGTGCGACAGCGCCCTGCGCAATATCGTCCGCATCTATCCCTACGACGTGGCGCCCGGCGTGGATACCACCGGCGACGGCGTGGCCGACGAGGGGAGCCTGCGCGGCTCCAGCGAGATCGTGGCGGCCCGCATCCGGGACGAGATCCAGGAGAAGGTGAAGGAGGCCGGCATCGAGATCATCGAAGCCCGGATCACCTATCTGGCCTACGCGCCGGAGATCGCGGCGGTGATGCTGCAGCGGCAGCAGGCCTCGGCCATCATCGACGCCCGGAAGATGATCGTGGACGGCGCGGTCGGCATGGTGGAGATGGCGCTGGAACAGTTGAGCAAGAAGCAGGTAGTGGAGCTGGATGAGGAGCGCAAGGCGGCCATGGTCTCCAATCTGTTAGTTGTCCTCTGCGGCAACCGTGACGCCCAGCCCATTGTGAATTCCGGAAGTCTCTACTGATATGGCGGATAACCAGAAGAAACAGATTCCGCTGCGCCTGTCGGCCAGGCTCTACGACGCCATCGCCGCCTGGGCGGAAGACGATTTTCGGTCGGTCAACGGCCAGATCGAATATTTGCTGACCGAATGCGTGCGGCAGCGGAAGAAGAACGGGAAATACGTATCCGAGCATCTGGATGAGCCGCCTAAGCTGGATATCGAATGATCTGCAAAGAATGGGTGCGAAGGGACGGCTGCCGGAGAGAGGAGTATAGGTATGACGCGCGAAGAAGTGTTATCATACGTGAAGGAACAGTACGGAACCGAGCCGGATTATCCCTGGCGGGGCGATCCGGACAGCGCCGTCCTGCGCCACGACGACAGCCGCAAATGGTACGGGCTTCTCATGTATGTAAGCCGCCGCAGGCTGGGACTTGCGGAGCCGGAGCCTGCGGATATCCTGAATCTGAAATGCGATCCGGCCATGGGCGATGTCCTGCGGGCGGAGCCCGGCATATTTCCGGCCTACCATATGAACCACGCGGAATGGATTTCGGTTCTTTTGGACGGAACCGTCCCGGGGGAGCGCGTCATGGATCTGATCGACTTAAGCTACGCGCTCACGGCCTCGAAGAAGAAAAAAGAACGCCTGCGCGGCCCGGCGGACTGGATCATTCCGGCCAATCCGAAGTATTACGACGTGGAGGCCGGCTTTCAGGAAAATCCCATTATGGAGTGGAAGCAGACCGCCGATATCAGGGTGGGCGATACCGTTTACATGTATATGGCCGCCCCGGTCTGCGCGGTCTTGTATAAATGCAGGGCCGTGGAGGTGAATCTTCCGTACTCCTATGAAGACGAGAATCTGACGATCAAAAAGGCGATGAAGATCGAGCTTCTGGAGCGCTACGCGCCGGACCGCTTCACCCGCGACTTCTTAAAAGGCTTCGGCGTCTACGCGGTCCGCAGCCAGCGGAAGCTTCCTCACAGCCTGAGCTGCGAGATGAGCGGGCAGCCGGGCTGAGAGGAGAAGCGTTTTTTCGGAAATTGTGCCTGCTGCCGCGGACGGCCCGGGTTCTGCGGGCTGCCCTTCCATGCAAACGGAGCGCCAGTGACGCTCCGTTTGTATTCTCAGAAGAGAAATTCATTGTCCGGGTAGACCCGGTCGATCTCCTCCCTCTGTTCGGGCGAGCAGACGATGTTGTTAAGCCTCGGGAGCCGGTCGAGCCCCTTATAGTTTATGACGTCGGCCCCGTGGATCTCCAGCCTGGTCAGGTTGGGAATCGCTTCAAGGTCTGAGAAGTCATCGATTTTCATACCTGCCAGCGCGATATGCCACACGCGCGGCAGGTTATTATTTTCTCCCATTTCAAACATCGATTCCCCGTCTCCCCAAATGCCCAGATACTCCAGATTCTCCAGACCCTGAATGTCTTCCAGCTTCAGGTTGTGGGAGTAGTAGAAGGTGAGGGAGGTCAGCGGCAGGCCGTTCAGCTCGCTTAGGATATTGCTGTCCAGTCGCTTAAGGAACAGGGAGTAGAGGTTGGGCATGTCGCGCAGCTGGCTGTAGTCCGTCAGTTCGATCAGAGACAGATCCAGGATGACAACAGGACCGCCCGCCAGCTCCTCGATGGAAGTGATGCCCCCGCAGCCGCTGATGTTCAGCTCGTTCAGATTCGGCAGTGTGGAGATGGAAGCCAGGTTCGTGATCGGAAGATCCGGAATCATCAGCGTCCGGATGCTGGGATTGTTCTCTAACGGAGAGAAATCCGTCAGCGGGTTGTAGCCGAGTCCCAGGTAGGAGATCCGCGTGTCCTTAAGCAGGGAGATATCGTCGATATTCTGATTGTAAAGGCATAACGTGTGCAGGGAAGGCATATGCACGATGTCTTCCAGTGAGGAAATGGGGCCGCTCTGCAGGAATTTTCCGCTTTCCTGCGTCCACTCATCGTAGAACATGGGGGTGTCCCCCCTAAGCCACAGATAGCTGTCGTCCGCGTAGATCTCCAGCCCCATAATGTGGATCGACGTGATCCGGGCCAGGTCGCCCAGCGTCAGATCCCTGTCCCAGACCTGCAGCTGTCTGCGGACCGCCTCCTCGATCATCGGCTCTGCAAAATGGTAGACCTGGTCTGGGTCCGCATCCTCCGCGGTCGTCTTAAAAATCATCTGCGGCCCGCTGTCTGTCTCGGTCAGCAGATAGGTTGCGCTGCTTTCCTCCGAGCGGAGGCAGGAGCAGACGCGGTATTTTCCTTTCAGCTCCTGCGGCAGTTCCAGTTCATAGGATGGTTCCTCAAAGCTTGTTTTCTCTTTCATGTGTTCCTTCATTTCCGTTCCTGTCAGGCCGCATTCCGCGGGTCTGTGTTCTATTCCTCCTGATACAGCGGCTGATCCGCAAAAGCATATTCTGTGAGGGCGTTTTTTCTGTCCATACATCGGACGTACCTCCTTGTAAATTTTCCGATAGGATTTGACAATCATCCGCAATTTCATCCGCAGACGGCGTTCGGTCCGCGGTTTTGTCTGGTATTTTCTATATAATAGAATGTCCTAAAAAACAATCTTATACCCGCGGAGGATGAAAAAAGTCTTCTGACAGAACACCAAAATAGGGAAAAGTTGGTGTATAGTAAAATCGGAATAGGAGGTGCGGAGACGATGCTGGACATATGTACGGAAGTGCATCTGGGCGATGGAATCTGGAGGATATGTCATGCGGTGATTGATGAAA
>CANRHU010000109.1 GCA_947630485.1 uncultured Lachnospiraceae bacterium
TTCACATTGATCACCAGGAACACGATATCGTGGCTGTCCAGGAAGTCCTTGCGGCTGTCATGGCTCATCATATGGACCATGTTCATGGGAGACACGCCGTTTTCCACCTCCAGGTCATGGAAATTGGGACAGACGTCCACGGCAAATCCGGCCCGCTCCAGCTCCTCGATGACCACAGCCTTCACTGGGTCTCCTTTATAGCCCTTGGTGGTAGGCGTAGACTGGACATAGACCAGATAAGCCCTCTTCTTCTGCTCCGGATTCACCGGTATCAGTCCGCGGGTGTCCTTTACCAGGGTCACGCAGGTATCGGCGGCCTGCCGCGCATACTCCTGATGCTCCTGGCAGCCGATTACGGCCAGACCGGCCTTGTCCGGAATGCGGACGCTCTCCTCATAGAGATGGAGGTGGGCCTTCATGCCCAGAATCCGGTGCAGGGCGTCAGACAGACGCTCCTCGGTGATGATTCCCTTTTCATATCCGGCCTTCATAAAGCCAAGATCCTCTTCCACATCATTGGCGAACAGATACATATCGCAGCCGGCGGCAATGGCTCCCGGAACCGCGTCGCAGCGGCGGGAGGTGGCCGACATGCCTACCATATGGGAAGCGTCGGTGATGATAACGCCGTTAAAGCCCATCTCCCCCCGCAGCAGATCCGTCAGAAGCTCCGGAGCCAGGGTGGCAGGCATAATATCCTCGTCCGCAATGCCGGGGCGCAGATGGCGGCTCATCTCCGGCAGGGCGATGTGTCCCACCATAATGCTCTCCAGCCCCTCGTCGATCAGGGTCTGATATACCTTGCGGAAGCTTGCGTTCCACTCGTCCACGCTCAACGTATTGACGCCCAGGGCCAGATGCTGATCCAGCTCCTCCACCCCGTCGCCTGGGAAATGCTTGGCCGTACATGCCATATTGGGATTGGCGTCCTTGATGCCCTTTATGTAGGCGCGTGTATTGGCAATGACCGTATCCGTATCCTCGCTGAAGGAACGGGTATTGACTATGGTGTTGCGCCAGTTCATAAAAATGTCGGAAACCGGATTGAACATCCAGTTGACACCGATCGCCGACGCTTCGCGTCCGGCCACATAGCCCAGGTGGTAGGCGTTCTCCGTCCCCTCTCCGGCCCCGCACTGAGCCGCGGTAGCCACGAAGGTTCCGTCCGGCACGCAGCCGATGCCGCCGTCGTCGCAGTTGGCGGCAATGAGCAGCGGAATCCTGCTGTTCTTCTGATAGGTCGTATTCTGGAGCCAGACAGTCTCTTTATCGCCTCCCTGCCAGCGCAGTCCTCCCTGATGGTAAGCGTCAAGAGTGGACTTGATCTGCCCCTCATCAACGCCCGGACCGGCCTTCAGAAGGACGAACAGCTGTCCCAGCTTCTCCTCCAGGGTCATGCCCGCGATGGTATCCTCCACCCAGGCAATCTGCTCGTCGTTCAGATAAAACGGTTTCGCTTTCAAATTAACCATACTTCGACTCCTCCTCTTTCCCTCCCGCGCAATCGGGGCAATTGTAATTAATTTATTATACAATAACCATCTCTTTATCCGTGAGTTTCCAATTACTCTCTTTTCGTACAAATTTATGATGAGCGGGAATATTTTACGACAAATCGCCGAACCGATCGGATTTCTCTATCAGCCGCCAATAATCTCTATCCCGAGCAGCCGGCCGGCCCGTCATAAACGGTCTTTACGGTGAAATCTCCTTGTTCTGCCGAGGAAAACGTAACCGCGCTTTTTTCTTCCTGTGCAGAAGCATAATCACTAAGAAGACCGCCAGTACAGCAGCCAATGCGATAACCGGAACCAAATAGCCGCCGGAAGCCGGACAGACACAGAACACGCCGGATGTCCCTGTCATTGTGAGACAGAGATAGCTTCCGTTGACGGCCGTCTCCGCTTTCTGCCACCGTCCGTCTTTCAGCTGCCAGACAGACGCCCGCTCCCCTTTCCGGTTCAGAAGCCGGATGGGAACCGCGGCATCGTCAGGCAGATCCGTTCCGCTTACTGTCACTTTCCAGACATCGGCCTCTTCCGCGCCTTCCGGCGGAACCGCCTCGTCCGGCAGCACATGGAGCAAAACTTCCTCTGTAAACTGTCCCTCCGCGAGAGCCAGGGCCAGCTTGCCGTCCATTTCCTCGCTGGCTGCAAGCGTCACCCACGGAGTATAGACCGCTTCCAGCGTCAGGTTCGAATGAACGCCCGCACTGTCAAATTCGGGCCAGGTCCCATAATATCCTTCCTTGACAGGAACCTCCGGCAGCCCCAAAAAACTTAAGTCGTCGCCAAACCGGAACGGAATACGCGCGATCTCCTCCCCGTCCGCCATCAGAGTAACGGCAAAAGAGAGAAACTCTTCCGGAACCGTCTCCAGAGCGCTCAGTTCATCAAAAGAGACCGGCTCGGCGATCCCTGTATAGCTGACGCCGTCAATTCCCGCGGGGCCGATATCCAGGAAACAGTTATCTCCAAGCCCTCCTCCTTCCAGGTCGGCATCTCCGGCGACGCTTCCTACATGCTCCGTTCCATTCAGGATAGTGGTAATGGCGCGGCATCCGGTCATTCTGCTGCCCCATCCTGCGATTCCTCCCACATACTCGGTGCCGGAAAGCGTACATTTTGCCCAGCTTTGCCGGATCGAGGCATCCGCGTATCCGGCGATTCCGCCCACGTAGGCGCCGCTTCCGGTGACTGCGCCATAGCTCTGACAGCCGTTCGCAGTGCCAAGATCCATCCGGCCCGCGATACCGCCCGTGCAGTCCCGTTTCCCGGCAACGCTCCCCTCATTGATACATTTTTGCAAAACAGCCTTCAGTTCGTAGGTGCTGCCAAAGGTAAGCCGGGAGTAATCATCCTCCGGATCCAGACTGTACTCCACCGCCACCGCTCCTGCGATTCCGCCCACATTTCTGTCGCCTTCCACCGTCCCGGTATTCACGCTGCCGGATATTTTTCCCATGCGGGTCTTTTCGATATCGTCCTCAGACACATCGCCGAATATGTCCTCCGGCGTTTCCACCGCCTGGGCGCTGTCCACAACATCCAGCATCAGGTTGAGAATCTCCGTAATCTGGCCGCTGACAGCCCGAAGATCAGCAGAGAGAATTTCCCCCGCGTCATCTACGGACGTCTGCAGAGCTGTAACTCCGTCCGACATATCACTGAGGGACGCGTAAAGACCATCTCCGGCATTCCTGGTTTCCTGGCCCAGAGGCGTAAATTGGACATCTCCGTTCCAGGCCAGCTGATCCGCCGTGTCCCTCAATATCTGAAACGCAGATTGAAGCTGCCCTGCCGCGTCTGAGCCGATGGATGCGGCATCCGCGAACTGCCCCGCGGAACTGCCGAGCGCATTTGTCAGCGGATAGGCGTCGGACAGCGCCTCCTCAAGATGACCCATCGCGGCGTTCATTCTCACGGACGCATTACTCAAGCGGTCGAATCCGTCTTTTGCGGTATTCAGTGCGGTCTGAACGGTTTCCCAGCTGATCTCTGTATTGTCCGAGATCGTTCCGAGCGCGGTTCCGATATCTCCCAGCGCGGTTCCGGCGTCCCCCGCGGCAGTTCCAAGATCCCGCAGGGCCTGCATCGCCGTCTGATCACCGGGCACTACCCCATTCAGAGTATTTTCCAGCGTATTCAGCGCCGTTCGTATTCCAGAAAGCGCAGTCCCCAGATCCTTCACGGACGCGGACAGCTGCCTGTTCGCCTCTTTGACCGCCTGCTGATCATGGATCAGAACCGCCTGCTGAAGGGCCTCTGCCGCCGCGCGCATTTTCCGGACCGCATCCGCCAGAGCGCTGTTGGCCGTGCGCAGATCCGCCACGGCGTTTCTGGCGTCAACAAGTACATCGCCTGCCAGAAGACCGGAATCCGCCAGCATATCCAGACCGCGGCTGAGCGCCTGCCCCGCATCGTCCAGATCCGCGGAAACACCGGACAGTCTGTCCAGAGCGGGAACCATATGATC
>CANRHU010000110.1 GCA_947630485.1 uncultured Lachnospiraceae bacterium
CTCCGATGCCGATTCATACGCACTCAAAGATTCACTATAAGCCAAACTATCCGAAGCGCTCTCGGAAGCTACTAATGACGCACTATTAGAAGCAGAAACCGACGCATCTTCGGAAACCTGCTCCACTTCGCTCTGCTTTTCAGAGGCAAGCGTGCTCATAGACTGGCTCTCCTCGTTATAGCTGGTGGAAGCCGACTCTGCCGCCGAAGAATTCTCTTCCGACGACTTTAGAACCTCTTCCCAGCTCTGCGTCACATTGCCATCTTCACCGACTTCCGTAGAGACAAGAGCGAGGCGCTCATTTCCGCTCTCATCTATGTACTGCACCTGATATCCGCCATTCACTTTTTCCATACGGCTGAGGGCGTAATTGGAGGAGCCCATCTGCTGCCTGATCATTGCCTCTGCCAGGCTATCGAGCAACGCTTCTTCGTCGCCCTCGCCGCTCTCGCGGTAGGCGTCAAAGGCGGCCTTGGCATCGTCTACATCCTGCTGGAGCTTCTCCTGCTCTTCGGTTTCATCTGCGGCAGTCTCAGAAGCAGACGTCGAACCCTGCTCTGATCCGGAACCGGACTCAGAACCTTCTGACTCGGAAGTAGAATTCTCCTCTCCGGACTCGGAATCGCTGGAGGACTCGCTGCCACTCTCGCTTTCCACGGACATTTCGTCGGAGCTAGTCTCGCTTTCTGCGTCGCTCTCAGATACAGTCTCACTTACAGCATCGCTCTCCGAGACGACATCGTTCTCAGATACAGTCTCGCTTACGGTGTCATTTGCGCTGTCAACGTTCTCATTTTCAGGCGCAGTCTCTGTGGAACCGGAATCGCTGCCAGATCCATTTTCTTCAGACGCGGCATCGCTTTGTCCATCGGCTTCGCTTTCTGAACCGGATGTTTCTGACGAAGATTCGGAATTCTCCGCACTCGAAGAAGCCTCCCCTGACATAGAGGCGGTATCTGTATTTGATGACTCTTCATTTGTCATATCGGAATCTGAGGTTGAAGAAACCTCTGACTGGGATTCCGGCTCTGTATCAGATATAGAGCCGCTGTCGGAAGCCGTATCGCTTCCTGCTGTCTCTTGCTCCTCGGGCGCGCTCTCGCTCTCGCCGGGGCTCTCCATTACTGTATCCGAAGTACTGGCAGTCTCCTGCAGCTCTGCTTCGACCTCCTGGGCCTGCTTATCCAGCTGCTCTTCCTGCTCTTCCATCTCTGCTGCCAGGACAACGTTAGCATCGAGCGCTACCCCCCCCGAGAATGATTCCGGTCGCGCCCATCGCTTTTAAGACATTGTTCACTTTGTTTCTCTTACGATTCTTCTTGCTCATGTTTCCTCCTCTGGCGATTGCCTGTCTGCATTTCCACCCTATCCGTCCCACACAGTTGTCAGCTAGCATTACTTACAAATTCCGATAGTCATCTGTTAAAATGCATATATAGGTTTATATTACGCCCTTGACCGTAAAATGTCAATATTCTCGCCCAAAAAATCTTCCCGCAGGACAAGTTAATAAATTAACGCTTTCCATCTCACCAACGACTATTTCTTCCGAGCTGTTATGCAGGAGAATAACCATGTCCTCAAGACCCTGGTCTGCGCACTGCTGCATCTTGAGGAATCCAGAGTCCATGAGGTCACAATCCTGAATCCTATCGAACTGGGCAAACACATTAATGAAAAGGATTTTTTCCTGGATATCAACGTCCTTCTGGACTACACGCTATTTCCGGATGCGCCGGAATTCTACGCGACCTACCGTCTGATGAATGTGAAAAGCCATAAAATATATAGTGACAAACTGCGTATCTCTGTGCTAGAATTGAACCAGATCGAACTGGCGACAGAGGAAGACCAGACATACCGAATCGACTACTGGGCCCGTCTCTTCAAGGCCACCACATGGAAGGAGCTGAAAGCTTTGGCAGAGCAAAATCCTATATTCACGGAAGCCGCCAGGACGGCCGTTGTTCTGAGCGAGGATGAGAAGATCCGCCTGCAGTGCGAGGCCCGCGAGGACTACTATCGCCGTGTGGGATGGAAGGATAAACTGATCGAAGAGCTGACTTCTGAGAAGCAGCAGTGGGCTTCTGAAAAGCAGGAGCTGGCTTCCGAGATTCAGCGTCTGCGCCAGCTCCTGCAATCTGCCGGCATCCCGGACTCACAGAATGATGAATGATTCATTTTCTACCCGCGCACCGCGTCCTTCATGCTCTTCACATACTCTCCCACATAAGACGCCGCGTCCGCGCCGTATTTCTCCAGAATCTTGATGATCGCCGAACCCACGATGGCTCCGTCTGCGACGGACGCCATCTTCCTGGCCTGCTCCGGCGTAGAGATGCCGAAGCCGATCGCGCAGGGCACGTCGGTGCTGCCGCGGATCACCTCCACGATGGAGGCCAGATCCGTCTTGATCTCGCTGCGGGTGCCGGTGACGCCGAGGCTGGACACCACGTAGATGAAGCCTTCTGCCTCCTTTGCGATCATCGCGATCCGGTTCTGGGACGTGGGCGCGATCAGGGAGATTAGATCCACGCCGTACTGCCGGCACAGCGGCAGAAATTCGTCCTTCTCCTCATAGGGCAGATCCGGCAGAATCAGGCCGTCAATGCCGATCTGGCGGCAGGTGGAAATGAACCGCTCCGCGCCGTAGGAGAAGACCACATTGGCGTAAGTCATAAACACCATCGGGACTGTCACGTCCCGGCGCAGGTCCCGCACCAGATCGAAGATCTTGTCGGTGGTGACGCCGCCGGTCAGAGCCCGCAGATTGGCTCCCTGGATCACCGGGCCCTCGGCTGTCGGATCGGAGAACGGGATGCCAAGTTCAATGAGGTCGGCGCCGTTTTCCACACAGGCCCGCACCACAGCCGCTGTGGTCTTAAGGTCCGGGTCGCCGCAGGTGATGAACGGGATAAATGCTTTTCCATTCGCAAATGCTTCTCTGATCTTACTCATGGATATCCTCCCCTCTGTACCGGGCAATGGCGGCACAGTCCTTGTCGCCCCGGCCGGAAATCGTAATAACAATGATCTGGTCGCGGCCCATCTCCGGCGCGATCTTCATCGCGTGGGCCACCGCGTGGGCCGACTCGATGGCCGGAATGATGCCCTCAGTCTTTGCCAGATATTCAAACGCGCAGACCGCCTCGTCGTCCGTGACCGGCACATACTCGGCCCGGCCGATATCGTGCAGGTGGGCGTGCTCCGGCCCTATGCCCGGATAGTCCAGCCCCGCCGAGATGGAGTAGACCGGCGCGATCTGGCCGTACTCATCCTGGCAGAAATACGATTTCATACCGTGGAAAATGCCCAGCCGTCCTGTATTGATCGTGGCTGCCGTCTCAAAGGTGTCGATACCCCGGCCCGCCGCCTCGCAGCCGATCAGGCGCACGCTCTCGTCGCCGATGAAATGATAGAAGCTTCCGATTGCGTTGGACCCGCCGCCCACGCAGGCGATCACCGCGTCCGGCAGACGTCCCTCCTTCTCCTGAAGCTGCTGTTTGATCTCCTTGGAGATCACCGCCTGGAAGTCACGGACGATGGTCGGAAATGGGTGCGGCCCCATAACGGAGCCCAGGCAGTAATGGGTGTCGTCGATGCGGCTGGTCCATTCGCGCATGGCCTCGGAAACCGCGTCCTTCAGCGTCGCCGTGCCGGTCTTCACCGGGATCACCTCCGCGCCCAGAAGACGCATACGGTAGACGTTCAGCGCCTGCCGCTTCGTATCCTCCTCGCCCATGAACACCACGCACTCCATGCCCATCAGCGCCGCGGCCGTGGC
>CANRHU010000111.1 GCA_947630485.1 uncultured Lachnospiraceae bacterium
CGCCTGGAATTCAAGGAGACGATGGAGAAGATCGGCGAGCCCGTGGCTCCGTCCCAGGTGGTGGAGTCGGTGGAGGAGGGCATCGCGTTTACCAATACCATCGGCTATCCGGTGGTGCTGCGTCCGGCCTACACGCTGGGCGGCAGCGGAGGCGGCATCGCCAGAAACCAGGAACAGCTGGTGGAGATCCTGCAGAACGGCCTGCGTCTGTCCCGCGTGGGGCAGGTGCTGGTGGAGCGCTGCATCGCCGGCTGGAAGGAGATCGAGTATGAGGTCATGCGCGATTCTGCCGGCAACGTGATCACGGTCTGCAACATGGAAAATATCGATCCGGTGGGCGTGCATACCGGCGACAGCATCGTGGTCGCCCCGTCCCAGACGCTGGGCGACAAGGAGTACCAGATGCTGCGCACCTCGGCGCTCAATATCATCACCGAGCTGGGAATCACGGGCGGCTGCAACGTCCAGTTCGCCCTGCATCCCACATCCTTTGAATACTGCGTCATCGAGGTGAACCCCCGCGTCAGCCGTTCCTCGGCCCTGGCCTCCAAGGCCACGGGATATCCTATCGCCAAGGTGGCGGCGAAGATCGCGTTAGGTTACACACTGGATGAGATTAAGAACGCGGTGACGAAGAAGACCTACGCCAGCTTTGAGCCGATGCTGGATTACTGCGTCGTGAAAATGCCGCGCCTTCCCTTCGACAAGTTCATAAGCGCCAAGCGTAACCTTGGCACGCAGATGAAAGCGACCGGAGAGGTTATGAGCATCTGCACCAATTTCGAGGGGGCGCTGATGAAGGCGATCCGTTCGCTGGAGCAGCATGTGGACTGCCTGCGCTCCTACGATTTCACCGGCTTAAACGACGAGGAGCTGGAGGAGCAGCTTAAGAAGGTGGACGACCGCCGCATCTGGGTCATCGCCGAGGCGCTGCGCCGCGGATTCTCCTACGATAAGATTCACGAGATCACGATGATCGATCACTGGTTTATCGACAAGCTGGCGATCCTTACGGAGATGGAGGCCGCGCTTGAGAAGGGGCCGCTGACGCCTGAACTTCTCGCCGAGGCCAAGCGCATCGAGTTCCCCGACAATGTGATCGCCCGCCTGACCGGAATGAAAGAGGCCGAGGTGAAAGCCATGCGCCGCGCAAACGGCATCACGGCCTCCTATAAGATGGTGGATACCTGCGCCGCGGAGTTCGCGGCGGAGACGCCCTACTATTACTCCTGCTTCGGCAGTGAGAATGAGGTGGAGGAGGAGTCACAGACGCAGCTGAGCGACTCGGACGCGGGGGCGGGGATTTCTGCTGTATCACAGCAGGAAGACGGACATCGCCGCAGGAAAGTTCTGGTCCTTGGTTCCGGCCCCATCCGCATCGGGCAGGGCATCGAGTTTGATTTCTGTTCGGTTCACAGCACCTGGGCGTTTGCGAAGGAAGGCTATGAGACCATCATCGTCAACAACAACCCGGAGACGGTCAGTACCGACTTCGACATCGCGGACAAGCTGTATTTTGAGCCGCTGACGCCAGAGGACGTGGAGTCCATTGTGAATCTGGAAAAGCCGGACGGGGCCGTGGTCCAGTTCGGCGGCCAGACGGCCATCAAGCTGACCGAGTCCCTGATGAAGATGGGTGTGCCGATTCTGGGCACCGCGGCCGAAGACGTGGACGCGGCGGAGGACCGGGAGCTGTTCGACCGCATCCTTGAGAAATGCAGAATCCCGCGTCCGGCAGGCCACACGGTTTTCACGGCGGAGGAAGCCAAGGCGGCGGCCCATGACCTGGGCTATCCGGTTCTGGTGCGTCCCTCCTACGTGCTGGGCGGCCAGGGTATGCAGATCTGCGTCAGCGACCACGATATCGACGAATTCATCGGCATCATCAACCAGATCGCCCAGGACCACCCGATCCTGGTGGACAAATATATCGTCGGCAAGGAGATCGAGGTGGACGCGGTCTGCGACGGCACCGATATCCTGATTCCTGGCATTATGGAGCACATCGAACGGACCGGCATCCATTCCGGCGACAGCATCTCCGTCTATCCGGCGCCCAGCATCACGCCGAAGGTGGAGGCGACGCTGGTGGATTACACGGAGAAATTAGCCCGCGCCCTTCATGTGAAGGGCATGATCAACATCCAGTTCATCGTGGCGGATGAGAAGGTCTACATCATCGAGGTGAATCCGCGCTCCTCCCGCACGGTGCCCTATATCAGCAAGGTGACCGGGATCCCCATCGTGCCGCTGGCAACCCAGGTGATCTGCGGACACAGCCTGCGGGAACTGGGTTACGAGCCGGGCCTTCAGAAAAAGGCGGACTATATCGCCATCAAGATGCCGGTGTTCTCCTTTGAGAAGATCCGCGGCGCGGACATCAGCCTGGGCCCGGAGATGAAGTCTACCGGCGAATGCCTGGGCATCGCGAAGACATTTAACGAGGCGCTCTATAAAGCGTTTGAGGGCGCCGGGATCAAGCTGCCGAAGCATAAGAACATGATTATCACGGTGCGCGACGAGGACAAGGAGGACGTGGTGGAGATCGCCAGAAGATTCGCGGCGGTAGGTTATAAGATCTTTTCCACGAAGGGCACGGCGAAGGTGCTAAACGCCCACGGCGTCCGCGCCGTCGCGGTCAATAAGATCGAGCAGGAGTCGCCCAACATGCTGGACCTGATCTTGGGCCATCAGATCGATCTGGTCATCGATACGCCCCAGCAGGGGGCGGAGCGCAGCCACGACGGTTTTGTGATCCGCCGCAACGCCATTGAGACCGGCGTCCACGTGCTGACGTCGTTAGATACGGCGGGGGCGCTGGCGACCAGCCTGGAGAACCGGGCGAGGAAGCTGACGCTGATCGATATTGCGACAGTAAAAGGCAAATAAATATAGAGCGTCACCGGCGCTCTGTTCACATGGAAATAAAATGGACTCCCCTTTTTGTCACAGAGGGGGGCCTTTTTTTGATATACCGAAGGGACGAATCTCCCTGCAGTCTGAAAGTGATGGCAGCAAGAATGTGAAGAAGGAGAAAGTTCATTGCGTCTGCTTAGGGACAATCCCGCAGAACCTCTATTAATTTCCGGGCAAGAAGCTGACGTTTTTCTGGAATCCCGGCCATGATGGAATCAGAAGGCATTTCCGCATAATCTATGTAGGCGCCATTTAGGATATGGTTAGGGGTAACTTTAAGAATCTCACATAGCCTAACGAGGATTTCAAGCGACATGGAGACATGTCCGCATTCGATGTGAGACATATGCACTGTTGAAATATCAAGCATTTCAGCCAGTTTTTCCTGGGTCAGTCCGGCAGCCCGACGGTATTTCTTCACATTTATTCCTATAATCTTATTATTCACGGAAGCCTCTCCTTTACGCTTTAAATTATATCGTATAGGTTTATATTTTAAATAAATTAAAAAAGGATATATTGCTTTTTAAAAGATAGTATTGTATAATTGGAGATCATAGCGAAGAAATAATCTGTCGTCGGGGAAGAAGTAAACGGCAGTTCGAAAGGGGTGGATATCATTGCCTCAGAATGATCACTCAACTTCCGAAGTGAAATAGGCTCTAACCCAGTAAATATGCGGGTTAGAGCCTGTATGTCTGTATGGCTTATTG
>CANRHU010000112.1 GCA_947630485.1 uncultured Lachnospiraceae bacterium
ATTCTGGAGTGGAAAACTGTACCGGGCCTGGAAAATTTTCCCCTCTTTTGTGCCCGAGTTTCATGAAACAACCCTGGCCAGGGACGAAATAATGCTTGCAGTTGTTCTGGGCCTGTGGTATCATAAGAATCGAAGAGATTCTATCGCTTCATGAGACGAGTGACGGTTCCGACTCGTCGGTAAAATAAAAATTGACCGAACCCTTGAGACGAGTGACGGTTCTGACTCGTCGGTAAAATAAAAATTGACCGAGCGAAGAATCCGATTCAGCGGGAGGACTTCGGTTCTCCCGCAATTTATATCTAAAGAGCCGGAATATGCCGGATGTGCCGGCAGAAAATCCTTGACAATTCCCCTGTCCGTGGTTTATGATGTGTGTTGATAAAGGTGGAGACGGAGAGGAGTACATCCATAACCCTGACAGAGAGGACTGTTCATCGGGTGGAAGGCAGTCTGAGGCAGTGTGGATGGAAGGTCGCTTCGGAACCGGGACGGGGAACCTTATGCAGTAGCCGTTCACGTGTGGCCTGCGTTAGAGGGCTGTGAGAGATGTGAGACAGTGGCCGGAGAAGAAGCCGGCTGACCGGATGCGCGGATATGTGGACGATGCGCAGCAGCGGCGCCGGAAGTCTCACGAACAAAGGTGGTACCGCGATCGTTTCGCCCTTTGCATGAGTGATCATGCAGAGGGCGTTTTCATTTTTCGCGAAAGCAAATTCGTTACAGCGCCGACGCCGGGTGCTGCCGGACGCCGGCCCTGCTGGCAGGAGCCGGAGGCCGGAAGACTCCGGCAGAGCGGGCATTGGGACAATGCCCGCGACCGAGAAAACGCGAAGCGTTTTCGAGGCGGTGCATACTGGCGGCGGTCCTATTCATTGCCGGCATATAAGGGGGGTGATCCGGTGCAGGCAAACGGTAAGAAAAAGACAACAGAAACCAGCTGCGACAGCTGCGCCAATCTGGTCTATGACGAGGAATACGAGGAGTATGTCTGCGATGTTGATATGGACGAGGACGACTACGGCCGTCTGATGGCGGACCGGTCGTTTTCATGCCCCTATTACCGCAACGGCGACGAATACGCGGTCGTGCGGCACCAGATGTAGTTAAAAAGAAAGAAGGAGACGAATACACATGAAAGAACTGGAGAAAAATTACAATCCCGCCAAGATCGAAGGCGAGCTCTACGACCGCTGGATGAGCCGCGGGTATTTTAAGGCGAAGCCCAACCCGGACAAGAAGCCGTTCACTATCGTGATGCCGCCGCCCAACATTACCGGGCAGCTGCACATGGGCCACGCGCTGGACAATACGATGCAGGACATCATCATCCGCTATCGCCGGATGCAGGGCTATGAGGCTCTGTGGCAGCCGGGCACGGACCACGCGGCTATCGCTACTGAGGTGAAGGTGATCGACAGCTTAAAGAAGCAGGGCATTGAGAAGGAGGATCTGGGCCGCGACGGCTTCCTGGAAAAATGCTGGGACTGGCGGAAAGAATACGGCGGCCGTATCATCAACCAGCTGCACAAGATGGGTTCCTCCGCAGACTGGGACCGGGAGCGCTTCACGATGGATGAAGGCTGTTCGGAGGCCGTGCTTGACGTGTTTACGCGCCTGTACGAGAAAGGCTGGATCTATAAGGGCAGCCGCATCATCAACTGGTGCCCGGTATGCCAGACTTCCATCTCTGACGCGGAAGTGATCCACGAGGATCAGAACGGATATTTCTGGCATATCAATTACCCGATTGTGGGCGAGGAGGGCCGCTTCGTGGAGATCGCGACGACCCGTCCGGAGACGCTTCTGGGCGATACGGCGGTGGCCGTGAATCCGGAGGATGAGCGCTATCAGGATCTTGTCGGGAAAATGCTTGAGCTGCCGCTGACCGGACGTCAGATCCCGGTGATTGCCGACTCCTATGTGGATAAGGAATTCGGGACCGGCTGCGTGAAAATCACGCCGGCCCACGACCCCAATGACTTTGAGGTGGGCAAGCGCCACAGCCTGGCGGAGATCAATATCCTGCACGACGACGCGACGATCAACCTGCCGGGCAGCAAATACGACGGCATGGACCGCTACGAGGCCCGCAAGGCGATGGTGGCGGATCTGGACGCCCTGGGCCTTCTGGTGAAGGTGGTTCCCCATACGCACGCCGTGGGCACCCACGACCGCTGCGGCACCACCGTGGAGCCCATGATCAAGCCCCAGTGGTTCGTGAAGATGTCGGAAATGATTAAGCCCGCCGTGGAAGCCGTGAAGAACGGAGATATCACGCTGCTTCCCCAGCGCATGGATAAGATCTTCTACAGCTGGACCGACAATATCCGCGACTGGTGTATTTCCCGGCAGCTCTGGTGGGGGCACCGGATCCCGGCTTACTACTGTGCCGACTGCGGAGAGATGACGGTTTCTAAGACCCGCCCGGAGAAGTGCCCGAAGTGCGGAAGCACGCACCTGAATCAGGACGAGGATACGCTGGACACCTGGTTTTCCTCTGCGCTGTGGCCCTTCTCGACGCTGGGATGGCCTGAGCAGACGGAGGATTTAAAATATTTCTATCCGACGGATGTGCTGGTGACCGGATACGATATCATTTTCTTCTGGGTGATCCGCATGATTTTCTCGGGCTATGAGCAGACGGGGCAGAAACCGTTCCACACGGTGCTGTTCCACGGCCTGATCCGCGATTCCCTGGGCCGGAAGATGAGCAAGTCCCTGGGCAACGGCATCGACCCGCTGGATGTCATTGACAAATACGGCGCCGACGCGCTGCGCATGACTCTGGTGACCGGCAACGCCCCCGGCAACGACATGCGCTTCTACTGGGAGCGCGTGGAGAACAGCCGCAATTTTGCCAACAAGATCTGGAACGCGTCCCGTTTCATCATGATGAATCTGGAGAAGGCGTCCCCCGAGCAGCTTCACGCTTACGATATCGCTTTCGGCGTCAAGCCCTGCCCGACGGCGAACGGCGGCGACGGAACCTGCGTAAACTGCAGCAGCGTGGAACCGCTGACACTGGCGGATAAATGGATCCTTTCCCGGGTCAACGACCTGACCCGCGAGGTGACCTCCAACCTGGATAAATACGAGCTGGGCATCGCCCTGCAGAAGGTGTACGATTTCGTGTGGGAGGAGTTCTGCGACTGGTACATCGAGATGGTGAA
>CANRHU010000113.1 GCA_947630485.1 uncultured Lachnospiraceae bacterium
GATGATCACGCCGTTCATGTCCTGCGGCGCCAAGCTGCCGATCTATATGATGTTCGCGACCACGCTGTTCGTGGACAACAACCGGACGCTGGTGGTATTCTCCATCTACATGCTGGGAATCGTCGTCGCCATCATCGGAGCGCTTTTGTTAAATAAATTCGCCTTTAAGGCGGAGACCTCCAACTTCATCATGGAGCTGCCCCAGTACCGCATCCCGACGCTCAGAAGCGTCCTGATCCATGCCTGGGAAAAGGTGAAGGGCTTCGCCATCAAGGCGGGCACCGTGATTTTTGCCTCCACCGTGCTGATCTGGTTTTTGTCCAGCTTCAATCTGGGCGGTATGTGCGACATGGAGGAGAGCTTCCTGGCCTCCTTCGGCAACGCGATCAAATGGATCTTCGCGCCGCTCGGCTGGGCTGACTGGAGAGCCAGCGTGGGCGTAGTCACTGGCTGGATCGCCAAGGAGAACATCGTCGCAACCTTCGGACAGCTGTTCGGCGGCGTCAGCGACGAGGTTGTGGAGGCCGTTATGGCCGGCGAGGAAGCCCTCCCAGCTATCAGCGAAGTATTTACCAAGGTGAGCGCTTATTCTTACATGGCGTTCAACCTGCTGTGCATGCCGTGCTTCGCGGCGGTCGGCGCGATCCGGCGCGAGATGGGCTCCTGGAAATGGACGCTGCGCGCTATCGCGTTCCAGATGTGCACCGCATATGTGGTGGCACTGCTGATCAATCTGATCGGCAGCCTGATTTTCTGAGACAGACAATTAACACTTTCTTGCCATAGTGAATACCTTACATGTGCCAAAATCCGGCAGGCGGCTCAGGCCGCGCTGCCGGATTTCGGCATTACGTCAGTCTGCGAGCAGAGCGCCGATGACGATTTGTTTGTATTTCCATGCGAGCAGAGAGCCAGTGACGCTCTCGTCGTATTACGTCGGTCTTCCGGATCGCGGCGGAGGGATAGAAAAGGGAGCTGCTTTCTTGCAATCACAGGGAGAATATGATATTCTTTCCGGTGAGGAGGTAGATCAGATGCGAAATATCATTGGACGTGAAATCCCCGACGAGATTCTGCAGACCTACGGCAAGGAAGGGTTTAAGGGCTCCGGGAGCCGTAACGGGGCTTATTACAGGAAGGCAGCTCCGACTGTCCGCGCCGTCTCCGATCCGGGAGAGACCAAACTGGTGCTCTCGATCCGGGAGGCGCTTGAGAAATGCGGGGCCCGCGATGGCATGGTATTCAGCTTCCATCACCATTTCCGCGACGGAGACTATATTGTAAATATGGTTATGAAGGAAGCGGTGGAGATGGGCATCCGCGATATCACGATCTGCGCCAGTTCTCTGGGTGCGGCCCATGACCCGGTGGCGGAGTATATTGAGCAGGGGATCGTGACGGAGATCCAGTCTTCGGGCGTCCGGGGAAAGATCGGCGAGGCGGTCTCCCGCGGAAAGCTTAAGCGGCCTGCCATCATCCGCTCCCATGGCGGGCGTGTCCGCGCCATCGAGGAGGGCGATGTGCATATCGATATCGCTTTTATCGGCGCGCCGACCTGCGACGAGTACGGCAATGCCAGGGCGCTGGGCGGCAAAAGCGACTGCGGCGTACTGTCCTATTCGATGGTAGACGCCAGGTACGCTGATCATGTGGTCGTGATCACGGATTGTCTGGTACCGTACCCCAACTGTCCGGCCAGCATCTCGCAGGTGGACGTGGATTATGTCTGCGTCGTGGATCAGATCGGAAATCCGGCGAAGATCGTCAGCAACGTGGTCCGTATGACAAAGGACGTGCGGGAGCTGACCATGGCCGGATATTGTATGCAGTTTATGACGGAATCGCCTTATTTTAAGGATGGGTTTTCCTTCCAGACCGGAGCGGCGGGGGCGACTCTGGCCGTGAACGCGATGCTGGGACCGGTTCTCAGGGAGAAAGGGCTCAGGATGGGCTTTGCCATCGGCGGCATCACGAAGCCCATGTGCGATCTGCTGGATCAGGGGCTGGTTCGGCGGATCGTGGACGCGCAGGCCTTTGATCTGGGGGCGATCGAGTCCCTGCGGACGAATCCGAACCATTTTGAGATATCCACGTCCGAGTATGCCAATCCGATGAACAAGGGCGCCTATGTCAATAAGCTGGATTTTGTGCTTTTGGGGGCCCTGGAGGTGGATGTTGATTTTAATGTAAATGTGGTCACCGGCTCTGACGGCATCGTGCGCGGAGCGCCCGGCGGCCATCCGGATACGGCGGCAGGCGCCAAATGCGCGATCATCGTCGCGCCGCTGGTCCGGGGCCGGATTCCGACGATCTGCGACCGCGTGGTGACGGCGGTCACGCCGGGAGAAAATGTGGACGTGGTCATTACGGACTACGGGATCGCGATCAATCCGAAACGCGGGGATCTGCTGGAGGCCTACCGGGATTCGAAGCTTCCGATCCGCACCATCGAGGAGCTGCGGGACATGGCCTACGCGATCACCGGAAAACCGGATGAGATCACATTTAAGGATCGGGTCGTGGCCATTGTGGAGGGCCGTGACGGCACGATCATGGATGTGATCCGGGAGATCGGGGAGCCGCAGCTCTGATGCGGGCCGGCCTGTCCTCGGGCGACGGAAAATATGCTGCGTGCAGCTTATTCAGATTACGTCAGTATGCAAAAAACGCGCCAGTGACGCGTTTTTTGTATTTCCATGCTTTATGGAAAGAGCGCCCTCCGGCGCTCTTTCCGTGTGCTTTGACTGCCGTCCGGCTGCCTACTTCGCAGCCAGATATTCCTGAATCATGGCAAGTACCTGGTCGCAGTCCAGGCCGTGTACCATGCAGGCTTCCTCCAGGCTCTCGTTAATGGAAGAAGGGCATCCTACGCAGTGCATGCCCGCCTGCATAAGGATATAAGCGATGCCCGGCTGAAACTGAAGCATCTCGCCCATCGTTGTCGCCTTGGTGATCTCCATATCGGTATGACTCCTTTCTC
>CANRHU010000114.1 GCA_947630485.1 uncultured Lachnospiraceae bacterium
CCTTTTCCGGTGCGGAATTGGCCAGGTACTTCTCCGCGCGCAGCCCGGCATAAATGAGCAGGTCCGGCCGCAGGCCGTAAGCCTCCTTGATGTTCTTTGAATTGAAACCCGCGTCAATGCCGCCGCAGGCATAGATGTTGCTGCCGACAAAGCCGGTATAGCCGACTAATCCTACCATGCTCAATCCCTCACGACTTTATATATCCAAACTTTATATGTCCCGACATATCCATTCGAAACAACCTCTTCCGAAGAATAACCTTTTTCTTGTAAGTCCTCAGTCATATCTTCTGGCATAGGACTTCCTAAAAACAACCAATTAACCGTATCATCACGGAATGGTGGCAGAGAAGTTCCACTGAAAAAATCATGTTCAGTTTTCGGGTAATAATAAAGTAATACTGGCCAACTAAATTGATTAATATTTGTCAAGATATAGTCTTCCTGTTTAACTTCATCCGTGGCCATCAAGGTCTCCTCCATAGCATTTTTAATATGACTTTCATCTTTAACAACCCTGAAATATGAAGGAATGCAAGAAAAAGCAAGAATTAGTACCAATATAATTGTAAGACTGTTCTTCGCTTTATATTTTGATACGCATATTCCAAAAACCAACCACACCAAAATCAATGCCGGATACAGATATCGTTCAGTTAAAATAGGATACAGTACCTCCGATATCCATTGCGAAGCGATGATTGTTCCAAATGTTGAGCAAACGCCTGCCAGACACCACAACCACGTATATGACAGTCTCCAATTTGTCGGATCAATAGAAATTCTGATAAAAATCTTACCTTCTTCCACAGGTTGTAATTCCAATATTCCTATCTCAGAAAGTATCGTAATGCCAAACACTCCTATAAACATCAATAGGAGAACCCATGAATATTTCGATGAAAAAATGTATTCAAAGCATGTGCTCCAACTCATCTTTACAAGGTTTCCATAATGCGCTACAAACTGTCCTCTCACATGATAACCATACCACATCCATGGCAAAAAGATTACCAATACCCCCCCGCCTGAAAAAATGACTTTCCATGCGCTTCTCCTGTCTGTCAGGATCATATAAAGCAGCAAAAACAAATATAATATTCCAATCGGTGCAAGCGCAAAATAATGGCTATACACTGCCCCTAAAGAGTAAAACATCATAAAAACAAAATTTTTTGTTCTCTTTGTGCGAAGCGTTTGATACATCATAAGATACGCTAAAAAAATAAACATCTGGCACCAGGAATACATCCTGACTTCCACATTGTACCTTACCGCATTTTCTAAAAGTGCCGATAAAAGGATTAATATCGCTGCGGTTCTTGTTCCAAACCATTTTCGAACAAAGATCATTGACGTGAACACGGTAATCACATACGGAAACAAAGATACAAAATGATGCAAGGGGCCAGAATGTCCAACCAACCGGCACAATCCCCAAATGATGATATAATGCAGCGGCGTATGTCCCCACTCAGCAACCTGCCTCAGCATTTCCCTCCAGCCCAGATGTTCCGTAATAATTGGAAGTACCTCGTCATACCAAAAAACATCATCAAAAATTCTGAAAAAATGAAGACCTATCGCAGCAATAGACAGTATATATATACCATATCTGGATATCCATTTGAATTCCATTGGGATATAGACTTGCGGAAGTTTCATCTGGATATCAAGGGTCACCTTTAGCCTTTTTCGCAGAAACCGTTCAAAAACAGGCAGCAATACTGCTGCCAGAACCGCTGATAACAGATATTTGATTGCAAACACGCTGAACATATTCAGCTTATCATATATACCTTCACTGTTATGCCGAAACACCGCCAGAAAAATCCAAAGCAAAAGATTTAACAGTATACAGCTGCTAGCATATTCGAACACCACATGCATCCAATCATTGTCTTGATTTCGGCATACATCTTTTATTACCAATCTTCTGAAACCACACATTATTACAGCTGGAAAAAATATGCATATAAAAGACATCTATCTGCCTCCCACTAAATGTTTTCCTCTTCTTTTACCTGAACTGCTTTGCTTCTATTCCTAGCATATAACCAAATCACTTAGTCAGCTTCTCGATACTCTCAAAGCTGTACTGTTTCCTTTTAAAGGTCAGTTCCAAAAGCAGCTGCAGATACTTTATGATCACTGTCAGTGTTCCGAACAGGCCAAAAAACGCCACGGACAGGAACAGGATCGTCGTCGTCCAGCCAGCCACCGGGCTGCTGGTCAGATAGACAACTACGGAATAAACTACCATCAGCGCCGCCACCAGCATCATGAACAGCGTCATGGCGATGGAGAACCGGTACCCCAGGTCCGTGAACATGATCAAGGCGTCCACGGCTAATCTGCCCCGGTACCTCCTCTCCGTCCTGTCCAGTTTCCTGCTGCGCTTCCCTGCCTGATACACGACCTGATCCGTCCTCAGACCACAGTTGGCGTAGACCGCCTTCCGGTAGGGCACCGCGCGGTTCATGCTGCCGATCCGGTTGATCACGCGGCGGCTCAGGATCCGAAAGCTCTCCGTCCGCATCTGGTATGACAGGTCCGTGAACCGGTCAAAGATCTTGTAAAACATCCGCGAAGAAAAGCGCTGTCCCCCGTCAGGCACAGCGCTCACCACATCATATCCCTCCAAGGCCCGCCGGTAGACCTCCATGATCTCGTCCGTCCCATAGCCCGGAGATATATCGTCAAACTCAAACACAAGATCACCGATCGCCAGGTCCCTGCCGGCATTCATGGCCAGCTCCAACCCATGAAAGTAACTCATGTTCAGTATGGATACCCCTGTATGGACAGCAGAGCGGCTTGCCTCCCGGATCTCCTCCACGCTGCCGTCATCCGAGCAGT
>CANRHU010000115.1 GCA_947630485.1 uncultured Lachnospiraceae bacterium
ACGAAAGAGAAGATTAATACTTATCCTCCCCTTTTTAGCCGGTTCCACTGCAAAGGCGCGGTGGAACCGGTATTTTTAAACACGTCATTTTCTGACAGGTGCATTTTCTTCCTTCCGCACCAAAAAGAGGATTTACACCATTTTTACTTTACACCATTTTCGTCTCATTCGACATTATCAGGAGGTACGTTCTACCATCTGCTGCATTTGGAAGAGTTCACAGATTTTTCACAAAAAATTAGCACTCACCTATTGACAGTGCTAACAATATATGTTATAGTACACCTAGAACAAAGGGAACAGACCTTTGTCGGAGAGCAAAAAACACATTATCATAGAAAAGGAGCGATGAGTTATGTTGATGCCGAGTGTTTTTGGAGAGAGATTGTTTGATGATTGGATGGACGGGTTCCCCTTCCGCGACCATATGCCGGAGGTCCGTATGAATCAGTTGATGAAGACGGATATCCGCGAGCATGACGGAGGCTACGAACTGGATATCGACATGCCGGGCTTTAAGAAAGATGATTTAAAGGCAGAGCTGAAGGACGGTTATCTGACGATTGAGGGACACACCAACCGGGATGAGGATGAAAAAGACCAGAACGGCAAGTATATCCGCCGTGAGCGCTTCACAGGTTCCTGCAAGAGAACCTTCTATGTGGGCGAAGAGGTTACGGAGGAAGATATTAAGGCGAAATTCGAGGACGGAATTCTGAAGCTGTCCATTCCGAAGAAGCAGCCGCAGCCGAAAGTGGAGCAAAAGAAATATATTGCAATCGAAGGATAATCGTTACGTCAGTATGCAAACGGAGCGCCAGTGGCGCTCCGTTTGTATTTCCATGCAAGCAAGGCGCCAGTGACGCCTTGCTTGTATTTACAATAAAGGCCGCAGACAGAAAAGAAAATTTTTCCATTTCTCCCCTTTACTTGAAGGCGAATTATGGTATACTATTATCAGGCTGTCCGCGACCTTTTATTTTGCTATGCGACGGTGCAGGCATGGAAAGTAGGGCCGTACAGAGTGGCTATCCTGTGCGGCGGCGTGTTTTCTGCAGGAATGTTTCGTATGAAATGACAGGCGGACGGCGAGAAATGGACTAAAACTTATAGGAGGAATGCACGATGGCAAACAAATGGGTGTATTTGTTTAGCGAAGGCAACGCCAACATGAGAAACCTGCTTGGCGGCAAAGGCGCGAACCTGGCTGAGATGACGAATTTGGGCCTGCCGGTTCCCCAGGGCTTCACGATCACGACGGAAGCCTGCACACAGTACTATGAGGACGGCCGTCAGATCAACGACGAGATCATGGGCCAGATCATGGAGTATATCGGCAAGATGGAGGAGATCACCGGCAAGAAGTTCGGCGATAAGGAGAATCCCCTTCTGGTATCTGTCCGTTCCGGCGCGAGAGCCTCCATGCCCGGCATGATGGATACGATTCTGAATCTGGGTCTGAATGAGGATGTGATCGAGGTTCTGGCTAAGAAGTCCGGCAATCCCCGCTGGGCTTGGGACTGCTATCGGAGATTCATCCAGATGTTCTCCGACGTGGTTATGGAAGTTGGAAAGAAATATTTCGAAGAGCTGATCGATAAGATGAAAGCGGAGAAAGGCGTGAAGCAGGATGTAGAGCTGACCGCCGAGGATCTGCATGAGCTTGCCGAGCAGTTCAAGGCTGAGTACAAGGCCAAGATCGGCGAGGATTTCCCGACCGATCCGAAGGTACAGCTGATGGAGGCCATCAAGGCCGTGTTCCGCAGCTGGGACAACCCGAGAGCCAACGTATACCGCCGCGACAACGACATTCCTTATTCCTGGGGCACCGCTGTCAACGTACAGATGATGGCCTTCGGCAACATGGGCGAGACCTCCGGCACCGGCGTTGCGTTTACCCGTGACCCGGCTACCGGCGAGAAGCACCTGATGGGCGAGTTCCTGATGAACGCCCAGGGCGAGGACGTGGTTGCAGGTGTCCGTACACCGCAGCACATCGACCAGCTGAAGGAAGTTATGCCGGAAGTTTACGAGCAGTTCGTAGGCATCTGCAAGACTCTGGAGGATCACTACAGAGACATGCAGGATATGGAGTTCACCATCGAGGACAAGCATCTGTATATGCTGCAGACCCGTAACGGCAAGAGAACCGCGAAGGCCGCCCTTAAGATCGCCTGCGACCTGGTGGACGAGGGAATGATCGATGAGAAGAAGGCCGTTCTGATGATCGACCCGAGGAACCTTGATTCTCTGCTGCATCCGCAGTTTGACGCCGCCGCCCTGAAGGCTGCAACGCCGATGGCGAAGGCCCTGGCCGCGTCTCCCGGCGCCGCTGCCGGCAAGATCGTGTTCTCCGCTGAGGACGCGAAGGCGTGGGCTAAGAGAGGTGAGAAGGTGGTTCTGGTTCGTCTGGAGACCTCTCCGGAGGACATCGAGGGCATGAAGGCCGCTCAGGGTATCCTGACTGTCCGCGGCGGTATGACCAGCCATGCGGCGGTTGTGGCCCGCGGCATGGGCGTATGCTGCGTGTCCGGCTGCTCTGAGATTGTGATGGACGAGGCGAATAAGAAATTTGTCCTGGCCGGCAAGGAGTTTCATGAGGGCGACCCGATCTCTATCGACGGTTCCACAGGCAATATCTATGACGGTATCATCCCGACAGTGGACGCTACCATCGCCGGTGAGTTTGGACGCATCATGGCCTGGGCCGACAAGTACAGGAGACTGTCCGTCCGCACCAACGCCGACACCCCGCACGATGCGCAGAAGGCCCGCGAGCTGGGCGCCGAGGGCATCGGCCTCTGCCG
>CANRHU010000116.1 GCA_947630485.1 uncultured Lachnospiraceae bacterium
TCTGTAAAGGCATCGCCGCCGTTATCTCCGCTTCAACGGTTTGGCTTATTAAATTATTTATGATGATAGCACAGCTTCTCCGGGTTGTCAATCCTAAAAATTAAAATGCAATACCGGCTACCGGCTGTCCTGTGGTCTGTCTCATCTGTTATCTCAAAGCGCCCGGTATATCTTCTCAATATCATATTCCGGCACAACAACCAGTGCGAGAGAACAGATTTGTTCGACAAGCCCCTGCTCCTCATCCAGTAGCTCAGCGATATTCGCGGGAGCATATCCTTTTTGCAGAAGATGACAAACACTTCGAATCAAACGCTTTCTGTCGCCTTCCTGATACACCGTCCGCATATGTTGTTCTTCATCATATTCTTCCAGGATCACACTTGTCACCTCCGCTCTGTGTCTGGTGAGGAACTCCGTCAGGATATTCCCGGCAATACACTCATCGATAGCGCCTTCCACTGCCGCTGCCCGCGTCAGACCTTCCCTCAGACGCTGACGGATCGCATCAATGAAATACGAGTACTCATACAGTTTCCGGCACTGCTCCATCAAAGCACAGTTTTGTCCGAAATTGATATTCAGTACCTGCGCCGTACATTCCAGCGCGTAACCATCCGCACTGTTTACTCCGTATAACTCCGACAACCGCAGTTCCATTGATTCCGGCTCTTCCTTCGTCCCGTTATAGAAGATCACATATTTCGGCGCCGGAATCCGAAGCTTCGCACTGCTGTAGATATCCAGATTTCTGGATGCCACATAGCCCTTATACACTTCCGCAAAATAAAACAGTCCCCGCAGCGGTGCCTTTCGGGCAGCTTATTATTCTTGCAATTATTCGCAGACATATCAAATCCTCCTCGTATTATACACTAAAATAAAGCCGCTTGTAAACAGCCTGTGATAAGAAATAGAACCAACAACCGGTGGACAGAACTGCGGAAACTCAAGATTATCCAGACCTTGACATTTTCATCAAAACCATATACAATAATATCAAATCACGATTTACTAAATCAAGATTTGATATTATCAAGACTCTTTGTGAAAATGGAGGCAGCCACATGTTTATCGGCAGAGACGCGGAACTGAAATTCTTAAATGATAAATATAACGCAAAAAGCGGCCAGCTGATCGTCCTGTACGGCAGACGGCGCGTGGGCAAAACAGAAACCCTGCGGGAATTCTGTAAAGGAAAACCGCATGTCTTTTTTTCCTGCACCCAGACGACCAACCGCATTCAGCTTCGGAACTTCTCGGAGCGGCTGCTGAAGGAAGGCATTCCGGCTGGGAGATATATTTCCGAATTCGCCGACTGGGAAAGCGCGTTCCGCGCCGTTTTAGAGCTTCCTTACAAAGACGCGAAAAAACTCCTCGTGATCGACGAATTTCCTTATATGTGCCGCGGTGAGAAAAGCATTCCTTCCATCCTGCAGAATCTCTGGGATACGGAATTGAAAGACAGTAATGTGATGATCATTCTTTGCGGAAGCGCCATGAGTTTTATAGAAAAGGAGCTTCTTGCTGAGAAAAATCCTCTTTATGGCCGGGCCACCGGCATCTATAAGATGAATGCGATGGGTTTTTACGACGCCGCGAAGTTCTTTCCGGACTATTCCGACCGGGACAAAGTACTGGCGTACGCCATCCTGGGAGGCGTTCCCCATTATCTTCGGCAATGGGATCCCGGGCTGTCCGTAGATGAGAATGTCAAACAGAACATTCTGACAAAGGGCTGCATTCTATACAGTGAAGCGGAATTTCTGCTTCATCAGGAGCTGCGCGAAACGCCGATTTACAATTCGATCATTGAAGCGGTCGCCCTCGGAAACCGGAAGCTGAACGACATCAGCCAGAAGTCGCTGATCGAAGATACTTCCAAGACCAGCGTTTATTTGAAAAATCTGATCGAACTGGGTATCGTAGCGCGCGAATTTCCGGTCGACGCCGGAACAAAGGAGAAGGCGAACGCGAACCGCGGCTTCTACCGGCTGACCGACAATTTCCTCCGCTTCTGGTACGCCTTCGGGTTCGCGAATTTTTCACAGCTGGAAGACGGCGACGTGGACGGCGTTTATGAATACGCCGTAAAGCCGGCCCTTCATGAATTTGCCGCCTGCGCCTTCGAAGATATCTGCCGGGAATTTGTCCGTGAGAAACAGAAGCGGAATGAACTGCCCTTCCGCTACGCGAAAATGGGCCGCTGGATGGGCAGAACCACCGTCCGGGATGCCAAAGCCGCCAGCGGGCTGCGTATCGCCGAAACGGAAATTGATCTTTTATGTATCGACAAATGCGGAAAGGAATACCTGGTGGGAGAATGCAAATTCAAAGGCCATCCTTTTTTCTACTCCGAATATCTCGATACGCTGGCAAAACTTGCGCCCCTTAAAGGGAACGCGATATTCCATTACGCTCTGTTTTCGGAAAGCGGCTTTGATGAGAAAATCACGTCAGCGGCCCGGGAAAACAGAATCCTCCTTTATTCTCTGGCTGAGATCGTGAATGCCTTTCGTTCGGCTTGAAGAGCAGAGGAACAGCTGTACGAATACTATTCTTCTTTGGAGCTCAGCTTTCCAAGCACTTCATACAGAATCTCATACAGAAACTGCGCCTTCTCCGGCTCCAGACCCACGCAGGCAGCCAGGCGCTGCGGAACGGTCAGCGCCTTTTCGCGCAGGGCCGTTCCGGCGTCGGTGATCGTAACGATAAGGTCGCGCTCGTC
>CANRHU010000117.1 GCA_947630485.1 uncultured Lachnospiraceae bacterium
AAATTTTCTTCGTCTGTTTCGTAGATTAATAACCAGTCGGGCAATATATGACATTCCCGGCGGCCCCGGTAGTTTCCAGTTAGCGCATGATCTTTATTCTTTTCTGGCAACGTGTCCGGGATTGCCAATATGGCAACAATATTTTTTAGCAGAGCCATATTATAACCGCGCTTCTGGCATTGTTTATAATCTTTCTTAAACTGGCCGGAGTAATTTATATTAAGCATGATCTTTATTCCTCCAGGCTCTTCCACAGGTCATCTAAATTATTAAACGCCTGCCCGCTTCCGCTGGCTTTCATTTCGTCGATTTCTCGGAACGCTGCCAGCGTTTCCGCGTTCGGGATCTCGTCCGGGATCGCGGCGCCCTCTAAAACTCCGATGATATAATATAATTTACTTTCTGGGACACGCTCCAAAAGCTGTGCGGCTAATTCTCTATTGCTCATGGCTCTATTCTCCTTTCCTCCGTTCTGGTGTCAGCGCCTTGCCGCGGCTGATAATATTATTCTTGCCTTATCCTGCAATATCTGTTATATTTGTTTGATAGGGAGCGGTGGCAAGCCCGCCCTCCCTGTCGCTTCCCGATTTTATGCTATCGCTTCAATTTTGGCCTTTAAGCGCCTTACTTCATTTTCTAGCGTTGTAACCCTGAGCAAGAGCAGCTCTTTCTCGTTCTCAACCTTTAATGCTTCGTCAAGTTTCCGGCTTAGATCAAGATGGCCCTCGGCAATTAGCCGGATGTTTCTGTTGGTCTCATTTTCCAACGTCAACTGGATTTCTTTTATATCCGCTTTTAGTTTCTGGATCTCGTCCAGTATTAACTTAGTTTCTTCTGTCATGTTTTCGATCTCCTTTCCCCGCTTGCCCGGTCTACCGCCTTTTATATACCTGTCCGCGGTTATCCGCATCAATCACAAATACAATCAATTGCCCATGATCCACGGTATATATAATTCTATAATCGCCAACGCGCAAACGATAAAGGCCTTTGCTTTTCTTCCCTTGGAGCCGTTTTATATCTGCTCCGTTTGGCAATTCACTTATGGCCCTTAAAACCCTTTCTTTTTCTGGCCTGGCAATTTCATGATAAATTTTTCTGCTGGCTTCTCGATGACTATTTTATAATTTTTCATAGCGTGATGTCTTCCCGCGCTGCCAATTCTTCAAGTGTGATTGTTTCGTGCTTTTCCGGGTCAGGATCGCTTAAATAATCTTCTACCATCTTTTCACAGAATAAATCATCTTCTATTTCGTCATCGAATTGTACACCTTTTAAAAATAATAATAACGTGCTGATTTTATAATCTGGCAGCTGGTCAATTATTTGTTTGGCCTGCTCTCTTTCGCTCATGATCTTAAATCTCCTTTCCTCCATTCTGCTTTGGCGGTCTTCTGGCTGTTTGTGGCTTCATTCTGGGCATTTTCTGACGCTTTCTGTGTTCTTTTGCCTGGCGCTTTATCTGACCTGGAAAAGCCTTATAAAGTCTCTGCTGGGATTTCTTCCGGCTCTACAGTGCTCTGGATGCCCTCCAGGCGGTCGAGATCGGCCAAAACAAGCCGCGTTATATATCCGTTGACACTATCCGGTTGTGCGTTCTTGATCCGGTCTTTTGTCTTCGCTGGGAATGTGACACTTATTCGATCATAGTTATTTTTAATATATTCATTCTGCCGCTTATATTGCTTTTCAAGCCTTTTTTTAGCTTCTTTTCCTGTCACTGTTTCCACCTCCAATATGATTTATTTTATTAATTATACTACGCAATACTATTTTATGCAATACAAAACATTAATATTTTGCATCATATACAAAATATACAATTTTAATGTATCGTATTTGTGCAATACGGTAAAATTTAAATATTTATGTAATACGTATTGCATAAATACTGTAAATGTGGTAAGATATAGACAGTTAAAGAAAAGCACATTGAAAACCTCACGCAGGCGGGCGGCGCGAAACGTCCGCGGGAAGCTGAAATCCCACCTATAACAAATGAGACAGGATGCAGGACAGCAGCGAGCCAGGGCGACTAAAAACTCTGGATAGAATGTAAAACCCTCCGCAGAGGATGACCGCCGATCCGGCGGGCCGGGAGCGATACCCGGCAGAGGGATTAACAAAAAGAAAAGGAGTAGCGACGGCATGAAAAAGAAAATGAAATACAGCCTTTACAAGCAGGCATATAACCGGTTCCCGGCGAGCGATTACGACAGCAAGACAAAAACAATCATGGTTGATCTTCCTGGGGAGCCTGAAAAACTCCCGAAATCATGGAAAATCAACGGGAACCATTACACGACGCCGGAGGGCGCGCGGGTTTACTTTTGGAATAGCGGACTTGCAAGAAATTACGAAATTGAATACAAGGGAAACAGCAAAACCATTCCGGCCAGATTTTATAGCGCGAAACAAGTTATTGAAGCAATCGAAAACATGTAAAACAATCCCCAGCGGAGGACGACACCGGGCCCGACACCCGGCCGGGGGATTACCGCAACAAAAGCAAGTAGACACTTCCGGCGAGCCTGGCACCGCTGGAGATGCTGAAAACCAGACAGCGGAGCAAAGAAAATACATATTGCCCATGCTTGGAAAATGTGTTATATTAACGGCATGGGAAACCACAGAGCAAAAGGCGGCTACCCTCTGATTTTATCGGAGGGGCTA
>CANRHU010000118.1 GCA_947630485.1 uncultured Lachnospiraceae bacterium
ATCACAGTGCGGGAACACTGCATCGCACGCGCCGTGTGCGGAAACGGGAAAGAAAGGTGCGGTCTGCGTGACAGCGCCTGGACGGGACGGCGTAAAAAAATTTAAAAAAAATGTGCCGCAGGCTCTAACAGTTTTCTCCCCCGGACGTATAAAGGGATAAGAATACAAAAGAAGGAGGAGACGACAGGATGGCTGGCGTATATTACAGGCTGAGCCGGGAAATGGCGCTGCGCGGCTGGGATGGGCTGCCCTGGGCCATTGTCCACAGACCGGATAACGGCGTGCGGTTTTTAAAAGAAGAGGAGTTTAAGGCATTGGAGCTGTGCGGCGGGCTGGTCGACTGCTCCGGGGCGCGAATCCCGGAGCAGGTGCGGAGGCTGATCGGGCAGATGGCAGATGAGGGCGTGGTGGAGCGCTGCGCATACGGGGAAGGCATGGAGCAGGATCAATATTACCGCCGCTACCCAAACCGTTTTATCTACGCGGCCTGCTGGTCTGTCGCCGGCAGGTGCGGCGGCTGCCGCGGGCAGTGCCCGGCGGCATCGAAAGAAGAGCAGTGCGGGCAGCTCTCCCACGAGCAGGTGATGGACATGATCGAGCGGATGGACGAGTGCGGCGTGCTCTCGGTATGGATCACAGGCGGGGAACCCCTGACACGGCCCGACTGGTGGGAGATCGTGGACGCGCTGGCAGACAGAAGGATCGACATCAGCTGCATCCGCACAAACGGCATGGAAGTGGATCTGCCGCTGCTGATGGGGCTGGAGGCGCGGGGTATGCGCCCGGAGTTCCGCATCGGCTACAACGGCGATCAGGGCTGGCACGACCGGTTCTGCGGCGTTCCCGGCGCCGGCAGGCGTGTATTGGAGGCGTTCCGTGCATGCCGCGAGCGGCGCTTTAAGACGACGGCGGAGATGGCGCTTCACCGGGGCAGCGTGGGCGTACTCAGGCAGAGCGTGAAGACGCTTGCCGCCAGCGGCTGCACGGGGCTGAAGGTGCGAAACGCCACGCAGGAGGAGCTGCGGGGCAGATACAGCGGCGACAGCTTTCTGCCGCTGGAGGAAATGTATGAGATCTACGAGTGGTACATACCTCAGTATTTTATGGACGGATCGCCTCTGCGGCTGGAGCTGGACGGCGCGTTTATGTGTGGGAGAGGCTCCCGGGATTTTATCATCCCGGTGGAAGGGCGCGAAGGCGCGGACATCTGCCTGTGCCGGCCGGTGTGCGGATGCGCGCCGATGCTTGTTGAGGAACCGGACGCATGCCGGACAAATCGGAACCCACACAGGAGGCTGCTGTTCGGGGACGGCTGGGCAGAGCGCATACGCGCTGCGGCCGCGGTTGGCTGAGCATGGTTGGAGGATCGGAATTTATGGACAAAACTGAGAACTTACTGCGGGCGCTGTTTGACTTTCAGCGCTTTGCAGGAAATGAGCGGCTGGACGGGCTCATCCGCGCCGCCGGAAACGGAAACGCGGGCAATACGGGCTTCGGCGGTGCGGGCGCCGGCGTGCCCTTAGAAGACGACGATATGGAATTGAACGCCGCGGGAGAGGCGGATGCGTGGCGTATCCGGACAGGTGAAAGGAAAAAGCCATGAGCAGCAGGATTACGCCCGAAGAACTCTATCAGGATTACCGCGGCAAGGTGGAGCGGTACATAAGCGCCCGCGTATCCAACGTCCACGACCGGGCGGATCTTCTGCAGCAGGTGTTCCTGCGCGCCATCCAGGCGCTGGAGGATTACGACCCCGCCCGCAGCGCGCCCGGCACCTGGCTGTATACCATCACCCGCAGCACGGTGACGGATTATTACCGCAGAAGCGGGCGGCAGCCGGACTTCGCGGACTTTGAGGAGCTTGAGGAGGTCACCGCCGCGTCCGCCGGAGCGGAAGAGCAGGTGCTGACAAACGAAATGCTGGAAGCCCTCGCCGCCGCCCTGGAAAAGCTGTCCCAGCGGGAGCGCAGCATCATCATCTTCCGCTTCTACCACGGTCTCTCCGCGCAGGAGACGGCAAAGCGCGTGGGCGTAAGCTACGCCAACGTGCGGTTCCTGCAGTACAGCGCATTAAAAAAGCTGCGGCAGTATCTGGGGGAGGAGGACTATCCCTAGTACAGCATTGCATTAATTATCGAGTAATCAGCACCCGCTATCCGCGCCAGCACTGCGTTGTCATCAGTCAGCGATGGGCCCCCATCGCTTCCTTCTTCCGCCTTGTGTTGACGCGGATATCAGGCACTGATTACTTCGATATTAATGCAACGCTGTACTAGAGGGCGCGGGCAGAACCCGCCGTGATTTGCAGACAAAGGACGCGAAACCTTTGGCCTGCGAAGCGCGGCGGGTTTTCTGTGTGTCCGCGCATGGAAGGTTCCGTGCGTTTCCCCGGGATTTTCAGGCTGTGTAAACTGTAAGTGGAACAGGATGCTCTATCAGCAGCTTCATTTAGACATTTGTCAGTGCAGATGTCCTTCTTTCAAAACTGTTAGCACTCACTAAAAATGAGTGCTAAATTTTTCTTGACATTTGAGAAAAACGGTATTACTATATGGAAAGA